>PZPI01000058.1 GCA_003045935.1 Bacteroidota bacterium | reverse complement strand
TAATGCAGGATTCCCCTTGTTTCTAATTAATCTTCTCTGAATATCGATATGCTTAGATCGATACTTGTTTTACTAATGGTAGTACAATCTACCTTACTTTCTGCACAGACTAATCTATCTGTGGGCGGGCGAGTTATTGATGCTGACACAAGTAACCCTATTGAGGGTGCGAGTGTGGTAATAGGTAATGTAGGTGTTGTTACTGCGAAGGACGGTAGTTTCAGACTTTCTTTTCCTTCTTCAGAGTATGCCCTAGTGAGGAGTTAGTAATAAGATTAGATGCTGAGCTTACCACTTTAGATGAAGTTGAGATTTTTGGTCAAACGCCTCAACAACGCGCTCAAGAACTTTCGACAGTGACGGTCGGAGTCTCCAAGGACTTTCTGATTGCGAATCGAGAAAATAGCTTGATGCAGACCCTTCGTAAGATACCGGGAGTGAGTACTATTACTATAGGTTCAGGACAATCAAAACCGGTAATTCGTGGTTTAGGGTTTAATAGAGTTTCTGTGGTTCAGAATGGAATTAAGCATGAGGCACAACAATGGGGAAATGATCATGGTTTAGAGATTGATCAGTACGCAGTAGAGGATGTTCAAATTATTAAAGGACCGGCATCCTTACTTTATGGTTCAGATGCAATTGGGGGGGTGATTGATATACGTCCGCCACAGACCCCAGCAAAGAACACTTTCAGTGGTGATATTAACCTCACCGGT
Source organism: Bacteroidota bacterium (assembly GCA_003045935.1). Classification (GTDB taxonomy): domain Bacteria; phylum Bacteroidota; class Bacteroidia; order Flavobacteriales; family Flavobacteriaceae; genus UBA3478. Next base: position 8,017 of record PZPI01000058.1, on the reverse strand, counting down.
GAAACGAATAATGAACTGATTGGAGTCTCTTCGTCGATCGTAGCTAGAAATGAAAATTGGTACTACAGGGCTAGAGTAACTTATCGTGATTACGCCGATTATAAAGTGCCCACTGACCGAGTACTTTACGACAATTATGTCTTTGAACTGGCTGATAATCGCATTCGAAATACAGCTGGTAACGAGACAAACTTCGGACTAACCTTTGGTTTTATAGGTGAACGTTTCAAGGCTGAAACTTCGCTCAGTAACATGAATGGTAATAATGGTTTCTTTGCCAATGCTCATGGTCTTGAGGTGCGTTCGTCATCAATTGATTACGATGCTTCTTTTAGGGATGTGGATCTCCCGTTTCACGAGGTAAATCATTTCAAATGGATTCAGAACTTTCAATTCTTCAGACCGAATAGTACTTTGCAGATCGATTTTGGATTCCAAAATAACGAGCGTACTGAGCAGTCAGAGCCCGTTCCGCACGGCTTCATGCCTAAACCGACGAGCAGCAGTGAACGAGTTTTCTCTAAGAATACGTATACTTTAAACCTTCACAATTCTTTAGAGAATAGGGGAGTTCATGAATTGTCTTTCGGATTTAATGGTGAAATTCAAAACAATCGAATTGGCGGATGGGGGTTTTTAATCCCTTCTTTCAAACGATTTACAGCTGGGATATTTGCCTTTGATCATATTAGACTTTCAGAGTATTTACACCTTCAAGGAGGACTTCGGTATGATATCGGTCGAGTAACTACCGATTCTTACGTAGATTGGTTTCAGACACCTGTTGAAAACTCATTAGGTATTTTGGAGTTTCAAAATCTACAACGAGCTTCAGATGAGGATTTAAGTTTCGGAAGTTATAGTGGGTCTGTTGGTATGAGTTATCTTAAGGACCGAACAGCTTTAAAATTTAATTTAGGAAAGAGCTTTAGAATACCATTAGCGAATGAATTGGCCTCTGATGGGGTTAATTATCACATGTATCGATTTGAACGTGGTCAATTAGATCTAGAAGCCGAGGAGTCGTATCAATTCGATTTTGAATGGAATCAGTCTGGTGAAATCCTAAATTTTGGCTTCAGTCCTTTTGTGAATTATTTCACCAACTTCATTTATTTAAATCCGACCGCTGATTATTACGAAACACTTCAGGTATATGCTTATCAACAAGCTGAGGTGCTTAGATATGGCGGGGAGGTTTCTTTTGGGCTTACTATTAATCGATCACTGAGTTTGGATAGTTCGGTGGAGTATGTCTATGCAGAACAGTTAGAGGGTCCTAAAAAAGGATTCACGCTTCCTTTTAATCCGCCACTATCTAGCCTGTTTTCGCTTTCTAAAAGCTTCGAGACAGGTGAGCTATTTAGGAATATCAGACTGATTACTGATTATCGAATAACCGCTGCGCAGAATCGAATTGTTCCACCCGAAGAAAAAACCCCGGGATATCAACTCTTCAACCTGTCATTTCTCTCTGAGTTAAACCTGAGCAATAACGCTGAACCGATCAATCTTCGTTTCAAGATCAATAATTTATTCAATACTAAATACTTCGATCACACCAGCTTTTACCGCCTGATCGATGTTCCTGAACCTGCACGAAATTTTTCTTTATCAATTACTTATAATTTTTAAAAACAACACATTATGAAAGCGATTTTTAAACCAATCCTTTTATCTTTTTTTACAATCCTTTTATTCGTTTCATGTACTGATGATGAGATTCAACCACCTGTAATTTCTAATGTAGAAGTGGGAGCGGTTCACGATGAAGGAGCCGAAGATGTTCATGCCGACGAAGGTATTGCTCACCCAGGCGAGTCTATGCATATAGGGGCTGATATTCTAGCATTTGCTCGAATCGAAAGTATTACTGTTGATATTCATAGCGATGAAATCACTCCAGCCGCTGGTGAAGTTGCTTGGGAGTTTGAAGAGGTTTACACTGATGCTAAATATCAAGTACTAAATGCTGAGCTTCATGAAGACATTATGGTGCCAGAAAATGCAGCATTAGGTGAATACCACGTATATATTATCGTTGTTGATCAGGCAGGTAATAGTACAACGGCTGAAGCGCATTTTGATTTGGTTGTAGAAGAGGGAGTCTAGTAAATGCTTATTTTAGACTAGAACACCTAAAAAGTGAAAGCGTTTATGAAGAGTTATAATCAATGGAGCCTTTTATTACTTGGTTTTTTTGCCTTGGCGCTAGTTTCTTGCACCGAAACAGAAATCGATGAAGAAAAGCCAACAATTACCGTTAACTATTCTGGAGGCTTTCCACAGACTTGTGAAAATCTTAGTCGAGGGCAGAGCTATACGATTAAAGCTAAGGTTGCCGATAACTTAGAGTTGGCAAGCTATTCTATTGAGATGCATCATAATTTTGACCATCACACTCATGACGATCAAGAGGATCCTTGCGAATTAGAACCGATTACTACGGCAGTAAATCCATTTAATTTTTCTACAAATAATAATGTTCCTGAAGGTTTAACCAATTTTGAAATAGAAGCGGTTGTCACCATTCCAACAACTATAGACACGGGGGACTATCATTTAGCACTATCTGTTACTGATGTAACCGGATGGCAAGCAAGAACTTCGGTGGATGTAAAAATTGTAGAATAAATCATATAATAGCTATCCGTTGCGATTTTTTATTCGAACATTTATTGAATTTCTTCAAGACAAAGACTATCGAAGCCTCCTTGGGGCTTCGATAATCATCTTATTTGGAGGAGCTTTTGTATACATGTATGCAGAGGGCTGGCGGTTTATTGATGCTCTTTATTTTGCTTCGATTACCTTAACTACTATTGGATACGGAGATTTTGCACCAAAGACCGATCTAGGCAAGATATTCACCATTATTTATATTGGTCTTGGAGTAGGCCTCATATTAACCTTTGTCAATACGGTATTCAATCACTTCAAAGACGCTCGAAAAAACTACAATGACCAAAAATAAATTTATCATGAGATCAGCGCTATTCACCTTTGTTTTGTTTTTGTTCTTCTCGATCTCTTCTGCACAGTATCAAATAAATGCAGAAAGAGTGAATCAAAATTTAGAAACGCTAAAAACCTTTGGAATCAACGATGAGGGTGGTAATGATCGTGTGGCTTACAGCAATCATGAACTTGATGCAAGAGAATATGTGATTAAGCGTCTGAATGATCTTGGAGTTGAAGTTCGCATTGATGCAGCCGGTAATATTTCAGCGTTAAGAAAAGGCCGAAAAGGACTTTCAAAGGTCGTTGCTTTCGGTTCTCATATTGACGCGGTGCCTAATGGTGGCCATTACGATGGACAGGTGGGTAGTATGGCTGCCCTAGAGGTAATGCAGACATTAGTTGAACAGAATATACAAACCAATCACAATTTTGAACTGTTGATATTTACTAATGAAGAAGGAGGGGTATTTGGTAGCCGCGCACTTGCTGGCAAGATTGATGAAGGGACTCTTAAAGTGAAAACCGCATCAGGCTATACTAATGCTCAAGGAGTTGATCGCTTAGGTGGAGACTCGTCTACCATTTTCTCAGTCAAACGAAGCAAGGAAGATCTGCATGCCTTTATCGAATTACATATCGAACAGGGTTCAAATCTATACGATCAAGGTCTAGATGTAGGGGTAGTTGAAGGAATAGTCGGTCTCAAATGGTGGGATGTTGTTGTCAAAGGATTTGCAAATCATGCCGGGACCACCCCGATGAATAAACGTAAAGACGCGATGCTTGCATCTGCTGAGTTTGTATTAAATGTGAATAGAATAGCAAAGAGTATTGAAGGAAATCAGGTAGCTACTGTCGGGCGCATACAGGCACTTCCTGGGGCACCTAACGTTATCCCTGGAGAGGTTCGAATGAGTTTAGAAATTAGAGATTTGAGTTCAGAGCGCATTAAGGAGGTTTATGAGGCTATTGTTTCTAGCACAAAGGACATTAAAGAAAAATATCAAACCACCTTTGAATTTTCTCCTATTGATGCAACTAGTCCACCTGCGATGATGGATGATCGTATTCGTAAAGTTATTAGCGATCAGGCCAAACGTCTAGGATATTCTCAATTGAGCCTGCCTAGTGGAGCCGGGCATGATGCTCAAGATATGGCGATGATAGGGCCAACGGGTATGATTTTTATACCTAGTTATGAGGGAATAAGTCATTCTCCTTTGGAGTACTCTACTCCTGAGGATATTGCAAAAGGAACACAGTTACTCCTTAATTCGCTGTTAGAACTCGATAAGATGACTAAGCTATAGTTAACTTAATCGTTAAATAAGCAATTACAATAAGCAGCAAGAGCCACCAATATTTTCGAAACATTCGATCAGTCCATTCGTTGGCTCCCCACATTATTTACTCCAGATTTCATATATGGGGCTCCCCTTACTACTCAAACCTGAGTGATGCCAGTGCCCTTCAATGAGTTGATAGGTAAATGCTAATGAGGCCCCAACTCTTGAATGATCTCTCGAGAAGAACTCAATGTTTTCAGTATAGGTGCCGTCTTCCGTAGTGTAGGTCCCTCCACCGGTTCCAAAAAACTCTTTAGTTTCTAGATTAAAGGCAATCCATTGAAATCGCTTTCCTGACAGCAATTTTAGAGTTCTACGTGCCTGGTTAATTGGTCTTGAGATCATTTCTTCTCCGCGCTTTCGGCCAGTCATTTGCCAGGCTCCCATGAGTTTGCCTGGGTAGCCATTATCAATTGGTTTGAAAGTCAGACCTAAAGGCAAAAGAAGATAACCCTCTGCGCTGGGAATGATAGTAAACTCTTTTGTTCTCCCTACGTTATCGGGGGTATGAGAGTCGAATTCAACGTTTAATTGCCAGCGATCGCCGTAGAGGGTCCATGATCCACCCATGGTTTTAATAAAGTCTCCGGTGGTGTCGTACCAAGTAATCACTTGGTGCGTTTCGGTGACAATAGCTGATACGTTTAATTCGTTACCATTTGTATCTGTAGTTTTTGCTTGCCATCCGCCAATAGGTGATTGAGCATTTCCTACGTAAACACAAAACAATAATGCGATTATGAAGTTAGTAATTTTCATTAGCATTAAGATTTTTTAGTACTAGATCTCTAGTTGCAACAATACCTTCAATTTCACCTAGTTTATCTCCTTCGTATTCAATTCCAATAAAACCTTGATAATTGTATTTATTGGCAATTGACAGCATTCGAGTAAAATCAATATTAATTTCATTTCCTTCCTTATCAAAGTCAAATGACTTTGCACTAAGGGCCATAGCTTTCGGCATCATCTCTTCAACACCTTTGTAGATGTCGTATACCTCACTACAGTTTTCATCAGTAATTGACCCATAGCCATCTTCAGCGATACAGAAGTTCCCATAATCGGGAAGGGTTCCACAATTCGGTAGATCAACATTGTTGATGACTTCCATTAATGCTTCTCCGTTCGAACTTAATCGACCGTGATTTTCAACGAGCACGTTGATATTTTTGTCTATAGCATAGTTAGCCAATTCAGTTAGACTTTTTACCGAAGTTTCATTCCAGATATTAGGGTTATTAGACCCGTGAAGATTTACACGAATTGCTGAACAGTTCATTGCTGAGGCAGCATCTATCCAAATCTTGTGATTTTCAACAGCCTTAGTTCGCTCAGTTTCATCGGCTACAGAAAGACTACCTTCTCCATCAATCATGATGAGTACATTTTGTAGTTGATATTTTTTGGCTAGTTCATTGTTCTTGGCTACAAACTCATCGATGGCTGCAGCCTTATCTTCTGCAAGCATGACCTCTGGATACAATTGATTTACATATTCTAAGCCTTTGAATCCTAAATTGTGCGCATACTCTGCAAAATCGTATGGAGAAATATTTTTTTCCCAAATCATTCGATGCAACGACCACTGTGCAAGAGATAATTTTGGTTGAGGTGCCCTACTAGTGCATGAGAATAGAATAAGAGAGATGAGCCCAGTTAATAGTTTATTCATTTTTTAAGATTTAGAAGTTTGTTGATAGTTTATGGTGAATCGAGTAGTTTTCTTTTGAGTGTCAATGTAAAGTTCCTCTGAACCTTTAAGTTCAATGCGTTTGGTTTCTTTAGTACCAATTTCAATAGTTCTTAAAACCACGCCATTTTTTTGAATTCTAACCGAAAATGGAGCCTTAGCTAGGTTTTCTACCACAGCCACACAGTCTTGGCCTGCGAATGGATTTATTGATCCATCTTGCCCTGGCCCTTTGCCGGTCATTAGCATATTTGTCGAGGGATCTAGTTTAAACTTATTTTCTTTTTGAGCCGAAGTAGTTGTGGTTGCCAGCATTAAACCTGCTATAAATACTGATTTAATAAAAAGGGTTAATTTTTCGAATTTCATACTGCTGGTTTTAACATCTTACCTAATTTAGAAAGAAAAAATGGTATCACTATTACTTTCCTTAGCGCTCTTTTTTCAGACTCCAGACATTGAGGGCCGTTGGGTAACCGTCGATGATGAGACAGGAGTTGAGAAATCTGAAATCCTTCTTTATGTTGAAGATGGAAAGCTTTACGGAAAAATTGAACGTCTTCTTTTACCTGAAGATCAAGGTAAAACTTGCGTGTATTGTAAGGGAGCTGACTATAATAAACCCATCGAAGGCCTGGTCATTGTCAAGGGCTTAAAGCCAGATGATGACTCATGGACTAAGGGTAAAATCATGGACCCTGCAAATGGTAAAAATTACGATTGTACCATCACTTTGAAAGATGATAACACCCTTAATGTTCGTGGTTATCTTGGTTTTTCTTTGCTAGGCAGAACCCAGGTGTGGAAGCGTAAATAATTACTCAGGGCATTCACCCCAAAGAGGCAACTGACCAGGCGACAGGGGTGATTCTGTTGAGAAGTTTCTTGGCTCTTCTTTAATTAGGGGTACGCACCAACTACTAATATCTTGATTAAAAACAGCAGCCTTATAAAACATCTCGTCCATTTGAGTTGCGCTAGAGGTATTCCAGCCTCCGATATCTTGATTAAAGCCTCCTGTAGAAGCAAATAACTCTGAAAAATCAATAACCTAAGCAACATTCCAATAACTGATATCTCCGTTGTACAAAGTCGCACCTTTAAACATGGCTTTCATGGTGGTTACGTTTTGAGTGTCCCAAGATGAAATATTAGGGGTAAGGGTGGTTTTGTTTTCAAAAAGATTACTCATGTCGGTTACTAGCGTAGTGATGAGTTTGGATAAATCTTCTCTTTGATCGACGACGATTTCTCTGAGCATCTGCTCGTCAACAACAAGGTATTCAATCTCATTATAAATAATACGATCTCCTGCTTTTGCATTGATGGCAACAAGGGTCATCTCATTATCGAGTTGTATAATTTCTGGGGTGTCTTCTGAACCTTCGCCTTCTGAGCCTTCACCCTCTGGTGACTCAATGGTAAAATTGGCCTTGAGTGATAGATTATTGTCAATAGTAAATGAAAGAGGGTTTGCTTCACTCATTAATGATCCACTCCAATTCGTGAATACCCAACCCGCTTCGGGAATCGCTGAGATCTCGAGGTTTGAATTGGCGAGGTAGCGATTGTCGGCTGTTACAGGGCTTAAATCAATTTGCCCATTCCCTGAAGTGCTAAGGGTGATAGAATAGTATAGGGGCAATCCCTGTGTTTGAAGGGATGGTGTTTCCTTCGTGCAGGAGTAAAGTAAGAATAGGGCAAGCCAAATACTCTTTTTCAATAGCACCTTTTTTTATAAAGGTACGGGCAATAGCTATTTTAATAAAATAACTAACGTAAGTTATTTAACCTTTTCAATTCAAAAGAATAATTGAAGAAAAACTGTTAAAATTCGTTTAGTCGGTCTTCAATGCTTCATACAAAATTGCCTTTCTGATACTTAAGTCGTAGATCGCCTGCCGTTCTCTTGACGGATACACTCGATTCGATAAAAAGATATAGATGAGTTCAGTGGCGGGATCTACCCAAAAGAAAGTGCCGGTGAAGCCAGAGTGACCATAACCGGATGGATCGG
>PZPI01000057.1 GCA_003045935.1 Bacteroidota bacterium | reverse complement strand
AGCTAAAGTTCTTAACGACAACTTTGGAATTGAAGAGGCATTAATGACAACCGTTCACGCTACGACTGCAACACAAATGACTGTTGATGGTCCTTCTAGAAAAGACTTTAGAGGAGGTCGTTCAGCTTTATTAAATATCATCCCAGCAGCTACAGGTGCAGCTAAGGCGGTAACAAAAGTAATTCCTGCATTAGAAGGTAAGCTAACTGGTATGGCTTTCCGTGTCCCTAACGCAGACGTTTCTGTTGTTGACCTTACGGTTAAATTATCAAAAGAAACTTCTTACGAAGAAATCAAGAAAACTTTCAAAGCTGCTTCTGAAAATGAATTAAGTGGAGTTTTAGGATATACTGAAGATCTAGTAGTTTCACAAGACTTTATTGGAGATGCAAGAACTTCAATTTTCGATGCTGATGCCGGAATCGAATTGAACTCAACCTTCTTCAAAGTAGTTTCTTGGTACGATAATGAAGCAGGATACTCGAATAAACTAATTGATCTAGCACTTCACGTTGCATCGATCTAAGGATAGGTATTTATGATCTTAATCGTAGATAGCGGTGCAACCAAATCTGATTGGATTGCACTCAATGAAAAAGGAGAGGAACTTTTCAAAACTCAAACTTTAGGTTTATCTCCTGAGGTATTGACCAGAGAAGTTATCGAGGATCGTTTAGCGAATAATTTTGAAATTTCTCAAAACCGCGAAAAGGTTTCTCAACTTCATTTTTATGGTGCAGGTTGTGGGACAGAACGCATGAAGAAGTTTCTAAGTGAAATTTTCGCCGTTTTCTTCCCTAAAGCAAAGATTGATGTTAAGGAAGATACCTACGCCGCGATTTACGCCACTACAGATATTGGTAAACAAGGTATTGTTTGTATTCTTGGTACCGGATCAAATTGCTCTTATTACGACGGTCATCAACCTTTTCAAAAGGTAATTTCACTAGGTTATATCCTTATGGACGATGCCAGCGGAAATTACTTTGGACGTAAACTCTTGAGAGATCTATATTTTCACAAAATCCCTCAGGATTTAGCTATTAAATTCACTAAAGAGTATCCGTTAGAGGCTGATATTATCAAAGAGCACCTATACAAACAACCTAATCCAAATACCTATCTAGCAACTTTTGCACGTTTTCTTATTGAAAATAAAGATCATAGATATTGCAGAGGAGTAATTAATAAAGGTTTACAGCAATTTGTAAATAACTATATCATGCAGTTTGAGTTGGCTACTAAGGTGCCATGTCACTTTGTAGGTAGTATTGCTTATTATCTTAAAGATGAGCTAGAGGCAGTACTAAACAATAATGATTTGGTTATGGGTAAAGTACTTCGTAAGCCTATTGATGGATTAGTAGAATTTCACAGAAAGACCATGTAGTCTATTTCTGGGCAATTAGTGAAATTTCAACATTCACGTTCTTCGGAAGACCTAAAACCGCGACAGTTTCTCTAGCTGGAGCGGTTTTTTCGTTAAATAAGGTAGCGTAGATTCGGTTTACTGTTTCAAAGTGAGCCATATCACTTAAAAATATACTACACTTTACCACTTGCTCAGGAAGATAATTAGCCTCCTTAAGAATGGCCTTGATATTGCTAATTACTTGTTCTGTCTCACAAACAATGTCTTTCGTAACGAGTTCGCCCGTTACAGGGTCAATGGCGATTTGACCTGATACAAATAAGGTATTGTTTGACTCTACCGCCTGTGAATAGGGGCCGATAGGAGCGGGTGCATCTGGAGTATAGATAATTCTTTTCATTAACGTCTTATTACGTTTCGTTGACTGCGGCTTTCCCACTTGAGATCAGAGAGCATGCTGCTCTTGATTCCAATAAAAAAGTCCCAACGAGTATTCGTACCAAAAGGTACCCAATTAAATCGAAGATCAAAGCTTTTTAAATCTCTACGAAAACCTAATTGTGTTAGGTTAAAACCTTTATTGGTGAAATCATAACCCGAAGAGAATCTGATTTTCCATTCGGGAGTAAGATCTAAATTTCCCGAAAACATCAATGAAGCATTGGTAAAGTTGTTCTCTCTCGCTGCATTGGTGTATCCGCTTGTGAACTGAAGATTCATATTCCAAGGGATAGCATTTCTGTATAATTTACCAATCTCTTCATTCTCTTCTTCGTCAGTATCTAGCTCGTCATTGAGTCCAAACCCAAATAAATCATTAGCTGCTCCTCCTGATGCTGTTCTATAATCAGAGTCATAACCTCTTTGGGAATCCTCCTCGTTATCTTCCTTTTCTTCTCTTTGGTTTTTGGGTTTAAAGGTATCGTTGTTCAGACGGTAGCTCACATTAATATTTGCTCGAGTTAAGCGAAATAAACCACCTCCGTTTTGAATATTCAATGTATTTATTCGTCTTCCGTCTGCATTGATGGCATAGGGGTCAAGGGCTCCATTTAGATTGATATTCATCTTTTGGTCAAGTATAGCAGTTGCAGCATTAAAACTTACTGGAGCGAGTCTAAGCGAATCGGCCTCCATGTTATAAGAACTGGCAAAATTGAGGTTACTGAAAATCGGAATTTTCCTAGATTCTGTTTCTGTACTATCCTTTGATTTGACCTTAGCTTCAATGGTATTTTGGAGACTAAAGGTAAGTGCGTTACTTCTACTGAGAGAGGGTGCTCCGTTATAGGTTCCTTCGAACCTTGAATAAGTCTCCAATTCGCCGTCGTAATTGGTGTAGGTGTCGTAATACTGTTCAAATGAAGGTCGGTATCCCCATCCCACAGAAGGTCGCATTACGTGCCGAATAGCCTCTAATTTATTTCCTTCCTTAAAGGTGTAGGTACCGTAAACGGTGGTACCAATATTGGCTGAAAGACCATATCTGTTAAATCGGTCAAACCCTTTAACGGTGTCTAAAACGATTTCTCTGTTTTGTTCGATGGTTGGGTCTTGGCCTCTTGTAAAGGTTTCAAAAGTCCATAAATCTTCATAATTAGTTCCCATAGAAACGCTAAAGAACTTGGCCACTTTGAAGTTCGTACTAATTGGAATAGTATGCCTTGCACCCATCTTTACATCATCGAACATTCTAGCGGTTAAGAAAAGTGAGTCTGTGGTCTTTATTCTGTTTTCGAATCGAGAGCTATACTGAAAGTTAATGTTTTGAAGAATCCCCTTTTTCATTCCATTTCTAGGTGCAAAGGGGAAGATTCGCTCCATGTTCACCTGAGCAGTGGGAAGGGTTAAGTTGATTTCTTCAGTGTTTGTGTTTTGGTTATGCGTCGCACTAAGATTGACATTTACAGATGGATATGCAGGAAAGGTTTTCGTGTAAGATATCGAAGACGAAAGGTTATTATTTTGCGTAAGTGCAAGGTTTTGCTGATTTGCTGAACTTCTGAAATAGGAGCTCGACCCAATATTCACTGAAGCTGAAAATCTAGAATTTGGATTGGCTTTTGCATCTTGACTATGAGAGATTTGGAGATTGAAAATGCTACTTCGACTGTAATCCTCGAAACCTTTTTGGCTAGTGATCAAATTTTCATATCTCAAATTAACATTTCCTCTAAATCGGTAGCGTTTGGTATAAACGCTTTGCACTTTGAACCCATAGCTACCATTGGTGTAATAATCACCGGTAAGGTTTAAATCAACATATTCGCTGAGAGGAAGGTAGTAGCCGCCATTTTGAATCGCATAGCCTCGCTGAGGGTCATTCGTAATTGTGGGGAAAATTAAACCGCCAGAGCGTCCTTGAGTCAAAGGAAGTACAGCGAAGGGTAATGCTATCGGGGTAGGTATATCGACTAGATACATGTTTGCGAAACCGGCAATGATTCGCTTGCCAGGGATGAATTTCGCTTTATTGATTTTGATATAGTAATCTGGGTCAATCGTGTCTTTAGCGGTCGTGAGCTTTCCTTTTTGAAAATAAAAAACAGAGTCGTTCTCTTTTTTAGTCATTTCAGTGTAAACCTTCATGTTCTCACTTGAAGGCCCCATACTTCCATATCCTGCTCCTTGTTCGGTTCGAGAATTAAAAATGATTGCTTTTTCTGTGTTGAAATTGTATCGGATAGAGTCAGGAACCACAACGCTAGGACCTTGTTTGAAGTTAGGTGTCTGATCAAGGTTACCTTCACTATTTTTAATTCTCCCAGCTTGAACCTCGTTGGTCACGTAGTCGATAGAAATAATTCCAGAGGCTAATTGGGTATCTGCATAAGTGATTTTTGCTTGATTTGATAATACAATAGCCGATTGCTTCTGATCTATAGCTACCGAATCTGTGGCGCTATATACAATGGGTGCATCTAATGTTGAAGCTACTTTGAATGATTGCTCGGTGGGTAGGGCTTGTCTTAGAGAATCTTTAAAGGCTTGATTTGCGGCAACTACTTGAGGTAATAAGGGAGCTACAATAGTGTCTGATGCCGCGATAGGTCGAACAAGTAAGTTTTTTATAGCGATTTGCTTCTGTGCATGAACTGCCGAAAATGCAGTCATCCATAGAAGAAGAATAATCCAATAATGCCTTTGTGTCGACAAGAGTAATTCTAAATTTAAATCAAGTGAAAAAGGGCCTGATTAATGGGTTCAAACTTACGGATTAATTGCGGAAACTATCTGGGAATGCTTAATTTTAGGGTATGTTTCACATCTCTATGATTCGGTTGCTTCTGCGAGGATTAGTTATCGCCTCATTATTCTATTTGGGATTTCCTTCGATCTACGCCCAATCAGATAATTTTAAAGTGGTTATTGACCCCGGTCACGGTGGTAAAGACCCGGGAAATGTGCATAACGGATACTATGAAAAGACCATCACCCTTGCCATTTCAAAAAAAGTAGCAGCGCTTTTAAATAAGGAGCCAGATGTTGACGTTTCTTTGACAAGAGATCGCGATGTTGCGGTAGATCTTTATGCTAGAGGCCAAATTGCCAATAAAAGGGGCGCCGATGTTTTCGTGTCCATACATTGCGATGCGCATGATTCAAACGCTCACGGCGCGGGAACCTTCGTTTTAGGTCTTCATCGTGCAGACAAAAATATAGAGGTCGCCAAACGTGAAAACGCGGTTATTTATCGAGAAGAGGGCTATACCGAGAATTACGCAAAGTTTAATAGTGACGCCATTGGGGTGTCGGTGATTCAAGAAGAAAACCTTAACCAAAGTATTCAACTGGCCTATAAAGTTCAAAACGGATTAGTAAAGCGTGCAGGTAGAAGAGACAGACAGGTAAAACAAGCGGGCTTTGTCGTACTTTATGGAACCGTAATGCCATCGATTCTTATTGAGGTAGGTTTTTTAAGTAATTCTAACGAAGGAGCCTTTTTAAATTCAAATACCGGGCAGCAAAAGGTTGCTGAGGCAATAGCCGCCGCTTTAATTGATTATAAAAATGAATTCTTTATGAATTCGATAGCGTTCGATCAACCCAAAGCTGATTCAACTACTTATTACCGGATACAATTGGCTGCCTCAGATCGAAGACTTTCAGAAAACGATCCTTTTTTTAAAGGGTTAAAACCCATCTATCTTGATGAAGTTTCAGCTGTAATGCGCTATTTTTACGGAAGAACCAGTTCTTTTCAAACTGCCCAAGAATTATTAAAACAGGCTCATAATAAAGGGTTTAAAGACGCTTTTATCGCCGAAATGAATTAACGAATCAATGAATCAAAATCGATTAACGAAGGAAATAAAGGCTGGATTAATTGTTGTACTTGGAATAACAGCATTAATTATGGGGTTTAGTTATCTCAAGTCAAATAGTCTATTAGGAAAATCGACTACGCTGCACGCGGTATATGATCATGTGGGTGGATTACAATCGGGTACTGCTGTTTCCTTAAACGGGTTTAGCGTAGGTACCATTGATGATATTGCTTTTTTAGATGAAACCGGAAAGCTAATGGTTGCTTTCACCATAACTACCGATTTACCGATACCTGCAGACTCCAAAGCGGAGCTTTACGATACTTCTGTTTTGGGGGGAAAGGGTCTTCAAATTGTGTTAGGTACCCCAGGTTCAGCGATCGCACAAAATGGTGATACACTAACCTCTATTGTAAAGGTCGGAATGACAGACCGAATCACAGAGCTTATGGAGCCTCTTGAAGCTAAGGTGAATAGTGCGATAGTGGAGACTGATTTACTGATGAAAAATCTGAATCAATTATTAGATACTGATTCACAAGCGCTTCTTAGAGAAACCCTTAATAACTTCAGCGAAACGAGCGCTTCATTAAAGGTGATTACGCAGAATGTTAGTGAGAACTTGACTGCTAACGAAAAGGCGCTAGGAACTATCCTTGAAAGTACGGCAGAGTTAACATCGAATCTATCTAGTGTTTCTGAAACACTAAATGACGCAGACTTACAAGGTTTGATAGCTGATTTAAACACATCGGTTTCGGCAACAAAAGAGATCCTTGAAGGAGTTAAAAATGGGGAAGGTTCTGTCGGACAAATTTTTACGAATCAAGAACTTTATCTTTCCTTACAAGAAAATTTAAGCCAGCTAGAATGGCTTTTACAAGACTTACGACTCAATCCTAAGCGATATTTGTCGGTTTCTGTATTTGGTAAGAAACAAAAGGATTATGTTGCTCCAGAATCAGACCCCGCTAAGACCTCAAAGAATCAATGATAAGTTCAATTCTTTTTTTAATTCTGCTTATCACAGGTATTGGGTTGTTTATCCGAAACAGCAAAAAAATAATCGCTGCGATTCACCTAGGTACTTCGCTGCCGATTGCAGACCGAAAAAAAGAGCGTTGGTTTCAAATGCTTCGTTTGGCTTTTGGACAGCAGAAGATGCACCGTAACCTTTTGGTAGGTGTTCTACACCTTGTGGTTTACCTAGGCTTTATAATTATTAATATCGAGCTTTTAGAAATTATTGTCGATGGATTATTCGGAACACATCGAATACTTAAAGGTTTAGGTGGGTTTTACAATTTTGCTATCGCAACTTTTGAAGTCTTTGCCCTACTAGTGGTTTTTTCGGTGATCGTCTTTTGGATGCGTCGAAACCTAGTGCGCATCGCCAGATTTTGGAGCCCTGAAATGAGAGGTTGGCCAAAGTCTGATGCGAATTGGATTTTGATTATCGAGTTGGTTTTGATGGGCTTGTTCCTTACCATGAATGCTGCTGATTATACGCTTCAACTTAGGGGCCACGAGGCGTACCCTTTAGCAGGAGCCTTTCCTGTGAGCGGTCTTATCGTACCGATTTTTCAAAACTTTTCGATCGATACGCTAGTCGTTATTGAGCGTGCTACTTGGTGGCTGCATATAGCCGGTATTCTGTTTTTCTTAAACTATCTGTATTATTCGAAGCATTTACATATTCTATTAGCGTTTCCACACACCTTCTACGCGTCTCTCGAGCCAAAAGGTAAAATGGCTAACAATGAAATTGTTACTTCAGAAGTAAAAATGATGTTGGGGCTACCTGCCGAACCTGTGTCTTCTGATGAGGTGTCTTTTGGAGCTCGAGATGTTCATCAGTTATCTGCTTTACAGCTTTTAGGAGCCTATTCTTGCACCGAATGTGGTCGTTGTACAGCTTCATGTCCGGCCAACCAAACGGGTAAATTACTATCACCTCGTAAGATCATGATGGATGTCAGAGATCGTGCTACTTATTTAGTTGAAAAGGGTGATGCGGTGAAGGATCACTTTTTACTTGATAACTATATCTCTCGTGAAGAGTTGTGGGCTTGTACTACTTGTAATGCATGTGTTGAAGAATGTCCGATCGGTATCAGTCCAATGTCAATCATTTTATCCATGCGCCAATACATTACCATGGAAGAGGCCTCATCTCCCTCAGAACTAAATTCAATGATGACCAATATTGAAAATAATGGGGCTCCATGGCCGTTTAACAATGAAGATCGATTGAAATGGATAGACTAAACGTTAAAACGATAGCAGAATATGCTGCCGAGGGTAAGTCGCCAGAGGTATTATTTTTTGTCGGTTGTGCAGGAAGTTTTGATCAGCGAGCCCAGCAGGTTACCAAGGCCTTCGTTAAAATTCTGAACAGTGCGAATATATCCTTTGGCGTTTTAGGTAAAGAGGAGACCTGTACGGGAGATCCTGCCAAGCGCGCTGGCAATGACTTTTTATTTCAAATGCAGGCCTTAACTAATATTGAAACCATGAATGCCTATGGGGTAAAGAAAGTGGTTACCACTTGTCCGCATTGTTTCAATACGATTAAAAATGAATACCCTTCTCTTGGCGGAAACTATGAAGTTCTTCATCATACACAGTTTTTAAAACAGCTGTTAGAAGAAAATCGTATTTCTATTGAAGGAGGAAGTTTTAAGGGTAAAAAGATAACCTATCACGATCCCTGCTATTTGGGTCGCGCCAATGGAGTTTATGAAGCCCCTAGAGAAATCATTAAAAAGTTAGAGGCTGAAATCGTTGAAATGAAGCGCTGTAAGAAAAACGCGCTTTGTTGCGGAGCTGGTGGTGCTCAAATGTTTAAAGAATCAGAGGCGGGTAACAAGGAGATTAATCACGAACGTTCTGAGGAAGTGAATACCACTGGAGCATCTGTTGTAGCTGCTGCATGTCCTTTTTGTAATGTAATGTTAAATGACGGTGCGACGGCCACTGATTCTTCAGTTGAAGTTAAAGATTTAGCCCAGCTCATCGCCGAAGCTGCAGACTTATAAGAATTGTTAAATATGAAAATCAGTTTCGAAGAACTTCCTGATCAGGCGAGAATTTGGATATATCCATCAAATCGTCCATTTACTGAAGAAGAGTTAGAGCGATTAATTCCTAGTTTAGATCACTTTGTGGTCAACTGGGCT
>PZPI01000056.1 GCA_003045935.1 Bacteroidota bacterium | reverse complement strand
GATGACTGGAGCTCAGAATTTATTTGGACTTAAAACTGATTTACAGTTTGGACGCACCTCGGTAACCGCCGTTTATGCAGAACAGCGTTCTCAGCGCAGTACAGTAAGTACCCAAAATGGATCAGTCATTAATGAGTTTGAGCTTACCGCTCTCGATTATGAGGAAAACACTCACTTTTTCTTAAGTCAACATTTTAGAGACACCTATGACCTAGCCCTAAAGAATTATCCTTTTATTGCATCAAATGTGCAGATTACCCGAATTGAAGTTTGGGTGACCAATCGATCTCAACAGACTGAAAATGTAAGACAAATCGTAGGTTTTCAAGATCTTGGAGAATACAATTCAGAAAAAGTTCGGTTTAATGGTCCACAGACCTTCTTTAGAGCTACCGAATCTTTACCTGACAATGAAGCAAACCTCCTTAATCCTGCATGGATAGGAGGTGAAGGGCTTCCTAGTTCAATAAGAACTGCGGCTGGTGCGGCCTCTGGTTTGAGTTTGTTGGGTGAGTCTTTAGTAAATGGTTTAGACTATGCCTCTTTAGAGAATGCACGAAAATTGGAAGCCGGTTTGGATTATTCATACCATCGCCAGCTGGGATATCTGTCACTCAATCAACCTCTGGCTACTGATGAGGTGCTCGCTGTTGCTTATGAGTATACCTATAATGGTTCGGTGTATACGGTTGGAGAGTTTTCTAATGACAATCAAAGGGATGCCTCTAGTGCACTTATTGTAAAACTACTGAAGAGTAATATTACCCGGGTCGAGGATCCTATTTGGGATTTGATGATGAAGAATATTTACTCCACCGGAGCCTTCGGAATTAGTGCGAATGATTTTCAGTTTCAATTACTTTACACTAACCCTAGTCCTCGAAACTTTTTAACACCGGCCGACCCTTCAGTTCCTTGGCCAGAGGAATTTTCGAATAGTACGCTATTGAAAATATTCAATTTAGATCGACTCGATGCTTATCAGAATCGTTCGGAGCAAGGGGATGGATTCTTTGATTTTGTAGACGGTATTACCGTTGATGCTTCTAATGGTAGAATCATTTTTACTCAGGTAGAACCGTTTGGTGAATATTTGTTTGAGCAATTCTCCAGTGATGTTACCGAAGACTATGAAATTGCAGAATCTTATAATGGTAATCAAAGGCAATATGTTTATCGTTCTCTCTATGAATTAACGAAAACAGCTGCCTTACAGCAGGCAGATGCGAATCGCTTTTTACTAAGGGGCTCCTATGGCGGTAACACTGCTTCTTCGGGTCAAAAGTTGTCGCTTGGAGCGGCATTTGCTTTACCTGGATCTGTACAGGTTAGTATCGGGGGTAGAGTACTTACAGAAGGTGTTGATTACGTTGTTGATTATGCGGCAGGTCAAGTTGAGATTCTTGATCCGAGCTTACAGAATTCTGGACTTCCAATAGATATTTCAGTGGAAGACGCTGGTCAGATTGGGCAATTAACTCGAAGATTCACAGGAGTTGCCATTCAGCATCGAGCCTCTAGTGAACTATCCTTTGGGGGTGCTTTTTTAAATCTTAGAGAGCGTCCACTTACTCAGAAGTCTGCTTATGGAATAGAGCCGATTAATAACTCGATGATTGGTGCAAATGTTTCGTTTCGAAAAGAGGTTCCATGGCTCACCCGACTTATTAATCAGTGGCCCACGATTGAGACGGAAGCACCGTCTTTGATTGACTTCTCTGCAGAAATCGCTGCGCTCATTCCATCTGCTCCAAACAATGCACAATTCGGTGGCGAGGTAACCACCTATATCGATGATTTTGAAGAGGCACAACAATTTTTGGATCTTAGAAATCCATCCGATTGGGTGCTGTCGAGTAATCCTTTTGGTCAAACCGGTATTGAGGCTTCTAGGTCTAGGGCTCGACTGGCATGGTATACCATTGACCCTGTGCTTTACAGCAGATTGCGACCTTCAGATATTACTGATGAAATGCTGCAAGAAGATGAAGCACGTCGAATTTTTATAAGAGAGGTTTATCCCGAAACCGATGTAGTCCAGGGACAATCTGCCGTTCAGTCTACCTTAGATATCGCGTACTATCCTGATGAGGCAGGACCTTATAATACGGCGTCTGATTTTGGCGCAGTTGCCAACAAATGGGCAGGAACGATGCGAGCGCTTACAGTTACTGACTTTGAGCAGGCAAATATTGAATACTTACAGTTTTGGATGTTGCATCCGCTCGAACCTTCAGAAGTTGGAGAGGGAGGTAAATTAGTGATCGATCTTGGGAATCTTTCTGAGGACATTCTCCCTGATGGAAGAAAGCAATACGAAAATGGACTTGGAGTTCAAGTGGATCCAACCATTTATGGATCTGTCCCTTCTAGAAGTGCCCTGATTTACACTTTCGATAGCGATGCAGGTGCTCGAGAAATACAAGATGTCGGATTAGATGGCCTTTCAGATTCTCAGGAAGGGCTGATCTATACGGGGCCAAATGATGACCCGGCTAGAGACAATTATGTGAACTATTTAGAAGCTCAGGGAAGTATCCCAAATCGTTACAAGTACTTTAACAATCCTGAAGGTAATACACCCATTAATCCGACCGATGAGTTAAGAGGTTCAACACTATTGCCTGATGTTGAGGATGTCGATCGAGACTTTGCCATGAATGTGGTCGAGAGTTATTATCAATATGAACTTCCAATTAATTCGGTAGTAAGTGAATCGATGCCCTATATTACAACGGTTCGAGAGGTTACTCTGGATACAGGGCGCAAGGTTCGTTGGGTGCAGTATAAAATTCCCCTTCGTGAATACACCCGAGCGGTAGGCGGGATTACCGATTTTAGATCGATACCCTTTATTCGTATGTCATTACAGGGGTTTCAAAGATCAACCGTTATGCGATTTGCTGCTCTTGACCTAATTCAAGGTAGTTGGAGAATCTATGACAAAGAATTAGACCCCGAAGCTAATTTACCGGCAAGCCCTTCAACGACTTTTGAATTGGGTGCAGTAAATATTGAAGAAAATAGTAATAGAAGTCCAATCCCATACGTGCTTCCACCAGGGGTTCGACGCGAAGCCTTGAATAATACGAATACGATTGTACGACAAAATGAGCAGTCGTTAAGTATGCAGTTTACTGATTTGCCATTAGGCGATGGAAGAGGAGCTTTTAGACGTGTGAAATTCGATATGCGCCGTTTTGAAAGGCTTAAGCTGTTTGTTCATGCCGAGCGAATAGGAGCTTCAACTACTCAGGATAATGATCTAGTGGCTTTTCTCAGAATAGGAACTGACTACAGTTCTAACTACTATCAAATTGAGTGGCCTTTAACCTTTACAAATAATGCAACCCAAGATGCAGGTCTAATTTGGCCAGATGCGAATGCCCTTGATCTTGATTTGGCACTTTTAAGTAATGTGAAGGCAGAACAGATTGCTTCTGCCGAGTCAGAGTATTCAAAAGTTTTTGAGAATGGGATGACCATTCGTGTGAAAGGGAATCCCTCGATCGGGAATATTACCTCCGCTATGCTTGGGGCCATCAATCGATCATCAAGCTTACCCGTTTCGGCAGAGCTTTGGTTTAATGAGTTGCGTCTAGCAGGAATTAATCACAAAGGGGGATGGGCCGCAACAGCCAATGCCTCTGTTCAATTATCTGATGTAGTTACCTTGGGTGCCGGTTTCTCGAAAACAACAGTAGGTTTCGGAGCTATTGACGGGGCGGTTAATACACGTTCGTTAGATGATACCGAAAATTTTGATTTCGCGGTACGTACAGATCTCGGACGGTTTTTACCTCAAGCTAGTCGATTAAAACTACCATTTAATTATTCAATGGCTTCTACGCGAATTACCCCTGAGTATGATCCTGTATATGAAGATATTCGTCTCGAGGACCGTCTTAGTACTGCGTCTAATAACGAGGATAAACAAGCAATTAGAGAGCAGTCCGAGTCGTATACAGAAGTTTCTAGCCTCGCACTTAATGGTGTTCGAATAGAACGTAAAGAGGGTAGTAATGTCGATTTTTTTGATCTTGAGAATGTCACGGTTAATTATAGCCATTCAACCAAGTCACATCGAGATTTTGAAATCTCAGAATCCCTTCAGTCGCAAGCAAGGGCTTCACTCGATTATACCTATACCCCTTCTATTTTCTCATTAACTATGGGGGCCTCTATTGACCGATCCCTTAGTGAACAGCGCTTCAGACAAATCTTTATACCTGGTGTAACCCTTCTTGATTTACCCCTTTTAAGTCAACAAAATTTTAGGTCGGGATGGAACGGATCGATTAAAGCGAATCCATTAAAATTCTTTAGCACCTCATTTACTGCTACTCAGAATAATATCGTTAATCTCAATCTTAATCAAAACCTAGGTTTCAACTCTGTTTGGGAGTCTTTCTTTTCTTGGGGTAAACCAAACACCTACGCGCAACAACTTCAGCTTGGACTAGAAATTCCATTCAGTTCATTCAAACCCCTTGATTTTTTAACTGCCCGCTTAGATTATGGAGGTAGGCTTAATTGGCAACGAGGTTCTGATGCACTTGCTGAAGTTGCAGGTCGACCTTTACATACCGTTCAAACTGCAAGTACTTTGTCGCTAAGTAGTGGCCTTGATTTAAAGTCGGGATTGAAGAAACTGATAAAAATTCCCGATGCGATAGGGGCTCAATTGGCTTTGAATTATTCTGAAACCTCTGGGGTAGTTCTACCAGGTTATTTACCGACGATCAATAATGGGAGTCTACTTCAATTAGATCCAAAATTACTGCTAGGAGTGGCTTCTTCTAATTTTAGATTTGAAGCAGCACGACAAGGATATTTGACTGATTTTGACGGATTCAACACTCCCTTTGTTATCGATGAAAACGAAAACTTTTCTGCAACCGCTAATCTTAATTTAGGAAGCACTGTTTCTATTGGTCTTAGTTATGATCGAAGAAAGAGCGATCGTTTTCAAGAGCAGTTTAGGGTGACTCCTTCTGATTTTGGACCAACGTTTCAATCGTTACTTGCGAACCAGACTGGGAGTTATAGTACAACAGCCTTTTTACTCTCCACTGCTTTTGATGGCTCAATGGGGGATACGGGTTCAGAGGCTTTTGAAAGATTCAAAACTTCTAGAATTGAAATGGCAAATCGATTAGCTAATTCATCGGGTATGGATTCATCGGCGGTTGACTCTGAAGGTTATCCTGTTGCCTATGGAGCATATCATCCAGAGGTGTTGTTAGGCTCTTTTATTGCGGCTTATTCAGGTAAGTCTATTAGCGAAGTTAGTTTAGGACCTTTTGAATCTTTCGGTATTCCCAATTGGGATGTTTCAATCAGTGGGTTATTTCCCGAAGTGTTTAGTCGTTTTGCAATCAACCATGGATATAGAGCCGCCTACAGCATTAATAATTTTCAAAACAACCTCAGCCGAAACGAGGGCTTATATAACCTTGAAAATGGAGATTTAAAACCAGAATTACTGATAGGAGCGGTGGTGATGAACGATCAGTTTAACCCACTTATTGGATTCGATTTTGAAACAGAGTCGTTCTGGCAAATTCGAACAGAATGGCGAAAAGATAGAGCGTTGAATTTAAGTTTTGCCAATAGTTTGCTTACTGAGATTAAAGGTCAAGAATTTGTTCTTGGTTTAGGTAAGCGAATTACCGATTTACGTTGGAACCCTAAAATAGGAGGCAAGAGAAGACAGTATCGGGGTGATTTAGTGCTTAGAGGAGATGTATCATATCGATCGAATACGACCTTCATTAGAAATCTAGATGAGATTGTCGGGGATCAAATCACTTCTGGTCAGCAAAGTTTCTCGGCTCAATTCTCAGCGGATTACGCTTTAAGTACTACATTGAATCTTGCTGCCTACTACGATCATAGTTTCTCGAAGTTTAGGGTTTCTACCTCCTTTCCCCAAACTACTATGCGTGCAGGACTCAGCCTAAAATATCGATTTGGCGAGTAGTTTAAAAGACTCTTTTATTTACCTTTGAATTTTATAAATAATCAGAATCTGTTATGAATTTTCCAGAAAACTTAAAATATACAAAAGACCATGAGTGGGTGCTTATCGAAGGGAATACAGCAACCGTTGGTATTACTGATTTTGCACAATCTGAACTTGGGGATATTGTTTATGTGGAGGTTGAGACTGTAGATGAGACTATCGATAAAGAAGAAGTTTTCGGCACTGTAGAAGCGGTTAAGACGGTTTCTGATTTATTTCTTCCGTTATCTGGAACGATTGAATCTTTCAATGAAGAGTTAGATCAAAATCCAGAATTAGTAAATAGCGATCCTTACGGAGCGGGATGGATGATCAAAATGAGTATTGATAATCTAGACGAGATTGAAGAATTGTTGGATGTCGATGCTTACAAAGCCCTGGTGGGTGCCTAGAATTAGACACCGGTTATTTAATCCGTTTACCGCCGTCTTTTTGCTGTACGCCATCGGTATCACCGTACTTAGTTTAGCACGCATTGATTCGAGGGGGCAATCATTTCTTAGTTTTGAAGGTGCGGACAAATTGGTGCACTGCCTTTTTTACTTTGGCTTTGCTTTTCTAATGGCTTTAGCCTATAAAGGCTCTTTTGCTCGAGCCTTGGGCAGGAAAGCACAAATAATAGTCGCATTAATTGCAATGACCTACAGTGGCATCATTGAATTGCTGCAAGGTTTTCTCACTGTCTATCGTTCGGCAGAGCTTGGTGATTTTGTTGCCAATTCGGTAGGAGTCATTTTTGGATTAGTTGCCTTGAAGGTTTTAGATCCTTTTATTAACAGAATGAAAAACCCGAAATAATTCGGTGCTTTTTCGAATTAATATTTAAATTAGCCATCATCAAAATTTAGAGTATGGAACCGAAGAAAAGTCCAAAAGCAGATATAGGTCGTAATAGTGGATTGTATTTCGCACTAGGTCTAGCCCTTACAATGTTCGTTGTGTGGAGAGCCTTAGAGTGGAAGAAATATGATGAGGTAACGAACTACGATATATCTCTAAATGTAGAAGATCAGCTTGATGAGGAGGTGCCAATGACCGAACAAATCAAGACTCCACCGCCTCCACCACCTCCAGCAGCTCCAGAAGTTATTGAAGTGGTAGAAGATGAGGAAGAGGTAGAAGAAACGATCATTGAATCTACTGAAACTTCTCAGGAGGAAGAAGTCATCGAAATCGAGGAGGTTGAGGTCGAAGAAGTAGAAGAAGATATTTCAATTCCGTTTGCGGTTATTGAAGATGTTCCTGTTTTCCCCGGTTGTGAAGGTGCTAGCGATAAAAAGGCTTGTTTCCAAGAGCAAATGCAAAAGCACATCCGTAAG
Organism: Bacteroidota bacterium; assembly: GCA_003045935.1. Lineage (GTDB taxonomy): Bacteria > Bacteroidota > Bacteroidia > Flavobacteriales > Flavobacteriaceae > UBA3478. The sequence continues at coordinate 1,541 of PZPI01000056.1, read as the reverse complement.
AACTTTAGATATCCTGAAATCGCTCAAGAAATGGGTGTTCAGGGTCGTGTGAATGTAATGTTTGTTATTCAAAGAGACGGTTCAATTGGAGGAATTCGAATGAGAGGGCCAGACAAAAATCTAGAGGCTGAAGCATTGCGCATTATCAATCTTCTTCCAAACATGACACCAGGTAGACAGCGTGGGCGTCCTGTGAAAGTACCATTCAGTATTCCGATTACTTTCCGTTTACAATAAAACATGAAAAGAAATTATAGAAAACCGGGCTTATTGCCCGGTTTTTTTATTTGAAAGCTATTTGTGCATCTTATCTTTGCACTCTATGATTGAAGGGGCAACAACACATCCTACTTCCTTGTTCTGGACCGATCTTAAGGCTTTAACGAAAGTTCGTTTAGCACTAAGCGTGGTGTTCTCTGCATTGGCGGGTTATCTGTTGGGTGCTGAATCGTATAAAGCTCTAGAACTTGTACTTCTTCTAGTCGGAGGGTTTTCGTTGGTTGCAGCTTCGAATGCCTATAACCAAATCATAGAAACGGATCTAGATTCAAAAATGAATCGTACTAAAGAGCGACCCTTACCTACTGGTCGTTTCTCGAAGGTTTTGGCCTTGATCATTGCTTTTTCGCTGACGATTCTAGGAGGAGGATTACTCTATTTTCTCAATTTTAAAACAGCAGTTTTTGGTTTACTCTCGGTAATTCTATACGCTTTAGTTTATACTCCTTTAAAAACTAAGACATCACTGTCTGTTTTTGTAGGTGCTTTTCCTGGAGCCATACCATTTATGTTAGGTTGGGTAGGTGCGACAGGGTCTTTCGGAATTGAAGCTGGAACCTTATTTATGATTCAATTTTTTTGGCAGTTTCCTCACTTCTGGGCACTAGCCTGGATGTTAGATGATGATTATAAAAAAGGAGGATTTAAAATGCTTCCTACAGGTGAGAGAGATCAGAGTACCGCGTTTCAAATTATTGTTTACACCTTTTGGACCATTTTGGCATCAATCACTCCAGTATTTGGATTTACCGGAAAGCTCGTGATTTCAATTCCTGCTGCAATAGCTGTGGGTATTTCGGGCTTTTATATGATGATGCCTGCACTTCAATTATTTAATTCTTTAGAGGTGTCTTTTGCTAAAAAATTAATGCTTAGGAGTGTAATATATATTTCGTTAATTCAAGTGATTTATGTAATCGATCACCTTATTCGATAGACCAAAAAATTATGTTAGAACGCACAGAACTTGAGAAGCAACAACGCGCAAAAAAAATGATGCTATGGTTCGGAATCATCTCCCTAGTTATGGGATTTGCAGGATGGACAAGCGCCTATATTGTAAGCAGTAAGCGAAAAGATTGGGTAGCTAGTATCGAATTGCCTCAGGCTTTTTGGTGGTCAACGGCGGTAATTGGTTTGAGTAGTCTGACCTACATTCTTGCCCGTCTTGCCCTAAAGGCTGATAAGTTGAACTTGTCTTCGAGATGGGCTTTCATTACCTTATTGTTAGGTGTTTCGTTCGTCTTTATTCAGTTCAATGG
>PZPI01000055.1 GCA_003045935.1 Bacteroidota bacterium | reverse complement strand
AAAACAAATCACAGGAGGTAGCATAGCGGTTAAAAATCCGTCACAATTCGTTTCTTGGTTAGAAGTATATGGTAATGAAAGAATTATTCTTGGTGCTGATGCGAAAGATCGTAAAATAGCCATCTCGGGGTGGTTAGAAGAGTCAGATCTTATGATTAATACCTTTATCGGAGATTACCTTAATAAGGGCATTAAACATGTAATTAGCACAGATATAGCTGTAGATGGGATGTTAACAGGACCTTCTGTAAAGTTGTATAGTGAATTAATTAATGAATTCGGAAGCAATTTAAACCTAATTGCAAGTGGTGGTATCAAGGATTTATCAGATTTAGAACAATTAAAAGAAATAGGGTGTTCGGGTGCCATATTGGGTAAGGCTATTTATGAAAACCGAATTACGCTTAAGGAACTCGAAAACTTCATTCTCAATGATCAGTAAACGAATCATACCCTGTTTAGATATCAAAGATGGTAGAACGGTAAAAGGAGTGAATTTTGTAGATCTGAAAGATGCCGGAGACCCAGTTGCCCTTGCCTCGTCTTATAGCAAACGTGGAGCTGATGAGTTAGTGTTTTTAGATATTTCAGCAACAGAGGAAGGTCGAGGTGCTTTTGAGCCGCTGATCTATGAAGTTGCTAAAACACTCTCTATTCCTTTCACTGTGGGAGGGGGGATAAATTCAACAGATAAGGTTAGTAGCTTGCTTCAAAAGGGGGTAGATAAGGTTGCTATTAATAGTTCAGCTGTTAAACGTCCAGAACTCGTATCAGAAATAGCTAATAAATTTGGTTCTCAATGTCTTGTTGTTGCTATTGATGCAAAATGCATTAATGGCACTTGGAGAGTTCATACCGTCGGTGGCAAACAATCTGAGGCACTTGAATTATTCTCATGGGCTGAAGAGGTTACCAAAAGGGGAGCTGGCGAGCTCTTGTTTACTTCAATGGATCATGATGGAACTAAAACAGGTTTCGCTATTGAGGCCTTAGCCGAATTGTCCTCTAGAGTAAACATTCCGATCATAGCATCTGGCGGTGCAGGGACTACAGAGCACTTTTCAGAAGTGTTTTTGAAATCAAATGTAGATGCCGCATTAGCAGCGAGTGTTTTTCATTTTTCTGAAATTAAAATAGCTGATTTAAAAGATTATTTACGATCAAAAAAAATACTTGTACGATGAATAACGAACCTGATTTTACTAAAACTGTAGATGGATTACTACCCGCTATAATTCAAGACGATCAAACTGGAAAAGTCTTGATGCAGGGTTACATGAATAAAGAATCGTTTCAGAAAACCCTAGACGAAAAGTTTGTTTGGTTCTATTCGAGGTCGAAGCAAAGACTATGGAAAAAAGGGGAAACAAGTGGAAACGAATTACAGGTGTGTTCAGTCAAATTAGATTGTGATTTAGATAGTATTTTGATCAAGGTTAACCCACTAGGCCCAGTATGTCATACAGGCACCGATACTTGTTTCAATGAGGTAAATACTATTAGCTATGATTGGATTAAGCATCTAGAGTCAATCATTGACCAGCGTAAAGAAAATGGAGACTCTAAAAGCTACATAGCTTCTCTTTTTGAAAAGGGTATTAATAAGATCGCTCAAAAGGTTGGTGAAGAAGCTGTTGAAGTAGTGATTGAAGCCAAAGATGATAATGAAGAATTGTTTTTAAACGAATCTGCAGATCTTTTGTTTCACTATTTAATTCTCTTAAAGGCTAAAGGTTATCAACTCAGTGACGTACTTGAAATCTTAAAATCAAGAGAAAAATAGGCCCGGTAAATTTGTACCTTTATAGGGCTATGAATTTAGATTTAGGTTATCGAATTACCCTAAACTCCCCAGAAGAAAAGTCTCCTTTTCAGAGACTCTATGATATATTTCAGGAGTTAGTCACTCATACCTCTGGTGATGTAGAGGAAGCCATTGATTGGTTAAGAGAACTAGATAAAGAGTATGAACTCACCACTGAGGAGTACACTATTGACGACTTTATAGACGACTTACTCGAAAAGGGAGTGGTGCGCCAAGAGTTTGAAGATGATCCAATAGATGGGAATACTACTTCAGAAACTTCTAAAAAGCTAAAAGCAACAGCTAAACTTGAACGAGAACTTCGAAAAAGAGCACTAAATCAGATTTTTGGAAAACTTAAGAAGGGGCAAAAGGGAAATCATAACACAAAATCTACAGGTGCCTCTGATGAACGAACTGGATCGACAAGGCCATACCGATACGGAGATTCGGTACATCAGATTGACATGAATCAGTCGCTTAAGAATGCCATGCTTCGTTCAGGTATCGATAATTATACGTTAGATCACGATGATCTGGAAGTCTACGAATCAGAAAATAAGTCTCAAATGAGCACAGTTCTTATGATTGATATCAGTCATAGTATGATTCTATATGGGGAAGATCGAATTACACCAGCGAAGAAAGTTGCAATGGCTCTTTCAGAGATGATTACTACCCGCTTTCCAAAAGATAATCTCGAAATTATCGTGTTCGGAAATGACGCCTGGCCTATATCCATTGGCGAACTACCGTATCTCAAAGTAGGGCCCTATCATACCAACACTGTAGCCGGATTAGATTTAGCGCTACAATTATTAAAACGTAAGAAAAACACCAATCAACAAATTTTTATGATTACCGATGGAAAGCCGAGTTGTATTAGGCTGAAAGACGGGTCGTATTATAAAAATAGTGTTGGTTTAGATGAAATGATTGTAGAAGAGTGCTATCAAAGAGCGCGTTTTCTAGCAAAAAGTAAAATACCTGTAACCACCTTTATGATTGCTCAGGACACCTATTTGATGCATTTTATTCAAGAGTTTACAAGATTAAACGGAGGTAAAGCGTTTTACACGGGTCTAGATGATTTAGGCTCAATGATTTTTGAGGATTATACGGCAAATAGAAAAAGAAGATTATGAATGTTAGCGAATTAAAAACACTAGGTGATTTAAAGAAGATCAACTATCAATCAAAAAGCGTTAAAAGAGAGATGAGAGAAAATCTCATACGTCTTACGCGAAGTGGGAAAGAACTTTTTGAAGGGATTAAAGGATACGAGCACAGCGTAATTCCACAGCTGAAGCAAGCAATTCTCGCAGAACATAACATTAATTTTCTTGGGTTACGTGGTCAAGCAAAAACAAGAATGGCTCGGCAAATGATTGAATTACTCGATGAGTATATTCCTTTTGTATCAGACTCAGAAATAAATGACGATCCTTTTCGACCTATATCCGATTTTGCTAAAAATAGGATTAATGAATTAGGTGACCAGACACCGATCGATTGGCTACATCGGTCAGAGCGGTTCTTTGAAAAATTAGCTACCCCTGATGTGAGTGTTGCCGATCTAATCGGTGATGTAGACCCTATTAAGGCAGCCAACCTAAAATTAGCCTTGTCTGATCCAGAGGTTATTCATTATGGCATGGTTCCAAGGGCCAATCGATGTCTATTCGTAATTAATGAATTACCAGATCTTCAGGCAAGAATTCAGGTTTCGTTATTTTCTATCCTACAAGAGGGGGAGGTACAGATTCGCGGATTCAAACTAAAACTTCCATTAGATGTAACGTTTGTATTTACTGCGAATCCTGAAGATTATACCAATAGAGGAAGTATCGTTACTCCACTTAAGGATCGAATCGGGTCTCAAATCGTTACCCACTATCCTAAAGACATGGAAACCGCTAAGGCAATAACCGCTCAAGAAGCAAAATGGAATTCGACAATCAATATTTCTATTCCGGAGCCTGCAAGAGATATTATTGAATCGATTGGATTTCAAGCCAGAAAGAGTGAATATGTGGATGCTAAAAGTGGGGTTTCAGCTCGGTTAAGTATTTCTGCATTTGAACATATGATGAGTCATGCCGAATTACGTTTAATCGAAAATGGGGAGCAGGCGGGAACGATACGTGTCTCTGATATACTAGCCGTTGTGCCAGCAATAACGGGAAAGGTTGAATTAGTATATGAGGGAGAAAATGAAGGTCCTGTATTTGTGGCTGAACATCTTATAGAACATGCAATCAAGCAGATCTTTGAAGATTATTTTCCAAAAATCGAAAAGCTAGAAAAGAAAGGAGTTGAAACACCTTACGATAATCTTTACACTTGGTTTTATGAAAATGATGCTTTAGAACTTCACGATAATGCAGATGAAACCTACTATCATCAGTGCCTTGATCAAATCAAACCTTTAGAAGAGCTCCTCAATAAACATGCACCTGAGGTCGAAGGCAATTTGAAATACTTTTTTAAAGAATTAGTGATTTTCGGATTGGTAGCCAGTCAAAAACTAACTAAAGGAAGGGTCGAGAATACAACGACGATTAATGACTTGTATAGCAGCTATTTCTCTTGATTATGAATCAAATTCCTAAGAGTCTTTATTTGTTTTTAGACGAGTTAAAGAATAATAATAACAGAGAGTGGTTCGCTGAAAACAAGAATCGTTACAACCAATTAAAAAATAGTTCTTCGCTAGTTTTTGACGATATACAAAATGGGTTAGGAGTCACTGATCAACTTGAAAACCACAAAATTTTCAGAGTTTACAGAGATGTTCGATTCTCGAAAAACAAATTACCCTTTAAGTCTCATTTATCAACGTCTATTCATCGTGAGGGTAAACAGTTACGCGGCGGATACTATATTCACTTAGAGCCAAACAATAATTTTATCGCATGTGGATTTTGGAATCCTAACAAGGAAGATCTTTTTAGAATTCGAAAAGAATTAGAATTAGAATACGAAGAGTTTTCTAATCTTCTCAATGAAAAGGATTTGAAAAATCAATGGGGAGAGCTCTTTGGAGAGCAGCTAAAATCATGTCCAAAAGGTTTTGACAAAGAACATCAGGCTATTCAATGGTTACGGTTCAAGCAATTCATTCTAATAAAGAATTTTACAAATGAAGAATGTATAAAGGAGGATTTTTCAAAAAAGGTCATCGACAGCTTCATTTCTGCTAGACCCTTTCTAGATTTTATGACTCTCACCTTAACTACAGATCTCAATGGAGAACCTATAATTTAAGCGGCATCAATTCGATCGAAAAGTAATAATTGATCTTTCAAACGAACGATAAGTAAATTCATCATCCGTTTGTTCAAAGCAGAAGAATTCATCGTATAGGTTTGGTACTCCTCAACAGTAAACATCCCAATGATAATTCCTTTTAGCGAGTTTCGAAACTTAATATCCTTTTGAATCGCATGCTCAATATAACGTTGTTTCTTCTCTAAACTAAGCTCATAGAAGACGTTCTTGTGTTTCTTAATATAGTTTTTAAAGACGCTTATAAAAAGGTCGTTTTGAAGTTTTAGTATGGGTCGGAGAATCGCATTTTGAAAATATTCTTCAGATCCCATCTGATCATTTATTTTTGAGGTGGGTATGTCTGGGCGTTGCTGTAACAATTTTTCACTTCTAGTAGACATGCTTTATTGTTTTAATCAATGAAAGACTGAATAAGATCACTTTTCGCTGATTTTCTGAGTTTACGAATCGCCTTTTCTCTAATCTGCCGTACACGCTCTCGAGTTAAATCAAAGGTATTTCCAATCTCATCCAGAGTCATCGTAGAGCTCTGTCCGATACCGTAATAAAGTTTCACTACATCCGCTTCTCGCTCACTTAGGGTTTCTAAAACGCGACCTATTTCTTCTCTTATAGACTCTTTAACCAATTCTGAATCAGGCATTGGGGTCTCTGAAGCTGAAATCACATCGTATAAATTTGAATCTTCTCCTTCGGCAAATGGAGCATCCATAGAAATATGCTTTCCGGCATTTTTCAAAGATTGTTTTACTTCTGAAACCGAAAGACCTAGTTCTTCAGCTATCTCTTCAGCAGATGGAGGACGTTCATGAGCCTGTTCTAAATAGGAAAAAGTTTTATTGATTTTATTAATCGATCCAATCTTATTAAGGGGTAAGCGAACTACTCTCGATTGTTCGGCCAGAGCCTGTAGAATACTTTGGCGAATCCACCAAACTGCATAAGAGATGAATTTAAATCCACGGGTTTCATCGAAACGTTGAGCTGCTTTAACTAATCCAAAGTTTCCTTCATTAATTAGATCGGGAAGTGTTAAACCTTGATTTTGATATTGTTTGGCTACCGAAACAACAAATCGAAGATTAGCATTTACCAATTTTTCCAAAGCTCTTTGATCGCCTCTTTTAATTTTCTGTGCTAATTCAACCTCTTCCTCGGCTGTGATCAAGTCAATTTTACTGATATCTTGAAGATATTTGTCAAGGGATTTAGATTCCCTATTGGTTACCTGCTTAGCGATTTTTAGTTGTCTCATGGGTTTGTATTTACATTATCTATGATACAAATCATTTACAGTCACCACAATAGCACCAAATAGGGGTTATCAAGAAGTTATCACCAAAGATTCTGTATCGTAAGATTTGGCAGAAGGTAGAGATTTGGGCTATTTTTGCACTTTAGACAAAATTACATCTCTATTGCCACGCTCCAAAGACCTGTATAACTACCAACAGAATGATCTAAAACGCATCTTTGATTCTATTGAGTCTTTAGATGAGGGTGCAAACATTCTTTATCAGCTACCAACGGGTGGAGGTAAAACGGTCATTTTCAGTGAGATTGCACGTAGGTATATCGAAACCTATCGTAAAAAAGTAGTTGTGCTTACACACCGTATAGAACTTAGTGCACAAACTTCTAAAATGCTAGCTGATTTTGGAGTTAAAAACAAGGTAATTAACTCTTCGGTTAAAGAAATTCCTGCGGCAGATGACCATACCTGTTATGTAGCTATGGTGGAAACCTTGAATAACCGATTAAACGATGAGAAAATCGTTTTAGAAAACGTGGGTTTAGTCATTATCGATGAGGCGCATTACAATTCCTTTAGAAAACTATTTAAATACTTCGAGAAAGCTTACGTTCTTGGAGTTACTGCTACACCACTAAGTTCTAATATCAAACTTCCTATGAAGGATTATTATAAAAAATTAATCATAGGGGAGTCTATTAAATCATTAATAGACAAAGGGTTTTTAGCCAAGGCAGAAATTCATCGTTTTGATTTAAGTCTACAAAGTTTAAAACTTGGTGCTAATGGTGACTACACTGTAAAAAGTAGTGATGCTTTCTACACCAATCAAAGTATGATTGGAAAGCTCTTGAATGCCTATATGGAGCTTTCTAAAGGTAAAAAGACACTAATTTTCAATAATGGGATTTTCGCCTCTTACTCCGTTTTTGAAGCATTTAGCAAACTTGATTTACCCATTCGACATCTAGATAACAAAAGCTCAGCAGCAGAGCGCGCTGAAATCTTAGATTGGTTTAAACATACACCAGAAGCGATATTAACATCTGTAAGTATACTCACAACAGGATTTGATGAACCAAGTGTCGAGACTGTTATTCTCAACAGGGCGACAAGATCGTTAACACTTTATTTTCAAATGATTGGTCGAGGGTCAAGAATATTGCCCGACAAATCTTCTTTTACAGTAATCGATTTAGGAAATAATACCTTGCGTTTCGGACAATGGGACGAACCTATTGATTGGCAAGAAATTTTTCATTTTCCTGATTTCTATTTGGAGAGTATTAAAAGTGATGAAGATATCGAAAGAGACTTTGAATACGTTATGCCCGATGCTATACGTGAAAGGTTTAAGAATACTTTAGATCCTACTTTTAATATTAGGGAACGCTACAAAGAGGTCTTTACTGCAGGGGGTAGAAGTAAGCAAGTATTAGAAGAAAGTATCGTTCAGCACACTCAAATGTGCGTTGAAAATAGTGAAACGGTAATAGAAGCACGTCAGTTAGCGAAATTACTTGAAGAGGATATACAGTATCGCGTTCAGCAGTACACTTATTGCATAATGAACAATACAAAGAATTATAAAGAATGGCTTGAAGAGGACTATATTCGAAAACTTAGAGCCAATATTGCTCGACAATTCGCAACGCTCTCCTCGTGAAACGAAAACTGCTAATAATTGCACACTTATGGCCAGAGTCAAATACCACTGCTGCTGGCCAGCATTTATTAGCCTTGATTCAGTCGTTTAAATATGCGAAATACCAGGTACATTTTGGATGTACCGCAGATAAGACTCCATTAGGGGATTCATTTAACGAAGACGCTATTAAGGTTCATAAAATCACCTTGAATTGCAATTCATTCGATGAACTACTTTTAGATCTTCGGCCTGAGGTTATTCTTTTCGATCGATTTATTTCAGAGGAACAATTCGGATGGAGAGTTTATAAGAACCTACCCCAATGCTGCACCCTATTAAACACAGAAGATCTGCACAGTCTTCGGCTTTCAAGATCGAATGGTAAAGAGGAGGAATGGGAAACTACCGACACTTTTAAACGAGAAATTGCCAGTTTTTATCGTGTTGATAAAGTTTTGATCATTTCGCGTGAAGAGATTAATAAATTAACTGCTTTACTACCATCAATAGGCTCAAAGCTCATCTACACCCCACTTATTGTTCATCGCAGAGAAATAGCTACTACCAACAATCGAAAACCTTGGAGCTTTGTTTTTTTTGGTTCCGGTAAGCATCCTGGCAATAAGGCAACCTTACATCGTATTTTGGAGATGTGGCCGAATATTTTAAAAATACAGCCCGAAAGTTCATTGATCATATTTGGTACTTATTACACAGAATCATTGATGATTAAGGCTAAAAAATTAAAACAGGTTTCTTTTCTAGGGTGGGTAGAAGACCTTGATACAATTCTTATTAATTATCAATTTTTACTATCACCAACCCCGTTTGGAGCTGGATTAAAAGGCAAAATCCTTCAGTCAATAAATAATGGAGTGATCTGCCTTTGCACTTCTTTAGCAAGTGAAGGAATCGATATGGAAAGCCGATCACTATTTATGCATTTAAATAGTGAGAGGGAGTATTTAAATACCATAGAA
>PZPI01000003.1 GCA_003045935.1 Bacteroidota bacterium | reverse complement strand
AAGGGCCACATCTACAAAGCCTGCAAAGGCTCCAGCGAGCATTTTTCCAAACACCCCTAGGTCTTTAGTTTCTTCAGCAACCGCTTCTGCAACTTGGATTTGAAGTTCCCATTGACCCTTAAGTTTTCTGCTTTTTACAGGAGTCTGGGCAAGGGCAGTTATGATAGGAAAAACAATTAAGCATAATGTAATACCCGATTTACTCATGACCTACTTGCTTAATGATACTATCGACGTCAATTACAGCTCCTTCACGTATCGTCTCATCGACCGTGAGAATTAATTTTCGCGACACGCCTTTTCTGAGATAAACTTTCTGACCATACTTCAGATAAACCCTACTATTCGATTTAGGAGATAGATTCGGATTCATTACCGTCGGAATAATCAGCGGAATAGACTTAGAAGTCTTATTTCTCAAAGTAAAATTCACTCCATCCGATTTTGCGATAGGTGAAGCCTGTTTTGGCTTTGCTTCTGCAGAAAATGAAGCGGTCTGATCTGAAAGATTGGTGAAAAGAGCATAGGAATCAGATTCAATAATTACCTCCTCTACAGTAGCTTTTGGTGCAAGACCAAATCCACGAACTTGCTTTCCACTAATTTTAGAAACAATACTGACCTGTATTTCTGCTGAGGAATGATTCTTGAGACTCAGCCCATACAACTCATAATCAACAAAATCTAACTGAATCGACTGACCTCCAAGAAGTTCAATCTGTGCTTTCTGGGCAGAAATTCCCGCGAAAACCATCACAAAAAGCCCAAATAAAATCTTTTTCATTCCTCGTTTTGTCTTAAGACGACAGAGAAAATAAAATGTTACTCTACTGTAACCGATTTAGCCAGGTTTCGTGGCTGATCCACATTACACCCGCGTAAAATCGCAATATGATAGGACAGCAACTGTAATGGAATAGTAGTTAACATTGGGCTAAGCGACTCCTCGATTTCAGGAATTTCGATACAGTGATCGGCTAACTCGGCCACCTGAGTGTCTCCTTTGGTTACTACTGCAATAATTTTACCCTTTCGAGACTTGATTTCTTGAATGTTACTTACCACCTTCTCATAGTGGCCTTTTCTAATTGCCACAACAAATACCGGCATCGACTCGTCGATAAGAGCAATAGGGCCGTGTTTCATTTCTGCTGCTGGATATCCTTCGGCGTGGATATAACTAATCTCTTTCAACTTAAGCGCTCCTTCGAGAGCTACTGGGAAGTTATAACCTCTACCCAGATAAAGACTATTTGTAGATTGGTGATAAACCTCAGCAATTTCTTTGATCGCTGCTTCTGATTGAAGTACGGTTTCAATGTGTGAAGGGATCGAATCTAACTCTTTTACTAAATGTGCATATTCAGAATCACCAATAGTAGCTTTTTCCTTAGCTAGCTTTAAAGCGATTAACGTTAGTACAGTAATTTGAGTTGTAAAGGCCTTAGTAGAAGCAACCCCAATTTCAGGGCCAGCATGGGTGTATGCCCCTGCATGTGTTTCTCGGGCTATTGATGAACCCACCACATTACATACTCCAAAAACAAATGCTCCACGACTCTTTGCCATCTTAATAGCAGCAAGAGTATCAGCAGTTTCACCAGATTGTGAAATCGCAATCAGTACATCTCCAGGGCCGATTACCGGGTTGCGATATCGAAATTCTGACGCGTATTCAACCTCCACGGGTATACGGGCAAGATCTTCGAAAATATATTCGGCGACTAATCCTGCATGCCAAGAAGTACCACAAGCTGCAATAATGATTCGTTTTGCGTTTATAAACTTGTCTAGATGATTATCTATTCCGGCCATTTTAATCAAACCCGTATCAATCCGAAGTCTACCTCTGTAAGTATCTCGAATTGCTTTGGGTTGCTCATAGATTTCTTTGAGCATAAAATGGTCGTATCCGCCTTTTTCTATCTCGTCAAGAGACAACTGAAGTTCATGGATGAAAGGATCAACTTTCTTGTCGTTAGCAATCTTTCGAACAGACACTTCTTTACCTAAGCGAATCGCTGCCATTTCACCATCTTCTAGATAAATAGCATTAGAAGTGAATTCGATGAAAGGGCTAGCGTCAGAGGCTATAAAAAATTCATTTTCTCCTACCCCAATAGCGAGTGGGCTCCCCATTCGTGCGGTGACAAGAGTCGATGGATCGGTTGTATCAAAAACTACCAGTGCGTAGGCTCCCACCACTTCATTCAAGGCAATTCTCACAGCTTTGGCCAGTGAAACTTCCTCCTTTAGCTGTATCTCTTCGATGAGATTTACTAATACTTCTGTATCCGTATCTGATTGAAAAGTATATCCTCGTTTTTCGAGAGTTTGTTTGATCGAAGCGTAGTTCTCAATAATCCCGTTGTGGACGGCAACGATACGACCTGTACTCGATTGATGCGGATGAGCATTTACATCATTCGGTACACCATGTGTAGCCCAACGTGTGTGACCAATGCCTAAAGAACCTTTTACATTCTGTTCGCCTTCTGCCTTTATTTTTAGGTCAAAAACCTTTCCTTTGGTCTTACTGACTCGAACTTCGCTTCCATCATACAACATCACCCCGGCACTATCATAGCCCCGATATTCTAAACGTTGAAGTCCATTAATTACAACTGGGAAAGCTTCTCGCGAACCGAGATATCCTACAATTCCGCACATACTTGAATTATTTAAGGTTCAAAATTAGGAAAAAACAAAAGGGAAATTATCCCCGTAAGCATTGGAATATAGAAGAAGTCGGTATTTACCGATGTTTAATCCTGAATTTGAGTGTAATAAATTCTAAGTTCTAGTCGCTTGTCGTCGGACACAGTGGCATTCGAACCATACAGTACCGTACTTAATGGAGTTGCCGCACTCATTTGAGGGTATGATACCACCTTGTCTGAATCTGAAACCTTGGCCGCGTAAGTAACTGGAAGACCTATGTTCGCGCTTACTGCTACATTGATCGGAACATTAACCGAGTCTCTCAGAACTACATGATTCACGTAATCGGTTAATCGAACAGTATAATGAGAGCTTTTACCTTCAGAATCGTATTGTAATATCCCGTCGTAATTCAAGAAGATTCCCAGCGGAGTCTCATTATTAGAAGTCTCGGTCATTGCATCATAAACAGGTAGATTGCTCCCCTCCTTAAACAAGTATAACCGCGACGGCTGCTCTGGATACTGTTGCATTGCATCTTGATCTACATAAAAAACAATACTTGCTTCGTTTACCAACCAATTGTTGGTTTTGATTTCTTCGATAATTTCATCAGGGATTTGAAACTGTGCAAGATAACCACTACCCCCTTTGAGATAAACGCGCTCTACAAAATCTTGGTTATCGATAACTGATACGTTATTCTCCGCTGTCCAAGTATTCACTGCGTTACCACTGGTAATACCAAAAGAACCTCCTGAAACTAGATTTAATCTAAAGCTTCGTTCTTCAGAGTCAATCGCATCGTTGCTTGCATCGCTATCGTCTTGGGTATTCCAAAAATCATAAGTGTAATCAACTTCTATATAACCTGAGGTCAAATTTAAAAGCATCATCAAATCGTTATCTGCCGCTAATGAAAGATGGATACCACGAAAATGGTCTTTGAAATTCGAACGAGATAATAATTCTGATCCCCCTTCTTTGTCCAAAATCATGGTTTGAAAGAAACCTGGATCTAGGTCTATGTAAATACCTGGGTCTTTCGTTTTAGAAGCATCTGTAAAAGCAGACTCGTCTTCTTCAGTGTCTGGATCATCGATTTGATATTCAATATACTGAAACTCGCTAATGGTATCTTTACCCTCAAAGAGTACAGCTCCCAGGAAGTCTTCAAATTTTGTTGAATCGTCTGAAAAGTAGGCTGAAGGGTCAAGAAACCCACTAGTAGGCTCATGATCTCTCAAAAAGAAATCGCTGTGTCGAACGGTTAAGTCAAACACATCGTTTCCTGAAAATGAATAAATACTATCTAAGGCTACACGTTTAGCATAAGAGTTCGATGGAGTGCTTTCATCGTCTAAATCATTGATACCATCTCCATCAGTATCAGCATTAAGCGGATCAGTTCCACGTAAACGCTCTTCGTTATCTGTGAGACCATCTCCATCGCTATCACTATTGATATCGTTAGGGTCAGCGTCAAAGGTGTCTTGAACACCATCACTGTCAGAATCTTGCGAAGCGGCAGGTACCTTCTGAAAAGGAATATATAGTCTTGCTCTTACCACCGTTTCATTTTCATTCAAGGTATCATTGTTACCAGAAACATCTTGTAGGGACTCTGTGTCCGCAGAAAGCCTTCCGAAAATGGGTTTAACCTCGGCCAGCTGAACTTCTGTAAGGATTTGAGCGCTAGTAGTTCCAAAAATAGGATCCTTAAAATTCCCTAGCTGAAAAATGGGAAGTTGACTCGTTTGTACCCGATCAATCTTTAACTGCTTAATACTTTCAATAGGGTAATCAATACGATTGGTACTAAAAGGTTCTCCCTCAATAACCGCTTGGCCCAAGGTATAGGTATCCTCTTCACAAGCACTAAAAACAACAAGTAATACTAGGGCTATTGCAGCGCCGATATGGCGACTTAGACGGTATGTGGTCATAGAGACGAGTTAGTCAGATAGTTGGTCGTTGTAGAACTTAAGGTAAGCCTCTTCTGTTTCTTGTGGAGAAACATAAGGAAGAATAGGCTTATCATAGGCTTCACAATACGATTTGATTTCTTCTGGTAGGTTTTCGCTGGCTAAAATAATCCCATCTGAATGATCTGCAGCCACTTTTAACAAATTCGTATGATTTGGCTCCTCAAGGCTTGCAATTTCTGAGGTCTCCACCCCATCAAAAGCAACTTTTTTACAAATATCTCCAGGAAGATCTCCTTCAAATCCTTGGTTATAAATTGAAGTTACAATCTTAGACTCTGCGAAAATAGGCTCGTCCTTGTAGCATGTGCGAAGGTAAAGAGGAAGTAAGGAAGCCATCCATCCGTGAACGTGAATGATGTCGGGCGCCCAGTTTAATTTCTTGACCGTCTCTATTACACCTTTAGCAAAGAAAATAGCACGCTCATCATTATCCTTGAAAAGTTTCCCTTCCTTATCCGTAAACGTTGCCTTTCTTTTAAAATACTCTTCGTTATCAATGAAGTATACCTGGATACGTTCTTTAGGGATTGAAGCTACCTTAATAATTAAAGGCATATCCATATCATTCACGACTAAATTCATTCCAGACAGACGGATCACTTCATGCAGCTGGTGTCTGCGCTCATTGATCGAGCCATAACGAGGCATAAATATGCGTATTTGGCCCCCGTTGTTATTTACCACTCTCGGTGCTTCGTACGACATTGACGAAACATCGTTCTCTGGCAAATAGGGTACTAATTCTGACGAAACAAATAAAATCCTTTTTCCATTCATAAACCCTTGATTTTGTGCTCAAAAAAACAATGGACAAAGATAAGAAATTATTGTGGATAAGCCCATTTGTGGTATTTTTGGGCCCTCAACTCGCTCAAATGCAACTCTATAGTAGTACTGCTGATTTACAAAAAGCCCTCCGCTCTGAAAAATCGAAAAGACGCAGTGTAGGTCTTGTACCAACGATGGGAGCGCTGCATTCAGGACACCTGAGTTTAGTCAAACGCTCGCTCTATCAAAACGATATCACAATCGTTAGTATTTTTGTGAACCCTACCCAGTTCAACGATAAAAACGACCTGGCTGCCTATCCAAGAACACTTGACAAAGACCTCAATTTACTCTCCTCAGAAAGGGGTGAAATCTGGGTTTATGCTCCTCAAGCCGATGATATTTATAGCGGAGATATATCCTCTAAGAAATACGATTTTAAAGGACTAGACCGGGTGATGGAAGGGCCAAATCGCCCAGGGCATTTCGAAGGGGTAGCTACTATCGTCGAACGACTCCTCAGAATTGTGCGTCCGCATCACGCTTATTTCGGAGAGAAAGACTATCAACAATTATTGATTATATCGAGGGTCGCCAAGCAAAAACGTTTAGGTGTTAAAATCATTGGATGCGGGATTGTTCGCGAAGATTCTGGTTTAGCGATGAGTTCTAGAAATCAGAGGCTAAACTCAGCTGCCATTTCAGAAGCTACTTTTATCTATCAGCAACTTCTCTGGGCCAAACGCCGATTCACCTCAATGAATCTGTCAAAAATTAAAGAGGCAGTAACCGAGGCGTTCAATTCGAACCCCTCATTTGAGCTTGAATACTTTGAGATTGCTGAAGCTGCTGCGCTAACTGCTCATTCAGAGCGCAAGAAAAACAAGAAATATAGAGCTTTTATTGCGGCAAAAATCGATGGGGTTCGTCTTATCGATAACCTTGCTATGAATTAATTAGTCGCTACCTTTGCACCGATGATGATTGAAGTAGTAAAATCGAAGATTCACCGAGTTAAAGTCACAGGGGCTGACCTAAACTATATCGGAAGTATCACTATTGATGAAGATCTCATGGAGGCTGTCAACCTCATTCGAGGTGAAAAAGTTCAAGTAGTCAACAATAACAATGGAGAACGTCTTGAAACCTATGCTATTCCTGGTCCTAGAGGAAGTGGAGAGATCACACTCAATGGAGCAGCTGCTAGACGAGTAGCCCCCGGAGATATTGTAATTATCATGGCCTATGGCTATATGAGTGTGGAAGAGGCACGTCAGTTTCAACCAGCGGTAGTCTTTCCCGACGAAAACACCAACTTGCTAAAATCTTAATGGCTTCAAAGTCGATCAGAAAGCTTTTTAAAACCCTTTTGCCAATTGCGTTTGGGATTTTTCTCGTAGTCTATTCCTATTCAAGCACACCTGCGACCGTTCGTGAAGAAATTTTGTCCTATATCCAATCTGCAAACCCCTGGTTTATTGGCGCGTCTATTTTACTAGCGATATTAGGACATCTGTCGAGAGCCATCCGAGCGAATTATCTGCTTCGTCCACTCGGTTACCACCCCTCGACATTAGCAAATTTCTACTTCGTAATGATGGCCTATTTTGCCAATCTAGGAATCCCAAGATCTGGAGAAGTCTTGAGAGCCACTTCACTAAGAACCTACGAAAAAGTTCCTTTCGATAAAGGTTTTGGTACTATCGTAACCGAGCGAATCATTGATTTAATCATGCTTCTTCTAGTTATTCTATTGGCACTCGTACTACAAACTGAACGACTCTTAATTCTCTTACAGGAGAATCAAAACGCCCTACTTTTATCCATCGGAGCGGTGGTTGTAGCCGTAGTTGGGTTGCTTCTAACCATTCGAATGCTGAAATCAAGTTCATCTTCACTCTTAACCAAGTTACTCGATTTTTTAGAGGGCATTAAAACTGGGCTTCTCTCTGTATTTCGAATGAAAAACAGAACAGCATTTCTAGCACACACTCTTTTTATATGGGCCTGTTATATCGCAATGTTTTGGGTAATCAAATTCACGGTTCCAGAGACGATTCATTTAGGTCTATCCGAACTCCTCATTGCATTCATAGCAGGATCTTTTGCAATGACCACTACCAATGGCGGGGTAGGTCTATATCCAATTGCCGTTCGAGCCTCCCTCGCTCTATTTGGTGTATCATTTGCTTCAGGAGAAGCCTTTGGATGGATTCTTTGGATCTCCCAAACCCTCATGATTGTTCTTTTCGGTGCACTTTGTTTTCTTACCCTACCTTTAGTATATCGTAATCGTTAGGTATGGCGAAAGTTAAAACAGCTTATTTCTGTCAGAACTGTGGAGCCCAATCGGCACAGTGGAAAGGGCAATGCTCGGCTTGTAAAGAATGGAACACTCTTGTCGAAGAGGCAATTAGCCCAGCATCAGAAGCTCCTGTAATAGGTACGACTACCCTACAGACCAAAAAGAAAGCTCAAAAATTAGATGAAATAAGCTTCGAGACTGAGACACGTATTGATACTAAAGATCAAGAATTTAATAGAGTTTTAGGGGGCGGATTAGTACCCGGGTCGGTAATCCTTCTTGGAGGTGAGCCTGGAATTGGAAAAAGTACCTTGCTCCTTCAAATCGCACTTTCGATAGGTAAAAAAGTACTCTATGTTTCGGGAGAAGAAAGTGAGAAGCAGATTAAACTCCGAGCAGATAGAATTCAATCTAACCAAGATAATTGCTACGTTCTAGCTGAAACTAAAACTGACCTTATTGGTCTTCAAATCGAAGCCGTTCAGCCCGATCTTATCATCGTGGATTCGGTTCAAACTTTACAATCTCCAAAGCTAGAATCGGCTAGCGGTACCGTATCTCAAATTAGAGAATGCACTGCAGAACTCACCTACTATGCGAAAGCCACAGGAACTCCACTGATCTTAGTTGGTCACATCACCAAAGATGGTCAACTCGCAGGACCTAAGTTATTAGAGCATATGGTAGATACCGTTCTTCAATTTGAAGGAGATCGAAACTACGTGTATCGTATTTTAAGAGCTTTAAAAAATCGCTTTGGAAGCACAGCCGAATTAGGAATCTATGAAATGCTCTCGGGAGGTTTAAGAGAAGTTACGAATCCTTCTGAATTACTGCTCTCCAATTACGAAGAACCCTTGAGTGGCGTGGCCGTAGCTGCAACTCTGGAGGGACAACGACCGCTAATGATTGAAATTCAAGCACTAGTGAGTACTGCGGTTTATGGGACTCCTCAGCGATCTGCAACAGGGTTCAACAGCAAGCGACTCAATATGCTCTTAGCCGTATTAGAAAAAAAGGTGGGATTCAAATTAGGAACCAAAGACGTATTTCTAAATATCACTGGGGGCATACATATCGATGATCCAGCAATCGATCTCGGAGTTGTGATGGCTGTTCTTTCAAGCAACGCTGACAAACCGTTACCTGCATCAATCTGTTTTGCAGCCGAGGTTGGTCTTGCCGGAGAAATTAGATCAGTACAGAGTATCGATAGACGAATTGCCGAGGCCGAAAAATTAGGATTCAAGGCAATCTTTGTCGCATCAAACGCAAGTATTGATAATAAGGCGCATCAAATACGCATCATCAAAGTTGCAAAAATCGAGGAGGTGGTAGCTAAGATATTCTCGAAGAATTAAGGCGCTGGGTTAGGATAGGTGTTATGAACCTCCTCTATCGCCGCGATTACCTCTTCACTAAGCACTAGAGAAGCACTCTCTACATTTTCTTTTAGTTGCTCCATCGAGGTTGCCCCAATAATTGTCGAAGTAACAAATGGCTTAGTTTGTAAATACGCTAGCGACATCTGTGGTAAGCTAAGATTATGCTTTTGGGCAATTTCAGAATAGGCCTCAGTCGCTTTAGTTGCAATTGGACCACTATATCTACTATAATTTGGGAAAAGGGTTACTCGTGCCCCTTCTGGCGATTTACCCCCGAGATATTTACCAGAAAGAACCCCAAAACCAAGAGGAGAATAAGGCAATAACCCTATATTTTCTCGATGGCTAACCTCAGAAAGTCCGATCTCGTATAAACGATTAAGTAAACTGTAAGGGTTCTGAACGGTTGCAATCTTGGGTAGAGAAGCATCTCTTTTGTGCTCTTCAATGAACCTCATTACTCCCCAAGGGGTCTCATTAGATAAACCGATATGACGAATCTTGCCTGAGTTAATTTGTTTTCCAAGCTCGGTTAAGACTTCGTAAATATTGTCTTTCCACTCATCTGATTTGAATGCCTCGTCTGGATAATCGCGTTTTCCGAAGAAATTGGTGTTACGTGTAGGCCAGTGCAACTGATATAAATCAATATAATTGGTCTTAAGTCTTTGTAAACTTAAATCTATCGCCTCGGCAATTCCCTTGGGGGTAAAGCCTGTAGTTCTAATATGCTTGGTGAAAGGAGCCTTTCCTGCGATTTTCGTCGCAAGGACTAATTCGTCTCGCTTTCCATTTTTAGCAAGCCAATTACCTATAATCTTTTCGGTATCACCATACAATTCAGGAAGTGTTGGGACAGGGTAAAGCTCTGCTGTATCCCAGAAATTAATCCCCTGATCGAATGCATAGTCCATCTGTTCGAAGCCTTCACTTTCAGAATTTTGTCGACCCCAAGTCATGGTTCCCAAACAAATCTCACTTACTTCTAGATCTGTTCCGTTCAGTGTATTGTATTTCATGCTATTTCAATTAATATCGGGCAGTGATCACTATGTACCGCATCACTCAAAATGACCGATCGATTTACCTTGGCAGCTAACTCATCTGTTGCCATACCATAATCTAGCCTCCAACCTTTGTTATTAGCGCGAGAGTTTGCTCGATAGCTCCACCAAGTATATTTATGAGGCTCGTCAGAAAACATCCGAAAAGTATCCTTGAAGCCAGAGGCTAGAAAACGAGTCATCCACTCTCTTTCTTCAGGCAGAAATCCTGAGACATTCTTGTTTCTAACTGGGTCATGAATATCAATAGCCTGATGACAAATATTATAGTCCCCTACTACCAATAGCTCCTTGCGGTCTTTCTTTAATTCATTGGCATAGTCTAGAAAATCATCCATATACTTGAACTTATAGTCTAGTCTATCCGTATTAGTTCCCGAAGGCAAATACATACTCATAACCGAGACAGATCCAAAGTCTGCTCGAAGATTACGACCTTCCCTATCCATATAGTCTAATCCCGTGCCTATCTCAACGTGATCAGGCTCTGTTTTAGAAAGGATAGCTACTCCTGAATATCCTTTTTTCTCTGCAGAAAAATAATTTTGATGTTCATATCCGATAGCCTTTAGCCCCTCGGTATCAATTTGCTCTTCTAGTGCCTTGATCTCTTGAAGACAAACCACATCGGCATCAACCACTTGTAACCAGTCAAAAAGACCCTTAGTTTGTGCCGCTCTTATTCCATTAACGTTATAGGAGATAACCTTCATTTATGCTTCAATTCGCTTTAACCAATTCGACATCGCGGTTTCTTCGCGTAGTAAGCCTGCCAGGGCATCAATACTGATTCGGTCTTGCTCCATAGAGTCTCTGTGACGAACAGTAACCGTGCGGTCTTCTAGAGACTGGTGATCAACAGTAATACAAAATGGGGTTCCGATGGCGTCTTGTCTACGGTAGCGTCTACCCACAGCATCCTTTTCATCGTAGGCGACTTCAAACTCAAATTTGAGCGCATCAATAATTTCTTTAGCAAGCTCGGGAAGCCCATCCTTCTTTACTAATGGTAATACAGCAGCCTTCAATGGAGCAAGAACCGCAGGGATTCTCATGACTGTTCTGCTAGACCCACCTAATTCTTCTTCGACCAGAGATTTTGAAAGAATAGCCAAGAACATACGATCAAGTCCTATTGAAGTCTCAACTACATAAGGAACATAAGACTCCTTCAATTCTGGATCGAAATACTGCAGCTTCTTTCCTGAGAATTCTTCGTGTCGAGATAAATCGAAATCAGTTCTTGAATGAATACCTTCAAGCTCTTTAAAACCAAATGGGAAAGCGAATTCAATATCAGCTGCAGCATCGGCATAATGCGCTAACTTCTCGTGGTCATGGAATCGGTAATTATCTTCACCCATGCCTAACGAAAGGTGCCATTTCAAACGTGCTTCCTTCCAGTGCTCATACCATTGTTTTTGGGTGCCTGGAGCAATAAAAAACTGCATTTCCATTTGCTCAAATTCGCGCATTCTAAAGATGAACTGACGAGCTACAATTTCATTTCTGAAGGCCTTACCCGTTTGGGCGATTCCGAAAGGAATCTTCATTCTTCCGCTCTTCTGAACATTCAAAAAGTTCACAAAAATTCCTTGCGCTGTCTCAGGTCTTAGGTAGAGATCGGTAGCGCTCTCGGCAGAGGCTCCTAATTTGGTGCCAAACATTAGATTGAATTGCTTCACTTCTGTCCAATTCTTAGAGCCAGAAACGGGACATACGATATCTAACTCCTCGATGAGCGCCTTCACGTCAGCTAAATCTTCTTTTTCAAGAGATTGCGCCATTCTGCTTAGAATCTCTTTTGAACGCTGAGTCAATTCTAAAACTCGAGGGTTGGTAACTAGGAATTGCTCTTTATCAAAGGCCTCTCCAAAACGCTTTTCTGCCTTTTTAACTTCCTTGTCAATTTTAGCTTCAAGCTTCGCACAATGGTCTTCAATAAGAACATCTGCTCGGTATCGCTTCTTACTATCCTTGTTATCGATTAATGGATCATTAAAGGCATCTACGTGACCAGATGCTTTCCAAGTAGTAGGATGCATCAAAATAGCCGCATCAATCCCCACAATATTTTCATTCAGACGTGTCATCGCCTGCCACCAGTACTGTCTGATGTTATTTTTTAATTGAACACCTAATTGTCCGTAATCATAAACTGCGCTCAGTCCATCATAGATCTCGCTAGATTGAAAGATGAATCCATATTCTTTTGCGTGAGAGATTACCTGCTTAAAATGTTCGTCTGGTGCCTTCATGATTGATTTGATTTACAGCAAAAATAGAATAATCAATTCAAAGAGTTTGGGCTTTAGAATAAGGATGCAAAAAGGTTGCGATAGACCAGGATATCTTCCCTTATGAACTGTATTGAAATCATACTCCCCAGAATCTGTTTAGGTTGCAAAAAATCTCGATCCCTGAATCACCTTCTTTGCTATGAGTGCCTTTCTACCCTCATCCCAACGCACTTTTCTTCTACAGAAAAACATCCGATGCGTATCGCATTGAATGCTCCGAAGGATGCACAAATTGAGGCAGTCAGCGCGGCTTACTATCATATCGCTAGTTCAAAGCCATCATCTAGCTTATTATCTGCTCTTAAATATCGTGGGATGCCCAGCATAGCCAACGATCTGTTTTTGCTCTGTAAAGACTCACTAGAAGCCTTTCTATTCGATTCTGATATTGATTGTGTAGTACCTGTTCCCATGCATCCACTTAAAAAATGGAAGCGCGGGTATAATCAAGCCGAAAAGTTAAGTTCTCAAATTGCCAAGCATTTTAATCTATCTCATCAACCAAAAATGCTTAAAAAGCCAGCTCTTTATGGTTCGCAAGTAAAGCGGAATGCTAAAGAGCGAACGAGTTCAAACACCTCGATTCGACTTGATAAACCGGGTGGTTTCGAAGCTAGGCATCTACTTCTTATCGACGACGTAATAACAACAGGGGCAACATTAAATCATTGTATTGAAGCCCTCTCGAAAATACCCGATATTAAAATTAGTGTGTTTACCATTTTCTACACCCCTTCGAGAGCTTCGCATAATGTCGTTACTTTGTAGACAGAGTCTTATGAGAAACATTTTTCGAATTTTACTGATCGCTCTAATCCTATCTTCTTACGGATGTGCAAAACGCGGCACTCCCTCAGGAGGTGAAAAGGATACTACCCCTCCAGTTCTCTTAAAATCAGAGCCTACAATGGGGGCTTCTAATTTCAAAGAGGAGAAAATTCGTCTTTACTTCAACGAATTCATCAAATTCAAAAAGCTTCAAGACCAGCTGATTATTTCTCCACCGCTCAAGAACACGCCAATCATCAAACCACAGGGCTCTGCTAGTCGAATGGTTGAAATTCAACTTTTTGATACTCTACTAGAAAATACCACTTATAGTATCAATTTTGGAAACGCTCTTGTAGATAATAATGAAGAGAATCCTTATCCGTTTTTACAGTATGTTTTCAGCACCGGTGACCGAATCGATTCTCTAGAGTTAAAGGGCGCGGTGAAAGATGCCCTCAACAGAAAAGCTGACCCATTTGTCACCTTGATGCTATATCCTAATGATAGTGTGTATAACGATTCGTTAGTGTATAACGAGCCTCCTCGTTATGTGGGCAGTACAGGAGACAGTTTACCTATTTTCAATCTCAATTATCTCGCAGGTGGAAGCTATCGTGTATTTGCCATCAAGGACAATAACAAAAACAATCGATACGACCCTTATCTCGATAAAATCGGATACTTACCAGATCCCGTAATACTCCCTAACGATTCTCTTTATCTAATCGAACTTTTCAAGGAAAAAGTCGCTTTCAAAGCGAGTAGGCCAAAACTAGAGGGAAGTAATCATTTTTTAATCCCTTATGAGTCGGATATTGATTCTATACCTACTATAGAAATTATCAATCGTCCAGATTCACTATGGACCTACGTAGAAAAGGTTTCAAATAAAGACAGTTTGAATTTATGGTTCAGACCTGCAAAGTTCGATTCTCTTCAGGTCGTTGTTCGATCTATGATTTCGATCGACACCTTTACCGTAAAACCCGTTAAGGTGGCAAAAGACACCCTGACCTTAAGTTCTATCTACAGAGGAAGTATTCCGCCTTTCAAATCTTTTAGCCTTGGCTCGAGTACTCCTCTAGCTAAAATCGACCGAAACTTTATATCGTTCTACAAACAAGATAGCATTCCTTTAGATTCAGTCGAACTCTTCATCTCAACAATGAATAATCGTATTCTTGAGTCGTTACTTGAACCCGAAGAAAGTACCACATACCTTGTAAATCTTTTGCCGGGAGCCCTTGAGGACCACTTTGGAAACACCAATGACACGATAAGTATCCCTTTTCGATTTGACAAACTCGAAAATTTTGGGGTGTTGAAACTTCAAATAGATCCCGTTTTTAACTCATCGATTGAAGTAAGTCTTTTAGATAAAGAGGATCAGGTGATCTATCAACAACCTTTAGATAGCCTGGGCCGATGCGAGTTCAATGTTGTAAAACCTGGCATTTACGATATTCGACTCCTTTTTGACACCAATAAAAATGGTCGTTACGATACGGGTTCCTTTCTCAATCGCATTCGACCCGAACGAATTCTTTACCTCAACGAATCGATTGAAATTCGTGCAAATTGGGAGGAGAATAGGACTTACAAAATACAGAACTAAGCATAATCACTCTAAATGGTGGTGACCGGGAGTAAAGTCGTCGGGAGCTATTTTAGGTGCTTTGATCGTTCCTGCATCACCACTGTCGTTGCTCACTACCCATTCTGAGAAATCAAAGGTGGGATTCCCATTATTTACCGACGAATTACGTAATGCCCTGCCATCCTCAAACTCATGATTGGTTCCGGTACCATCTTCGCCAATTACTCCAAAAATATCAATGACTTGGCCTGCGGGGTTAACAAGTAACATCGTATCATCTCCATTAGAATTAGCAGCACTAGATGAAGAACCTACAGCATCTGGACTTTGCTGATACATTTCACTAAAAACTTCTAGATTGCTAGCAATGACAAAAGTTGAATTAGCTCCTACACTGTAATCGTCTAAATTAAAAACATGTGAAGGCTCATTAGAGTCATTGGTGTATCGCAGCAACGTCCAGCCATTTAAGATCACTTCAAAGTCTTCTGCATTATAAAGCTCGATAAATCGAGCAGAGGCGCTGTTGTCGGGATCAGCGATTTCTGAAATGAATAAAGTGGCCTCATCGAAGTTTACGGGTTCGCAACGGGATAAATCAAAAAAGAGGTCTTCCCAAAGATCTACAGCGATTTGGTTTTTCGTTCCTTGAACCAGACGTCCTGCAATGGTACCGCTGTTTTCTGGAATAATTTCATCGATGAAATCTTCGTAACCCGAGCTACTTATCATCCATGTAGCTCCGCTGCAAGTAATTAATTGATGCTCTGTTTCTACCGTTGATACGCCAAAAGTATTTCCAAAATGATCTTCAGAAAACATCAATTCCTCAACGCTAATAAATCGATTCGGCCAAAGTTCACTTAACTCTATAGACTCATCAAGAATTAGTGGAGTAAATTCTGTACTGTTCTCACAAATCAATAGTCGGATTTCTAATTCGCTCTGAAACAAAGGAGCAATTGTAGGATTACTATACGACTCATCATAAGCCCCAATTGAAATAGTGTTCTTATTTCTTTTTAGCCTCAATTGATGAAGATTGATAATGACCTCAGTCCCTCGTGGATACCACAACGAATTATCTGCAGCTTCAGTCAAAAGTTGAAGAGTTCTAAAAGGCGCTACTATTTCCTGAAAGTAAATCGACTTATAAGCACCTCCCTGCAAGTCTGATGAAACCACATGAGCTTTTATGTATAGGTTTTCTAGCATCAGGTATTCTGTATTCGAATCAGGATCTGCAAAAAGAGCTGTCGACCAGTCGGTTACAGGTGTTTCACATGGAGGCTTATCGTTTGTAATTGTAGGTACCACCTCTTCTTTTGAGGGCTTTGAACAAGATAACGCGAGGGTTAGTAAAATAATAGGTAATAGGTGTTTCATTGGGTTTAGATTTTAGTTTTTAAATGAAAGGTTTAAGAAATAGGTGAGCCCCTGACTACGCCAAGTCTTTGAGGAAAAAACGCTTTGAGCAAGATCTTGTGCATAATCCTTCGCAGCGATCAAACGAGAAGATCCATAACCCGCTATGGGCTGTACACGATTGAGAATATTATTAGCACTAATAAATAGTTGTAGATAGCCAAAGGTGGTCTTCCATGATTTAGACGCCAAAAAGTGTAGCGTTGTCAAAGGTTTTAATTGTTGCTGTTGAGGCTTAGCCATGGTATACCTCTCCAATTCTTCTAAAAATTCTCGGTTATACTTCGGCCATTCAGGCTCGAGATGAGTGCCTCCAAGACCTATAGCTTTTAGAGTAAAACTCCAATATTGAGGGTGCTGGTAACGAACCCCTATGGTAAAAGCATTTGAAGGGCCCGAAGCGACGGCTAGCTTATCAGATAGAAGTTCCATTGAGTAGGGAGTAATTACTCCAGAGCTGGTAGGTAGAAAATGGATAGATCCTTCCCCTAGTGAACGGTAGCGATTCATGTACCCGTACCCGGTAGCACTGAGTTCAATTTCAGGGGTAAGATTAATAGTGATATTTGAAAACCACCCTTTATTATCTGCAGTGGGGTGGTAGATAGTCTGGGTTACGAGGTTGGCCCACAGATCGGCATCTGCATAGAAATGTTGTCGACTAAAAAGATGGCGTTGTCGCCCTATAAATCCGTAAAAATCAAAAGACACTAGTCGATATCTATACCGATACTCAAGGAGCAATCGTCTGTATACTTGTGAAGCGGGCACCTCAACTAACGACAAAACACGAGGATTTAACCAATGCTCATGAAGCGGATACGGAATCTGACTATGAGTACCTGTAAAAGATAAATCGTGCTTTGGTGAAAGGTTAACAGTAAATAGTATCTCGTGATGTTTACCAATGCTACCGCTAGTGACCTTCTTATCGTTCTTCTCAAACTCATACTTCATTAGACCTTTTCGTCGCCCTTGAGTATTC
Source organism: Bacteroidota bacterium (assembly GCA_003045935.1). Classification (GTDB taxonomy): domain Bacteria; phylum Bacteroidota; class Bacteroidia; order Flavobacteriales; family Flavobacteriaceae; genus UBA3478. Next base: position 20,244 of record PZPI01000003.1, on the reverse strand, counting down.
GAGTAATTAAAATGATAACTAAATTCCCATTTAGGAAATCTCCTCTGGTAATTCAACCCCAAAAACAGCTTATTACCTCCAATTAAATAACTGTAATCAATCTGCTCCCCTTCAAGCTTTTGTAGCGGCGACGATAAGTCATATCTGACCTTGTTAAAGGCATCGTAGTTGAGATAATAGGTAGCTCCTAAAAGATCCTCTAATTGTTTAAAGAATTGAACATTTTCTCTTTGACTTTGAATACGAAATGATAGCCGATTCAAACCTTCTTGATGTTCCCAATAAAAGCCAAGAGTATTTTCAGATGCGATCGTATTATCTGAGCTTAAATAATATCGAGCTTCTATTGATTCTTGATTGGCGCGATAAAGCCTCTCGAAATTTATTCCCCCTTCTAAATCTAATAGCCCCATTAAACGAGCTTTTTTGAAAGGTTGAGTTTGAAAATATGAGGGTAAGTATTTATAGTAGGTAGGGTAAGGACTTGGAGCATTACTATAGCTCAAGTTGTGTCTTGCTAGGGATCGTCTATAGCTCATTCCCTCCATACGAAAAAGCCCCTTGTTATAGGATAGCTCGAGTGATGACTGCAATTGAAGGTGTCGATGATCTTTTTGTTTGAAAGGGATTCGATCTTGATTCTGATAACCCCAGCTACTGTAGAATTTAGGAGAGGTAAGCCTCCAAACCTCTTCGGTATGAGCTTCTGGTGACAGCCGATTTGTTCTCGTATTTATGAGAAACCCATTAGCTCGAAAGGAGCCCTTTCGAAAACGTGCTTGAGCAAAAAGCGATGTCGAATGATAGGGAGTATGGTTATAATAACCCTCATTAGCCCCCCTATGACTCACACTTAATACGCCATCGAATGCCTCCTTTTGAAGGGTAGTTGTAAGCATCAATCGATTTCGATACGAACGATTTGCTCGACTAAGGGTTAACCTCAGCGGGCTAAGCCCTTGCATGTTCAATGGGTCTATCGCACTATAGCCCGCAATACCCCCTGAATAACTTATACTACCTCTCCATTCATTTTGATCAGGATATCGTGTTAGGTCGTTTAGGCCTCCCCAGCGATTCCAATCTATTGCCCCCTCTATTGCCGAATTCATAGAGAGCATACCTAGGTAATAGCGCTTATACCTTGGGGTTAAACCTGCCAAGCGAAACCACCCCAAAGACCAATCAAATTGTGCGTTTTGAATTACTGAACGATTCGCCTCAAGCACTCCTAATGTGCCATTGAATAAGGTTACAGAATCATCAACAGCTTCTTCAAATTGCCCATAAGTAAAGTCGATAATAAGTAAAATAAAAAGGGCGGGCGATAGTCTCATAAGGCAAACCTAGACTTACCCCCTGCAACCTAATTGCGTTAAAGGAAATTAGGTTTGTCCAATGAGAAAGTTGCTTTTTACGCTATTCGTCTTAGTCTTCTCTATTACAATGGGTCAACTAAAAAGAAACAAAAGGTATTGGGTCGGCTTCTACAACCTTGAGAATTTATTTGACACAAAAAACGATACTCTAGTTAGAGATGACGATAGAACCCCTAAAGGGAAATATCGTTGGACCTCATCAAGACTCGAAACAAAACTCAAGAATATTAGTAACGTGGTTACACGAATAAATTTGGAATTAGAAGAAACCGAATGGTTAGGATTAGGAGTGTGCGAAGTTGAAAATCTTGAGTTACTCGAAGCCCTAACAACAAGGAATGGGATATTAAAAAATGCAGGCATTATTCATTTTGATAGCCCCGATTTAAGAGGTATTGATGTGGGGTTATTATATAATCAATCTCTCTTTCGACCCACACATTTTCAGAAACAAAAAGTGCCCTTGTTAAAAGATCGAACCGAAATAATCTACACAAGAGATCTACTAGTAGTTAGTGGAATAGCATTAGAATCAGAACGTATACACTTTGTCATTGCACACTGGCCTTCTAGAAGTGGAGGAGAAAAGCGATCTGAATGGCGGAGAAAAACAGCCAGCTATTATACCCGAAAAGCGATTGACTCTATAACGTCAAGGGAACCTGAAGCAAAGATCATTGTAATGGGTGATTTTAATGATGACCCAGTGAATGAATCAATCCTTCAACTAATAAACCCAAAAGCAAATAATGATTCGTTAATTAACTTTTCGAATACGAGCTATCACAAGGGAATAGGTAGTATCGCCTACAGAGATAAATGGCACCTTTTTGACCAAATCATAGGTACAAAATCACTCATCCATCAACCGGGGTTACAGGCTCTAGGCTTCGGGGTATACACCTCTAGGTATTTGCAAACATCAAGAGGAAGGTATCGCCGATACCCTTTTAGAACTTATGCAGGATTACAATACCAAGGAGGGTACAGCGATCATTTTCCGGTAGTGCTAGAACTAATATTTAAACCCACTGAGACCATGGAATACGGCTTAAAATAAGTACTAAACCTATTCCATAAAACAGAGCAATACTCTTAAACTTTGCCTTGTCAGATGATGCTTTCTTATGTCTTGACCAACCGATGGTAACAAGTGCAACAGCAATTAAATTCGTTGTTGGGTGTTCTAAAGCAAGTAAACGTGCTTCTGAAGATAGGTTGCCGATACCAACCTCGCTTAATGCGTAGAAACCTTTCGCTGAAACAAAATAAACAATGACTCCTATCAAAAACTGAAGGTGAAAAAAGGCAACTCCAGCCAAGGATATACTTCGATCTCTTTTTTCCTGAAACTCGCGACCGGTTAAAAAACCGTTGAGCGCATTAATAAAGGCCAATAAAACGACAGCTAAGGCTAGAAAAGCAATATAAGAGTGAAGAGAAATAATCATGGTTAAGCTATTTATGGTAGTTCTAAGTTAATCATTTTTGAATCGAGAAAGTAGTTGAGCCGTCGAAGGGTCATGACTTCCATTTGAACCTTGTGACCAATCAGCCAAAATTTGATTGGCAAGTTGCTTACCAAGCTCAACCCCCCATTGATCATAGCTATAGATATTCCAAATCACTCCCTGAATAAAAATCTTATGCTCATAAGCGGCTACAAGGCTGCCTAAAGTGTAAGGGGTGAGTTTTTTGATCAGGAAAGTAGTCGTTGGCTTATTTCCTTCAAAAACTTTATGCGGAATAATATCTTCGACAATCGATAGATCAGTGCCTTTCATTTCAAACTCTCTGGCAACTTCTTTCTTTGATTTACCATTCATAAGAGCTTCTGTTTGAGCGAAGAAATTCGACATCAATTTGTCGTGATGGTCTTGTCTTCCATGAAGGGGCTCAACAAATCCAATAAAATCTGTTGGAATAAGTTTCGTCCCCTGATGGATCAACTGAAAAAATGCATGCTGAGAATTAGTACCTGGCTCTCCCCAAACGATGCTGCCCGTTTGATAAGAAACTTTAGCTCCGTTTCTATCGACGTACTTTCCGTTACTTTCCATCACCGCCTGTTGTAAATAGGCTGAGAATCGACTTAAGTATTGGGTGTAAGGTATGATGGCTTCGGTTTCAGCTCCCATAAAATTATTATACCAAATACCTAAAAGTGCCATGTTTAAAGGAATGTTCCTTTCGGGTTGTGCTTCAGCAAAGTGCTGATCCATAGCTGCTGCTCCCTCAAGAAGGGATTCGAAATTTTCATATCCGATAGATAGGGCGATAGCAAGCCCAACGGCACTCCAAAGCGAAAATCTACCTCCTACCCAATCGGCCATTGCAAATACATTTTCGTTTGCAATACCGAAATGTTCTGTCATACCAAGATTCGTAGAGACCGCCGCAAAATGAGAGGCTACATCTGATTCAGTAGCGTGAGATAAGAACCACTCTCTACAGGTGGTTGCATTAGCCAAGGTCTCCTGAGTTGTAAACGACTTTGAAACCACAAGAAACAAGGTAGTCTCAGGATCAAGATTCTTTAAAACCTCAGTTACGTGATCTCCGTCTACGTTACTAACAAAGTGAGTCTTTAAGTGGTTTCTATAATAGGCCAAAGCCTCAGTAACCATAACTGGTCCCAAATCTGAACCTCCAATACCAATATTGACGATATCGGTAATCGATTTCCCAGTATAGCCCATGTGTGCGCCACTAATTACTCGATTACAAAAAGATTTTATTTGAGCTTTAACTTGGCTTACGTCTTTACTAATCGGTTGGCCATCAACCTTTGGGTAAAAGGCATTGGTTCTTAGTGCTGTATGTAATACGGCACGGCCTTCAGTTGCGTTGATTTTACCCCCTGAGAGATATGCTTTCTTTGCCTCTTCAAGTCCTGATTCTTCGGCTAACTGGTAGAGCGTATCTAGTACCCGCTGATCAGCTAAGTGCTTAGAAAAATCTACAAAGAAATCTTCCCACTCGATACTCATAGATTGTGCGCGCTGAGCGTCTGCTTCAAATAACTTTGAAATTGAGGCTTCCTTAAATTCGTTACTAAGTTCTTGTAATTGCTTCCAGCTTTTCAGCTGAGTTGGGTTATTGTGCGGTAAGGGCATTTTCGTTTTCGATTGAATTTTGAGCGAGTGAAGTTAAGTCATTTTCTCCCAAATATTCAATGCACTCGAGCTGTTCTAGTGGAGTCTTAATATACTCAAAGTAATCTTTAGCTAAAGAGCGATCAATCGGTGCAGCTGCAGGAAGTTTTTCTTTTAAGGGATCTACTTGCTGTCCGTTTTTCCAAAAGCGATAACAAACGTGAGGACCAGAAGTGTTTCCGGTCATACCTATCCATCCAATGACATCTCCTTGATACACTCGTTGGCCTTTCTTCACATTTAGCTTTTTCATGTGAAGGTATTGCGTGCTATAGGTGCCGTTATGTTTGATTTTTGCATAAATCCCATTTCCACCTCTTCGAGTAGCTTCAGTAACGATACCATCAGCAGTTGCAATAATAGGTGTACCTACAGGAGCAGCGTAATCTGTACCCTTATGAGCCCGGGTTCGATTCCCATAAAAGGCTATTTTTCGATTTAGGTTATAGCGAGATGAAATGCGATAAGCATTAAACTTCAAAGGAGCCTTTAAAAAAGTTCGCCTTAGATTATTTCCTTGTTCGTCGTAGTATTCTGTTTGCAAGGTCTTTTCATTCACATTCGCCGCAAATGCGTAAAAAGGCTCTCCTCTATGCTCAAACATAGCCGCTTTTATCGACTTAATACCTGCCGGGGTCCCATCACGTAACCTTCGTTCTAAAGCGACCACTTTAAAACGGTCGCCCTCATACAGTCTAAAAAAGTCAATGCTCCAGGCATAAACATTCGCCAACTCTTGACTTAGATTTTGATCGATCCCTTGACTGTCTAAGGTCTGATAGAGTGACCCTTCGATTACGCCTGAGACCTCTTTCTCAACAAGTTCATACGGATGTTTCTCTTCATAAACATCAACCTCTTCTCTTAAATCAACTACGGTGTAATTCAGAAAGTCATTTTCGTAGATAAAGACTTGAGGCCTTTCGAGGCTATCGCAGCTTTTTAGAACACGGTAAGGCTTACCTACTTGAATCTTTCTGAGATCAAACGATTTTCTAGACATACGAGCAGCTTGATTGACCTTTTGGTAGTCAGCATCACGAGAGAGCATGATTTTTCCAAAGGTATCACCTCTTCTTACCGTGTCTAATTCAACTTCATAATCAATCATATTGAATCCGAACTCAATTTGTTCGGGCATCTCAACCGCACTTGATCCCACAAAAGATTCTCCGTCACCTGACCCACAAGAGAGCATAGTTAGTGCCAGTAGGGAGAAGAAAATGAGAGTAATCCGTTGCGATAATTTCATCTTACAAAGTTGCTAAATTCCGGTCTGCTTGTCAATCTTTAGTTGACAATCACCTCGAATGAATTCTTGAGTCCTTTAAATCCGTCCAAGTCAGCTTTAATAGATCCAAAGCGAAGATCTGCTTGAATACGTATGGGAATTCTATTTTTATCATCGCTCACCCAAAGCGTTAAAGATTCTTCGGCCCTAAAAATCCTGCCAGACTTAACTAGCGGTCTGAATGCGAGGCATTGAATCTTACCAAATGGGGTTTTTAATACCTCTTTACCCAGGTACATCAATTTAAAGTCATAAATACCGTCATCGTCGAATAACATATCCAAGGCAACCTCATCGCCAATTTTAACCGATGATAAATCCAATGTCTCGCGCAAATAATAGGTGGCTGAGATGATATCCTGAAGGTCTTTTCGAATATCTAATTCGAAAGAAGTATCGTCTTTGATGTTATTGATGAGTGCCTTTTCACGTTCAAAGTCAAAATCAATCGAGATATTCTTAGTGTATCCTCCTTCATCGATATCTCTCAAGAAAAAGATCGGACGTATCTCTGATTTTGAAAAAATGCTTTCATAAACATCCTCTACCTTGAAGAAAAGCGAAGCCAAACCTGTGGTTCTACCTTCACCAATAGCATGAAATGCAGGTTCTCCCCTGAAAATGGTGTCCTTTATAGAAAGAGTGGCATAGCTCGCATTGAAAAACCCATAATGAAGGCGATAGCGCAACCATTCACCAGCTTCAAAAGTTTGATATTCTGATTGGTCTTGAGAATATCCAAAACTCATCAAAAGCATAAAAGCTAATAGGAGTATTCTTCTAATCATTGCTAACAAAAATAGATTTAAAAAAAGCCCTAGTCGAATGAACTAGGGCTTTTTTTACTAACCAACCAAACTTTAAATCATGAAAAACCAAAACGTAGTATGACTACTTTTTAATTCTTACTACTAAGTTACGGCGAGACCTAACTCCAAAAACACTTTTTAACCCGACTTTAACGTTCTGATTCTCGCACACATGAAACTAGGCGGGTAACGACCGAAAATAGGTGTGAATTTTTGAAGCGACTGACTTACTCACCACTTTCTCGAGCTCGTCAATATTGCGCTGTTTGATCTGCTTTACACTCTTAAATTCTTTAAGCAGTTTTGTTGCGGTTGTTGGGCCTATTCCAGGAATTTCTTCTAATTCAGATTGTATCGCAGTCGCGCTGCGTTTTTCTCTGTGGTGCTTTAAAGAGAATCTGTGTGCCTCATTTCTCAACTGCTGAATAACCTTCAGAGTTTCTGATTTCTTATCGAGATATAGGGGTAAAGAATCTCCGGGAAAATAAATTTCTTCAAGTCTTTTGGCAATTCCAATGATAGCAATTTTTCCCCTTAGACCTAATATTTCTAGCGATTTCAAGGCAGAAGAAAGTTGTCCTTTTCCACCGTCGATAACAATCAATTGTGGCAGAGGTTCACGCTCTTGAAGCAATCTTCTATAACGACGAAATACCACCTCTTCCATACTTGCAAAATCATTAGGCCCTTCTACACTCTTGATAGTGAACTTTCGGTAATCTGCCTTCGATGGCTTTGCATTTTTGAAAACCACACAAGCCGAAGCTGGATTGGTTCCCTGCAAGTTTGAATTATCGAAACACTCTATGTGAACGGGTTCTTCTGAGAGGTGAAGGTCTTCCTTCATCTGGCTTAAGATCCGCTTGGTATGACGATCTGGGTCAACCACCTTCATTTGCTTAAATCGATCTTGTCTGAAAAATTTAGCGTTTCTTAACGAAAGATCAACAAGGCTTTTTTTATCTCCGAGCTTAGGAACCTCCACCTTAATGGTTTCTGCAACAGGGACAGGGAAAGGAAGTAGGATCGTTTTTGATACTGAATTAAAACGGCGTCGTATTTCTACAATGGCAACAGACAACAACTCTTCTTCGGTCTCGTCAAGTTGCTTCTTCATCTCAAGGGTGTGAGAATAGACAATCGCGCCGTCATTAATTTGCATAAAATTCACATAGGCATGGGTCGGATCACTTAAAATCGAATACACCTCGAGATCAGTAATTTTCGGATTTACTACCTGAGACTTCGACTGATGTTTATTAAGAGCGTCTATACGCTCCTTGATTTGTTGAGCTTTTTCAAATTCCATCGCAGCCGCGTATCGTGTCATTCGCTCATTAAGCATTCGAAGTGAGGGCTTTAAATTTCCCTTTAAAATGGCTACAATAGCGTCAATTTGCTCTGCGTACTCCACCTCCAATTGAAACCCTCGACAGGGGCCTGCGCAATTTCCTATATGATATTCTAAGCAGAGCTTCACCTTGCCCGATGCTATCTGCGCTTCTGAAAGCTCATAATTACAAGTTCTAAGCGTATATACGTTTCGAATGAGATCAAGAAGCGCTCTAACGGTCTTCATCGACGTGTAAGGCCCGAAATAAAGTGAACCATCTTCGATTTTTTTTCGTGTACTAAAAACCCTTGGGAATCGCTCGTTCTTTACACAAATCCAAGGATATGTTTTATCATCTTTAAGCAGTACGTTATATCTAGGCTGGTGCTGCTTAATCATACTGTTTTCTAGAAGCAGAGCATCTGATTCATTGGCCACGACAACATGCCTAATCTCTTTAATCTTACTAACCATTACTCGGGTCTTACCGCTTGTATGGTTTTTAGTAAAGTAGGAAGACACACGCTTTTTTAGATTCTTTGCCTTACCGACATATAAAATTCGCTTGTTCTGGTCATAGAAATGGTAAACCCCAGGTTCATCGGGCAGTGCCAGAACCTGAATTTTGATCGGATTTTCCTTCTCTCCCATATAGTAAAAGTAGCGATTGATTTGATTTTTTAGATAGTTTTACCTCATGAGCATCAAGGATGATTTAAGAAAATGGGCTAAAGAAAGACGAAAGTCTTATTCTAAAGATGAAGTAGAGACGTTGAGTCTTTACATCATCAATCGTCTCTTAAATCTCCCCATTTGGGAAAAGACTACTTATCATGTTTTTCTCCCTATCGTGAAGCAGAATGAGGTCAATACCGAAGGTTTATTGAGTATTTTACAAGGAAAAGATAAACGAATCGTCTTACCTAAGGCACATTTAGATGGTAGTCTAACGCACTACCTTCTTGAAGATCAAACCAAACTTGTAAAGAATCATTGGGGAATATTAGAACCCACTAGCGGCCTCATCATTGAGGCGAATCATATCGATGTAGTATTTGTTCCTCTTCTAGTTGGCGATCTAAATGGGGGGCGTGTCGGATACGGTAAAGGTTATTATGACCGATTCTTAGCAGATTGCAGGCCTGATGTAATCACCATAGGGTTAAGCCTGATAGAACCGGTAGAAACTATTGATGATTTAGAACCTCACGACCATCCTCTTCATTGGCTAATTACACCAACTGCAGATTTTCAGTTTAATTAGGAAAGACTCTTTTATTAAAAGCTAGAAGGATAAAAACTCCAACGCTAATTGCGCTATCTGCTATATTGAAAACGGGCTGAAAAAACCGCAAAGGTTTTGAGCCGAGAAAGGGAACCCAGTCTGGCCAAGTTGTGTCAATTAGGGGAAAATAAAGCATGTCTACTACACGCCCATAGAAGAAGTTGTCATAACCTCCAATAGAAGAATCCCAGGCGAAGTTTGCCACAGAATAAGGCGTACTCACTGTAAATAGCCTTCCATAAAATACCGAATCAATAATATTACCCAAGGCTCCTGAGAATATTAGAGCTATGGCTATAAGTAGTAACGAAGGGGCTCTTTTAAGAGCCGAACGATAACCCCAAATGGCTATTCCTACGATAGCAAAAAGCCGAAATAAGGTCAATCCAAATTTAGCGCTGCGTTCACTGATAGGAAGAAAATCACTCAGCTGAGTACCCCAAGCGGCGCCTCTATTTTCAATAAAGAAAATCTTAAACCAACTGAATACCTCAATCTCCTCTTGATAGGTGAAATGGGTTTTTATAAAAATCTTAGACCATTGATCAATTACGAGTATAACAACAGCAAGAAGAATGGTTTTCTTTAAATTCATTAGGCTTTATTTAAGTAGATTGATCCCTTTTCTGAAGCTAACTTATAATGAAATCTTGTATTTAAAGGAATACTTCCTATCACTCTTCCTTCAGCACTAGACGCCTGAATATCTCCATGAGGAACAGTTAAGAAAACATCTGCAGAATCGGTTCGAACATCGCTTTCTTCAGAGGAGTGTTCTAAATTCACCCGGCCTGATCCCAAACGCAAAATAACTTCTTTATATTCTCCTAATACGGATACGACCGCTTGCTCTCCTCGAATTTCAAGAGTCTTTCCCCTAGGAACAATAAGTTCAAGAGTTAAGGCACGAACTTTATGTGCACTGAGCTTATCATTGGGAGCTATGAATGAAGGCGCCCATTGCGGGTATATTTCAAGCCAATGATCAACCTCTTTAGATACCAACATCACTTGGTCTCTATATTCTCCTTCGCTGGTCGTTTTAATCACATACTGATCAGAATTGCCCGTTGAAACCATTAGGTTTTGAATAAACCCCAGTTCAATAGAAAGTGAGTGAACCTCAGGGGCATCAATCTTTTTTTCCCATTTAGATTGGGCTAGGATTGAACCTTGCACCAAGATAAGCAGCAGAATTGCGTTGGTTTTCACTAGCGCTGCATCTTCTTGGCTTCAATGCTCAAGGTTGCATGCGGAACGAGCTTCAATCGCTCTTTAGAAATTAGTTTGCCTGTAACTCTACAAACTCCGAAAGTCTTATTTTCGATTCTTACCAGCGCATTCTTAAGGTCTCGGATAAATTTTTCTTGACGCAAAGCAAGTTGGGTGTTGGCCTCTTTACTCATGGTCTCAGAACCTTCTTCAAATGCCTTAAACGTTGGTGACGTATCGTCAGTACCGTTATTAAGGTCATTCATATAGGCACTTTTAATAAGGTCAAGATCTTCCTTTGCCTTTACAATCTTTTCTTCAATCAGTGCTTTAAACTCTTTAAGGTCTGCATCTGAATATCTCACTACTTCTGACATAAGATTTTATTTTTTCTCTAGATATAGTTGCGTTTCAATATCGTCAAAGCTTACGGTTATACCTTTCTCTAGACCTTCTACCAATTCAAGCTGCTCACTTAGAGTTTCTTGCATCAAGTAGTCGCGATTTGAATAAACCGCCTGATTGACTTTATTTGTGGCCCCAATATAAAGTAAAATTTTATCTGTTACTTCAAGTCCAGAATCCTTTCTCAAATTTTGAATTCGATTAACTAGTTCACGAGCAATACCTTCGTTGATTAAGGTTTCATTCAGCGTGATGTCGAGAGCTACAGTTAGCGCTCCGTGAGAAGCAACTAGCCATCCTTCAATGTCTTTATTGGTGATAAAAACATCCTCTAATGATAGTTGAATAGTAGAATCGTCAAGCGAAATCGAACAAGTCTCGTCTTGCTCAAACTGTTGAATTTGCTCCTGATTTAAAGAGGTGATTGATGCGGCAACTTGTTTCATCTTTGGTCCGTACTTTGGCCCTAAGGTTTTAAAGTTTGGCTTGATTTCTTTAACCAATAGGTCTGAAGCGTCTTCAAGTAGGCTTACCTCTTTCACATTAACTTCTGAGCGAATCAGTTCAGATACTGCCAGGAGCGCCTCTTTAGAAACGCTCTTACTTACAGGGATCATCACTCTTTGAAGCGGTTGGCGAACTTTAATTTTTTCCTTTTGACGAATCGATAGAACAAGCGAACTTACCTTTTGTGCGAGTTGCATTTTCTCCTCTAAGGTTTTATCAATAAGGGCCGTATCAGCGGCTGGGAAAAGAGAAAGATGCACGCTTTCTGTCCCATTTAAGTCGCGATAAAGCCTTTCTGCAAAGAACGGAGCAACAGGAGCTATAAGCTGGGCGGTTGTTTTTAATACGTATGAAAGTGTTTGGTAAGCAACTAATTTGTCCTCTCCGAAAGAGCCCTTCCAGAAGCGGCGTCGACCGAGACGAACATACCAGTTACTCAGATTCTCTTGAACAAAATCAGAAATGAGTCGAGTAGCACGGGTGGCATCATACTGTTCAAAACACTCGTCTACTTCCTTGATTAAGGTATTTAATTCAGAAAGAATCCAACGATCGAGTTCGGGACGATCTGAAACAGGAATTTGTTCCTCTTGACCTGTAAAACCATCAATATTCGCATAAAGTGCAAAGAAAGAATAGGTATTGTATAAGGTTCCGAAGAATTTGCGCTTAACCTCAGCGACTCCTTCGAGATCAAACTTGAGGTTATCCCAAGGGTTGGCATTATTGATCATGTACCAACGCGTTGCGTCCGGTCCATACTCCTTTATCGTTTCAAAGGGATCGATTGCATTTCCTAAACGCTTCGACATTTTTTTACCATTCTTGTCGAGTACCAATCCGTTCGAAACCACATTTTTATAGGCAATTTTATCGAACACTAGGGTTGAAATAGCGTGAAGTGTATAGAACCATCCTCTAGTCTGATCTACTCCTTCGGCGATGAAGTCTGCCGGATAAGCAACCTCATTATCAACTAATTCCTTATTCTCAAACGGATAGTGCCACTGAGCATAAGGCATCGAACCACTATCAAACCAAACATCAATGAGGTCAGACTCTCGATGCATAGGAGCACCACTCGATGAACGAAGTACGATGGTATCAACCACGTGTTTATGCAAATCAATTTGAGCGTAATTCGCTTCGCTCATGTCTGTCGGATCAAAAGAAGCGAATGGGTTTTCTTTCATGAGTCCTGCACTCACTGATTCGGCAATCGCCTCTTTCAATTCAGCTACAGAGCCTATTAGTCGTTCCTCTGATCCGTCTTCGGTTCTCCAAATAGGAAGTGGAATTCCCCAATAGCGAGATCGAGACAAGTTCCAGTCATTCGCATTGGCAAGCCAATTTCCAAAACGCCCTGTGCCGGTCGCTTTTGGTTTCCAGTTGATTTCTTGGTTCAGTTCATACATCCGATCCTTTACCGCAGTTGCTTTGATAAACCACGAATCGAGCGGATAGTATAAGATCGGCTTATCCGTTCTCCAACAGTTCGGATAAGAGTGGACGTATTTTTCTACTTTGAAAGCCTTATTCTCAGTTTTCAGTTGAATAGCAATTTCGACATCTACGGATTTCTCAGGCTCGACATCGTAGTAGGCATTCTTCACATATTTACCTGCGTAAGGCCCAACCTCAGGTCTAAATTTACCTTCAAGGTCAACTAGCGGGACTAGAGTTCCATTTTCATCTTGAACCAGCATTGCGGGAACTGATGGGTTTGCCGCACGTGCCGCATTGGCATCATCTGCACCAAAAGTAGGTGCGGTATGAACAATACCCGTACCATCCTCAGTGGTTACGAAATCTCCGAGAATCACTCGGAAAGCGTTTTCAGGAGAGTCATAAGGCAACACATAGTCAAGAAGCTGCTCATAACGAGCGTTTTCTAGCTCTTTACCCGTACAGTTTCCAAGCACCAAATAAGGTATTTTCTTGGCTCCAGAATCATAGACTGAAAGCTCGCTTTCTTCGTTGACCCGATCGTATTTTTTTCCGAACTGCTTTTCGATAAGCGCATCGGCGATAATAACTTCAATAGGCTCAAACGTATATTGATTGAACGTTCTTATCAGCGAATAACTAATCTTTGGACCAACAGTAAGAGCCGTGTTCGAAGGTAATGTCCAAGGGGTAGTTGTCCATGCCAAGAAGTAAATAGATTCTTTTGAAAGCGACGCGATATTCTCTGGTAAAGTTTCTTTGATTGCCTTAAACTGAGCCGTAATCGTCGTATCAGTCACGTCTTGATAAGTACCGGGTTGATTGAGTTCGTGGGAACTTAAGCCCGTTCCTGCCTTAGGTGAATAAGGTTGTATCGTGTAACCTTTGTAAAGAAGACCCTTATCATAAATCTGTTTGAGCAACCACCATACAGACTCCATGTATTTCGGAGTGTAAGTAATATACGGGTCTTGCATATCCACCCAATACCCTATTTGCTCTGTAAGCGAATTCCATACATCGGTATACTTCATTACCGCTCGCTTACAAGCTTCATTATACTCGGCGATACTTATCGTTTTACCGATAGCTTCTTTAGTGATGCCTAACTCCTTCTCAACCCCTAATTCAACCGGCAATCCGTGAGTGTCCCAGCCTGCTTTTCGCTTCACTTGGAAGCCTTTCATCGTTTTAAATCGAGGGTAGATATCCTTAATGGTACGAGCCATTACGTGGTGAATACCAGGCATGCCATTGGCTGAGGGAGGTCCTTCAAAAAAGACGTAGCTTTCTGATCCTTCTCGTTCAGAAATGCTTTTCTCAAAAATAGCTTCTGACTTCCAATACGAAAGAACTTCTTCTCCTATTTTACTAAGGTCTAACTGCTTGTATTCGTTAAATTTACTACTCACCTTGGCTACTTCTTTTTAAAGAAAGCAAAAGTAAGGAATTGAGTCACAAATTGGTAAACTCTAACGGATAGTTTGAAACGCCACAACCAACTGTCTACCTGGTGCGCTCATCCCAGAGGCAAAAGGACGATAGCGACGATCGAAGATGTTTTCTATTGCAATTGAACACTGCCAACGTTTCCATTGTTGACGTAATCTCAAATGAACGGCATGCCAGCTAGGGCTAAACGGATTGCCATTCGAATCAAGTGCGTACATATATGCCTTAGACAACTCAGAAACCGGAAGAGCTTCAGCAGACACCTCAGCGTTGTATTCTGATTCTACGATCAACTGAAAAGAACCATTCACATATCGTAATTGTGAATTACTAAAAAATGGTGGCGCGTGGCGTAGTGGGCTAGACACCCCTGAATCATCAATTTCTTTTCCGCTCGTATACGTTCCTAAAACTCGGTAACTAAGCCTTCTACTTAAATGACCGTAGATGCTCCATTCAACCCCAGCCACCTCAGCAGAAGCCGCATTTTGAATCGACTGAAGTTGACTAAGTTCGTCTCGAAATAACAATTGACTTTGCCCATTTAATGCGGTGTTACGTCGAATCAAGGCGTCGTCAAGAGTCGTATAATAAACCGCCGCATCAAGCATAAAAGAACGATCAAAACGTTTTCGAATACCGAACTCAATGGTCTGTGCATATTCTGGTTTCAAATCTGGGTTAGGGATTACTACCGACCCAGGCTCAGAATCAAAAACCTTGGCTAGGTCATCGATGTTAGGTGCTCTAAATGCAGTTGATATATTGAAACGCATTGAGGTAGATCGATCGAAGCAATAGACCCCTCCTAAACCATAAGTTAAAGCACTATTTTTCAGTTTTTGGATCCCAAAAACTTTTGTGAAAGGGTTAGTTCTATAATCGGTTTCAGAACTCACTTGGTTCCAACGAACACCCAGATTAAGAACAAGTGGTTTAGACGGTTTGTACTCGGTAGATAAATAAAGACCAGCGGCATTCCAAGTCGCGCCATCGGGATAACGAGAGTTAAGAATTGCTCTCTCGTCAGAAATAAGATTCAACGAATAGGCTTCTGAGTTCACCTTGTTTAAGTCAAGAGATCCCCCCGCACGGGCAATAAACTGCTCTGAAATTTCATACTGACTATCGTAGGAAAGATTAAGCACTCCGACCTCTTCAATCGCGGTATTACGAATTTCACTGTTAAAATCTCGATCATTTCGAGACTCCTCAAAATATTGATAAGCAACCGAGAATTGATGTGCAGAGTGATCACTAGCGTACCTCGGATTCCAATAAGTCATCAGCCAGCGCTGCGGACCATAAAACCACTCCGCCGAACGAAAACCATCTCCCTTAGGTCGCAACAATCGATCGTATCGATCATAATCTGAAGTTGTGCTATAAAACAGCCCCATTTTTTGTTCCCAGTTATTCGAAATGAGATGTTCTGCCTTTGCGGTAAAGTAAGTGGAAGAAAATGCGGATCCTCTTTGTCGCTCAGGATTGTCGCTGAAGACCACTACATCTTCTCCTGGACTCGAGCGAACGTATTGCTCTCTTAAGTATGACTCTGGGCCGTATCTCCCCATGGTTAAGTCTCCTAAATTCATCTTAGAGAAACTAAGGTAACCCGTCCAATTACCTGAACTCTGCATATGACCAATATGGTAGGTTCGTTCTCTAGTAGCGGTAGAAGATCTGAAGGCTAGGTCAGTCTTATCAATTAGGCTATCTGGTTTGGCAAAGGGGAGTCTTCGAGTATTGAAATTCATCACCCCCCCGATGGCATCGCTGCCAGAAATAACGGTTCCAGGACCGAAGATTAGCTCTGAAGATTCAATAGCATAAGGGTCAATAGAAATCACGTTCTGAATGTTCCCGCCTCTGAAAATAGCATTGTTCATTCGAATGCCATCTACAGTAATTAATACCCTGTTGGTAGCAAAACCTCGAATCATAGGACTACCTCCTCCTAGTTGACTTTTCTGAACATAAACAGAGCCCGTTCGTGAAAGTAAGTCTGCGGTAGTTTGTGGCTGCATTATCGAGATATCGTCCGCATCGATTCGTCTTACTCGCACAGGAAGTCTTCTAATGTCTTGTCTAAACTTCGAGGCCGAGACAACTATTTCATTTAAACCTTCAACCTTCGGATTTAAATAAAGAGTGTCAGACTGAATATTCTGTTTACTAATCGAGAGTAATTCGTAGCCCATCAATCTGAAAATGATTAGAGCTTTATCATCGAACAATCCTAAATCAAAGGTTCCATTGGGATCGGTTTGGGTAAACGTAGAATGGCTTTTATTATATACGCTAACACCAGGCAATACAGTCTTTGTACTCGAGTCTTGAACCGTTACAAGCTGAGCGAATAACCCCTTAGGAAATAAGGCGATGAAGAAAAATAATAAGAGGTGTTTCATTCAAACAACCCTCGAATCACTTCTAGCGATTTTGGTCTACGAAAGCCAGCTAAGTGAAAATCGTAGTATCGAACTAATCCTTCTAGAAGTTCTCCTCTGGTTTTTTTATCCATTGTTGTCTTCATGGTTTCATCAAAATTCATGCCTAGAATTTCATTCAGCGTCATTGAGGCAACAGCAGATAAAGAATATCTCGAAGTTTCGGATTGAAATTGTCCAGTTGCAGGGTCAAATAGTGTTCCATTCGAAAGTGATGAATCGGGATAAATCCCTAAGTGTTTTGAAAGAACCAGAAGAACAACGATAAGATAATTCGGAAAGCTTTTTTCACTTTCTAAGACCTCTAAACAGCCAATGATAAAATCAAAAAGATCATAATCTTGCTGTTGTTCGATCAGGGAGGCCGAGAATAGTTCGGCTAAGAATAGTACTGTACTCGACTTTACTACATCAGAATGAATCTGAGAGAAAGCTTGCAATGGCCTGGCTTCTTTTATGGTTTCGAGTCGATCTGAGTTCGGCTTGTGAGTCACCACTGCATCTAAAAAACTGAGCGGCTGAAAATAGGCCGATCGTAGACCCGATTTTTTAGGTTTTAATACCCCTCTAACAAGATATGATTGAATACCAAGCTCGCGGGTGTAGGCCTTGACAATTAGGCTGGTCTCTCCATACCTAACGCTGCTTAAAACTACCAGCGAGCTTTGAATATAGGGTGTTCCTGTCAAACTGATTTAAATAACTCCTTGGGCAAGCATGGCGTCAGCAACCTTCACAAATCCCGCAATGTTCGCGCCTTTCACATAATTACAATATCCATCTTCTTCCATACCATAAGTGGTACAGGCATCATGAATATCTTTCATAATGTGCTTCAAGCGGTTGTCGACCTCCTCACGCGTCCAACTTATACGCAGTGAGTTCTGTGACATTTCAAGACCTGAAGTTGCAACCCCTCCGGCATTGGATGCCTTACCGGGAGCAAATAAGATTTTATGATTCTGGAAGTGATGAATCGCCTCTGGAGTAGAAGGCATATTTGCTCCTTCTGAAACGGCAATCAAACCATTTTTCACCAGTAACTCAGCAGCAGCGCCATCTAACTCGTTTTGAGTAGCGCAAGGGAGGGCAATATCACAAGGGACCTCCCATGGACGCTTGCCTTCGTGGTAAGATGCCTTTGGGTAATGCTTTACATAGGTCATTATCCTACCTCTATTTACATTTTTAAGATCTTTTACAAACTCTAGTTTCTCAGCATCAATACCGTCTGGATCATAAATGTATCCTCCAGAATCAGATAGGGTAAGCACCGTTCCGCCTAATTGAAGAACCTTCTCTGCAGCAAATTGTGCAACGTTTCCAGAGCCAGAAATAACGACCGACTTGCCGTTTACTGAATCACCTCGAGTCTCTAACATGCTTTGAGCGAAATATACCGTTCCGTAACCCGTAGCCTCAGGTCTAATCTGAGAACCTCCCCAACTCAATCCTTTACCGGTAAGTACCCCTGTAAACTCATTTCTAATTTTCTTGTAGGCACCAAATAAAAATCCGATCTCTCTGGCTCCTACTCCGATATCTCCAGCAGGCACATCAGTGTTTGGCCCAATATGACGACAGAGCTCTGTCATAAACGCATGGCAGAATCTCATAATCTCATCGTCAGACTTTCCTTTAGGATCGAAATCTGAACCTCCCTTTGCTCCACCCATTGGGAGCGTAGTTAGACTGTTTTTGAATACTTGTTCAAAGGCAAGAAACTTTAAAACACTAGCATTTACGGTAGGGTGAAAACGAAGACCGCCTTTATATGGGCCAATCGCTGAATTCATCTGAATACGATAACCTCTATTCACATGAATTTCTCCCGTATCATCCACCCAAGCTACTCTGAAAGAAATCAATCTTTCAGGCTCTACCATTCTTAGAAGGATGTTTTTTCCATGGTAGATATCGTGTTGCACAATGTAAGGAAGTACCGTTTCGGCAACTTCTTGAACCGCTTGAATGAATTCAGGTTCGTGTCCATTTCTGGCCTTGACTTCGTTCATAAAAGTCTCGATAGTGGCCATGTTGTCTTTATGCATTATTAGTGAATTAAGAATATATGCGCAAAATTATGCTATTTCCATTTTTGAAACTGCCAAAAATTATCAAATTCTTAAAATGAGTGCGAAGCATGGGTGTCTAACATCTTCCTTACTTTTGCAACAAATTCAGAACATGAAACAAATCTACCATTTAGCGACCTGTCAAACTTGTAAAAAGGCCTTAGAGTTTTTGAATCCTGGACCAGAAGTTGAAGTCATTGAGATCAAATCTCAAGGTATAACAGCAGATGCTCTCGATAAGATGGCTGAATTCGCTGGTAGTTATGAAGATTTATTTAGCCGACGTGCACAACTCTACAAGAAAAGAGGCCTCGCCGAGCAATCACTGACTGAACAAGATTACCGCTCACTGATTCTTGAGCATTACACCTTTCTTAAAAGACCGGTGGTTCTTACCGACACGAATGTATTTGCAGGACATGCCAAGGCCACTTTAGAAGCAGCTAAGACTGCATTAAGTCAATGAACAAAAGAGTACTCGCCTTTCTAGCGGCTTTCGGAGCCACATCAATTTATGCTTTAAACCATACGATTGCGAAAGGCTTAATGCCTATTTACATCAAGCCATTCGGGTTTATATTCATGCGAGTGGTGGGGGCCTTTCTTCTTTTTTGGGGCCTTTCTTTATTCAGAAAATCGGATCCCATTGAAAAGAAAGATTGGCCGAAGATTCTGTTAGCCAGTTTATTTGGAGCAAGCATTAATATGCTTTCCTTCTTTAAAGGGCTCGAACTTTCTACTCCAATTAACAGTGCAGTGCTCGTCACGATCACTCCGATTTGCACTCTAGTACTATCCGCCATTCTTCTCAAAGAACCGATTACGAAAAACAAGACACTTGGGATTGCGCTTGGGCTTTTAGGAGCGCTTGGGCTTGTTGTTTTCGGTAACGAATTGCGCTCAGACGCACCAAATATCCGCCTTGGAAACACCCTTTTTATTGTCAACGCGCTTTCCTATGGTGCTTATCTGGTTTTGACCCGATCTTTAGTTCAGAAATACCATCCATTTACTCTGTTAAAATGGTTATTTACATTCTCTCTGATTATCAATTTCCCCATAACCATTGGTGATTTTCTAGACATTCAATGGTCGACACTACCCAGTTGGTCGTATGCGACTATTGCCTTTGTTGTCGTCGGAGTAACCTTTTTAACCTACTTATTTAATGCCTTTGCCATGACCGAATTAAAGGCTTCTACAATCGGAGTTTTCACCTATGTTCAACCGGTGATGGGTATTCTGTTCGCGGTACTCGCAGGAAAGGACAAGTTCACACTAACTAAAATTGTCGCAGCTAGTCTTGTAATTGGAGGAGTATATTTAGCAAGTAAGCGGGTTAGAATGCCTTCAGAGAAGAAAGAAGTTTCGTAGTTTTAAGAAAATTAAATGCTATGAAACCCCTACCTGCTCCACTCAATCAAACCAGTTTACCCGCTATTGCG
>PZPI01000054.1 GCA_003045935.1 Bacteroidota bacterium | reverse complement strand
CGCTTTCTTCAGCAGCAATGTTTCCTCGGTTATCAAAAGTTAATCCAAAGCTTTTTGCCAAGGTATTTTCTGATCCTGTAAAACCTAATGCGAGAAGAGCTAGGTTACAATTCCAGATTTTAGAAGATCCTTCTTTTTCTACCAACTGCATACGGCCACCTTTGTATTCCCAACTGACTTCTACAGTTTCTAAACCTATCAGTTCTCCATTGTCGTTTCCTAGGAAGCGCTTAGTCATTATACTGAAATGACGTTCTACTCCCTCCTTGTGAGAAGTACTTTCTCTTAGACGCATAGGCCAGAAGGGCCAAGGTTGGTTTTCTGGACGATCCTTAGTTGCCATTGGCATGATCTCGAAGTTTTGAATGCTATTTGCACCTTGCCTTCTAGATGTACCGATACAGTCAGATCCAGTGTCTCCGCCTCCGATAACGATAACGTCTTTACCCTTGGCTGTTATTGATTCACCTGTAACTTTAAGATTTGAAACGCGTCGATTGTTTTGTGGTAAAAAATCCATTGCTTGTACAACGCCTTTAAGGTCTGCCCCTTCTATAGGTAGATTTCTTCTTATAGTTGCTCCACCACAGAGTACCACGGCATCATGATTTTCTTTGATATCGTTTGCATCGATGTTCACTCCAACGTGTGCTCCTGTTTTGAATTGTATTCCTTCTTCTTCTAAAAGAGTTATTCTTCGATCAATAATAGTTTTCTCTAGTTTGAAGTCTGGAATCCCGAAGCGTAATAGCCCTCCTACCTTTTCGTCTCTTTCGAAAACAGTCACTTGGTGTCCAGCTCTATTCAATTGTTGAGCGGCAGCTAATCCAGAAGGTCCTGATCCAATAACAGCTACCTTTTTACCAGTGCGTATTTTTGGAGGCATCGCCTTAATATAACCATTGGAAAAAGCCGTCTCTACAATGTTTTTCTCGATATTTTCGATCGATACGGGGTCTTCGTTGATTCCTAGTACACACGCTTCTTCGCATGGTGCTGGGCAAAGCCTTCCTGTAAATTCTGGAAAGTTATTCGTTGAATGAAGTAAATGCGATGCTTTCTCCCAGTTACCTTCATAGACCGCATCGTTGAAATCAGGAATTAGATTTCCTAGCGGACATCCGCTATGGCAAAATGGGATTCCGCAATTCATACAACGAGCTCCCTGTTCCTTTAATTCTTCCGCTTTTAAAGGCTGGGTAAATTCTTTATAGTTTTTCGTGCGCTCTTCTACAGGAAGATATCCTTCTGTTTTACGCTTGAACTCTA
Organism: Bacteroidota bacterium; assembly: GCA_003045935.1. GTDB lineage: Bacteria > Bacteroidota > Bacteroidia > Flavobacteriales > Flavobacteriaceae > UBA3478. Next base: position 8,434 of record PZPI01000054.1, on the reverse strand, counting down.
AAAATCCAGTGGTTTTTCCCATTAGTTATTTATTGTTTGATTTTCTTCAGCGATTCGAATCAGTGCTTGACGATATTCTTCTGGGAATACCTTCACAAAGTTTCCAACCTCTTTTTCCCAGTTGGTTAGCAATTTTTCTGCGAGTGGGCTCATCGTAAGGTTGTAGTGATTCTCTACTAAAGTGAATAATTCTTTTTGATCTTCTTCGGTTTCAACTGTCAGTAAATTAAGATCAGGATTCTTAACTCCTGTTTTAAATGTGTTTTCTGGGTCATAAACATAGGCTAGACCACCGCTCATACCGGCACCGAAGTTTCGTCCTACTTTTCCGAGGATGACAGCAACTCCGCCAGTCATATATTCACAACCGTGATCACCGATTCCTTCAACTACCGCTTTCGCTCCTGAATTTCTTACACAGAAACGCTCCCCAGCAAGACCATTAATATATGCCTCCCCTGTAGTTGCACCATATAAACAAACGTTACCGGTAATTACATTTTTATGTGATTCAAAGGATGAACCATTCGGAACCCGAACTACTAGTCTCGCTCCTGACAGTCCTTTTCCAAGGTAATCGTTAGTCGCTCCGTTAACGACCAACGTAAGCCCTTTGGTACTGAAAGCTCCAAAACTTTGTCCAGCGAAACCATTAAATACTACGCGCAGTGTGTTGTCTGGTAAACCGTCTGCTCCATAGATTTTCGAAACTTCATTCGAAATGATTGCCCCAACTGCACGATTGGTGTTAGTGATTGGGAGTTCGAGCTGAGTTTTCTCTTTTCTGTAGAGTGCAGGGTGTGCTTTGCTTAAGATTTCGAAATCTATCGCATCTGCTGTTTCGTCTACTTGTTTTTCTGTATTTCTGATTGACACACCTTCGGGGGTATCAATAACTTTCAAAATAGGGCTTAAGTCTAAGCCTTTTGTCTTATAATGATCTAGTACATTTGAGCGTTCTAGCTTTTGAACTTGACCAACCATTTCATCAATGGTTCTAAATCCAAGCTCGGCCATGATCTCGCGTAATTCTTGGGCCACAAAATACATGTAATTAACTACGTGCTCAGGCTGTCCTTTAAATTTCTTGCGAAGCTCAGGATTTTGGGTTGCAATACCCACAGGGCAAGTATTTAGGTGACACACACGCATCATAATACAACCTGAGGCTACTAGAGGTGCCGTTGCAAAACCGAACTCTTCTGCACCTAAAAGACATGCAATGGCTACATCGCGCCCTGTTTTTAACTGTCCGTCACACTCAAGAACAATTCTTGATCTGAGGTTGTTCATTACTAGAGTTTGTTGCGCTTCTGCTACACCTAATTCCCAAGGTAGTCCGGCATGTTTAAGAGAGGTTAATGGAGACGCTCCTGTACCTCCGTCATAACCAGAAATTAGAATTACATCTGCGTTAGCTTTTGAAACCCCTGCTGCAATGGTCCCTACTCCGATTTCTGATACGAGTTTCACATTGATTCTTGCTTCTCTGTTTGCTGATTTTAAATCGTAAATCAGCTGAGAAAGATCTTCGATCGAATAGATATCGTGATGCGGAGGCGGAGAAATAAGCCCAACATATGGTGTTGAGTTTCTCGTTTTAGCAATATCAGGATTAACCTTAGGCCCAGGAAGTTGACCTCCTTCACCAGGTTTTGCTCCTTGAGCCATTTTGATTTGAATTTCCTTGGCGTTAGTCAGATAATTAGAGGTTACCCCAAATCGACCAGAAGCCACCTGCTTAATTGCAGAGTTTCTCCAATCGCCATCTTCAGTTTTATAGAAACGGATAGTCTCTTCACCACCTTCACCTGAATTTGATTTACCACCAATTCTGTTCATGGCGATAGCCAAGTTTTCGTGAGCCTCTTTACTGATACTACCGTACGACATTGCTCCTGTTTTGAATCGCTTCACGATTTCTGTCCAAGGTTCAACTTCGTCGAGAGGAATAGGATCGTAATTAGTAAACTCTAATAGGCCACGAATGGTAAGCAGTCGTTTCGACTGCTCGTTAATTCGCTTGGCATATTCTTTATAGGTTTTTGGTTCATTGAGCCGAACCGCCTTTTGTAATGTAGCCACACTGATCGGATCAAAAGCATGTTGCTCTCCATTTCTTCTCCAACGGTATTCTCCACCCACTTCTAAATCTAAATCAGCAGGAGTTTCAGCTGCAGTAAATGCTTTGTCATGTCGAAGGGCGATTTCTTTTTCGATCTCCATAAGACCAATACCTTCAATTCGCGTTGGCGTGATTGGGAAGTATTTGCGAACAACAACAGAGTTCAGACCGATACATTCGAAGATTTGCGAACCTCGGTACGAATTGAGTGTTGAAATACCCACTTTATTCATTACCTTAAGAATTCCCTTACCAACCGCTTTGTTATAATTCTTAATGGCCTTCTCGGTATCCTCATAGCTAAACCCTTCGTTCAGTGCTTGAGCAGTAATAAGCTCGTTAACGAGATAAGGATTCACGGCGCTCGCTCCGTATCCAAATAGTAACGAGAAGTGATGAACTTCACGCGGTTCTGCCGATTCGATAATTAAGCTTACTAAAGATCTGCGTTGTAGACGTCCAAGACCGTGGTTCACATAGGAACAAGCAAGTAGTGCTGGTATAGCAGCATTTTCACTATCAACTTTACGATCAGATAGAATGATAATAGATACTCCGTTATCAATAGCTACAGCAGCATCTTTTACTAATTTCTCTAAGGCCTTTTCTAATCCATTTACCCCTTCTTTTACCGGGTATAAGATCTCTAGGGTCGCGATTTCGAAACCTCCATTATCCTCATGTCTTCTAATTTTCTCTAAATCTTCTTTAGAGATAACAGGGTTTTGAATTTTTAATTTGTGACATTGTTTTTCATCAACTTCGAAGAGATTGTAGTCTCGGCCTAGCGTTAAACTAATGTCTGTGATCATCTCTTCTCGAATACCATCGAGAGGAGGGTTAGTTACCTGAGCGAAAAGTTGCTTAAAATAATTGTACAAAAGTTGCGGACGTTCAGAAAGAACAGCGATAGGAGTGTCAGATCCCATAGATCCGATAGGTTCAGCACCATTTTCGGCCATTGGTAAAATAATACGACTGATATCCTCTCTAGTGTAACCAAAAAACTTGGCTCTAGTTTCTAAACTTGCTGAAGGCTGATGAACCTCACAAGCTCCATATTCAATATCTTTCAAATGGGTGAGTTTTTCATCTACCCATTTCTTGTAGGGGTGTTTACTTACGATTTCTTTCTTTACTTCCTCGTCACCTACTATTCTACCTGCTTCCATGTCTACTAGGAACATTTTACCAGGTTCTAATCGTCCGTGAGACTCAATATTCTCGGTAGCAATATCAACCACCCCAATTTCAGAGGACATGATTACATAGCCATCTTTAGTCACACTATATCTAGAAGGGCGAAGACCGTTTCTGTCTAAAACTGCTCCTATATATACACCATCGGTAAATGGAATCGATGCTGGACCATCCCATGGTTCCATAAGACAAGAATTGTATTCGTAGAATGCTCTTTTGTCTGCATCCATAGATTCGTTTTTCTCCCAAGCCTCTGGAACTAGCATCATCATTACTTCAGGGAGTGTTCTTCCTGTCATTAGTAATAACTCAACCACCATATCTAAACTTGCAGAATCTGATTTTCCTGGAATAATGACGGGGATAATCGCTTTGATCTCTTCATCAAACCAATCGCTTTGAAGTAGGTCTTCTCTAGATCGCATACGGCCTACATTACCTCGAAGAGTGTTGATCTCACCATTGTGGCAGATGAATCTAAACGGTTGAGCGAGGTCCCAAGTAGGGAAGGTGTTTGTAGAAAAACGCTGATGTACAAGAGCTAGTCTGGTAACACATTCAGGATCTTGAAGGTCTAAATAATATGCACTGATGTCTTCTGGAATTAGAAGACCTTTGTAGATGACTACCTTAGTAGAGAAGCTAGGAATATAGAAAATTTTCGATTCTGATAATCTCGAATTCCAGATCGTATGTTCTGCTTTTTTACGAGCGATGTATCGTTTAATTTCAAAAGCACGCTCATCCATATCTTTTGGCCGACTTACAAAAAGTTGACGAACCAGCGGTTCTGACTGTTTCGCAATTTCACCCAGCACCGAAGCGTCAACTGGAGTTGTTCTCCACCCCAAAACCTGAAGGCCTTGAGCTTCTAATTCTGAAACTAAAGTGTTTTCGCAGAATTCACGTTGATTTTCTTTCTGAGGTAAAAAAACATTTGCCATCGCATAAGCTCCTCGTTCAGGTAGTTCGAAAGAAACCTTTGATTTGTAGAAACTATGCGGAATGTCAATAAGGATCCCTGCACCGTCCCCTGTTTTACCATCTGCATTAACAGCTCCACGGTGTTTCAGTCGGACAAGAATTTCTAGTGCCTTATGAATAATGTCATTACTGCGCTCACCTTTTAAACTACAAATGAATCCTGCTCCACAATTGTCGTGCTCAAATTCGGGTAGATAGAGCCCTTGTGCTTCTAATGCCATACGATTGAAATTATTTACGAAAACTTCGAAATCTATAAATTATTTATGGCTTAACCTTAAATTCACCACATATTTCACAATGAATCAGAAAAATGTCTAGAAATTTGATAGTGTCATAAATTCAGCGAGGTCATTTTGGTATTTTCATATTCGTGATTGAAGTGTTAAACCTTTTAAGGCCGCCTCAATTTTTTCTATATTAGAGCCGCAACAATAACTAAGCAATTCACCTGTACAATTATGGAAACAGCTATAATCGCACTTTTTTTCCTTGGGTATCTATTCATCACTCTGGAGCACAATGTTAAGGTAGATAAACTAATCCCCGCCTTAGCGATGATGGCGCTTTTATGGGCTATTGCAGCACTTGGTCACTTACCGATGTTTGAAGTGAATGCAGAATTACGAGAGCTTGAACCTACTCATCTCGATGAAATTTTGTTGCACCATTTGGGTAAAACTGCTGAAATCCTAGTATTCTTACTAGGGGCAATGACAATTGTAGAAATTGTCGATTATTTTGACGGTTTCTCCACTATTAAGGGTTTCATAAGAACCCGATCGAAGGTTGCACTCTTATGGATTTTTTCGATCCTTGCATTTATACTATCTGCAATCATTGATAACTTAACTGCAACGATTGTTCTCATTACTATTCTTCAGAAAGTGATCAAAGACAAACAGTTGAGATTATACTTTGCAGGATTAATCATTATCAATGCCAATGCGGGTGGAGCATGGTCTCCTATCGGAGATGTGACTACTACCATGTTATGGATTGCGGGTAAGGTAGAGGCTGGTTCACTAGTAATACGTGTTCTTTTGCCATCAATTATCTGTATGTTAATTCCTACGCTTATCGCTTCTAGATTTTCTATTTTTCAAGGGGAGATTGAGATGGGAGAACTAGAGCCGGAGAAATCTAAATACAGCAGTACCATGCTATTTTTAGGGTTAGGTTCGATCGTATTCGTACCTTTCTTTAAGACAGTAACTCACTTGCCGCCTTATGTTGGTATGATGCTTTCATTAGCATTTGTTGCTTTATTTTCTGAAATCTTCTCTAATCGTCAATTCAAGATGTCAGAAGCGATGTCTGAAGGAGGGCATCACAGCCCAGTGCATAAAGCTCTTACCAAAATTGAGTTGCCATCAATCCTGTTCTTTTTAGGAATTTTAATGGCCGTTGCTTGTTTAGAATCTTTAGGTATTTTATTCAATGCTGCTGAAGGATTGAATCATGCAATTCCAAATACTGACATCGTTGTACTTCTGCTTGGTGTGGGGTCAGCGGTTATTGATAATGTGCCATTGGTAGCTGCATCGATTGGGATGTTCTCAGAAGGGCCTGATGCTCCATTATGGCATTTCATCGCTTATTCTGCAGGTACTGGAGGTAGTATGTTAATTATCGGATCTGCCGCCGGAGTAGTTGCCATGGGAATGGAGAAGATTGATTTCTTCTGGTACTTAAAAAAAATTGCTTGGTTAGCACTGATTGGATTTATTTCTGGAGGTCTAGTACTAATCGCGATGAGAGATTTTCTTTTATAGGATTACCATTTTATGAGTCAAACTACAGAAGTATCAGAGTCGTTAATTTCCCTGATTTTGTCGGGGGGTGTAGCTAGTACTCTTATAATGTTACTGCTCTTACTCTTTCTGATTATCACCTTTTATGTAGGAATTGAACGCTTTTTGACCTATCGGTCGGTTTTGAAAGAATTGTCTAGAGCGGAGAGCGCTATGTTTAATGAACTTTTACAAAGGGCTACGTCTGTTTACAACAAAACGAATTCACCAGAAAAAACCGAAAAGGCATTAGAGCAAATGGCAGGAGGTTATGTTTTTGAACTAGAACGCAATACCTCAATTCTTGCCACCTTTTCGGGAGCTGCTCCTATGTTAGGTTTTTTAGGTACCGTAATCGGAATGATTTTGGCATTTAGAGAAATGGCAGTGAGTTCAGGGCAAGCTGAGATTGCTTCATTGGCCGGCGGAATTTATACGGCTATGATCACAACAGTAGGGGGTCTTATTGTAGGTATACTTAGCTACATTGCGTATAATCAATTGGCTGTTTTACTTGCACGTATCACGAAGAGATTAGAGGACTTGAGTAACGAGTTACTAGACTCGTTAGAACGTTAAAAGAATTTGCCTTGAAAATTAAGTCTAGCATAAAGCCTAGTACCCAGTTTAGTTTGTCTTCGATGACCGATGTGGTTTTTCTATTGCTGATTTTCTTTTTACTTACCTCTAACGTTACCTCAACGATTGATATTACATTACCCGGTGCTAAAGGAATGGCTAGTACTCAATCTAATACCATAGCCGTTTCAATTGATGCTCGAGGTCGACATTTTATTGGTACGACTCAAATTAATCCTGAATACTTGGCTCTTGAGTTAAAGAGATCTTTTGAACAAACACCCAATGCCACAATCATACTAAGAGCAGAAGAAGATGTTGCTTTAAAAAAAGCTGTAAATGTTCTAGATGTGGCTAATAAGGAGGGATATCCAATTGTCTTAGCAGTAGCTCCCAAGTAATTGCATGAATTATCAAGAGACTTTAGATTTTCTATATCATAGGCTTCCGGTTTTTCAGCGTGATGGTGCTAGGGTTTTAGAGTTGAAGCTGGATCGAACACTTCAATTCATGCATTATTTAAGCGAGCCTCACAAGGCCTTCAAAAGCGTGCATGTGGCTGGAACCAATGGCAAGGGGTCGGTGTCTCATATGACAGCATCGGTATTACAACATGCTGGATACAAAGTAGGGCTATACACCTCTCCTCATTTAAAAGACTTTAGAGAACGTATTCGAATCAATGGAGAATGCATTTCAGAGGAGAAAGTGATCGACTTTGTAGAGACACACAAATCATTCATCGAGGAGTTTAAACCTTCCTTTTTTGAGCTTACCGTAGCTATGGCGTTTGATCACTTTGCCTCACAGACCGTCGATATCGCAGTCATAGAAGTAGGAATGGGCGGTAGATTAGATTCTACAAATGTAATTACCCCATTGCTTTCAGTGATTACTAATATCTCTTATGATCATAAAGAGTTCTTGGGAGATACACTCCCTAAAATCGCATTTGAAAAGGCTGGTATAATAAAACCTACCATTCCTGTGGTCATAGGTGAGTATCAAAAAGAAACGTTTCCTGTTTTTGAACGTCAAGCTACTGCACTGAAAAGTGAACTGATTAAGGCTTTTGAACAAAGTCTGCCACAATGGTTTCAAGACAATTCAGAATTTGATCTTCAAGGACCATACCAGCAAAAAAACCGTCTTACTGTATTTGCGGTTATAGAGGAATTGATCACTCAGGGTTGGGCTATTAATGAACAGGCTGTAGAAGACGGAATGAAAAACGCAGCACAATCAACTGGACTAATGGGCCGTTGGCAGTGGGTTGAACCGATAGTTTTATGCGATACAGCCCATAATGCAGCTGGATTAGCTTTTGTGTTAAAACGCCTTTCTGAACTCCAATTCAATCGCTTGCATATTGTTTTAGGGGTGGTTTCTGATAAGGATTTGACAGAAATTCTTCCTTTATTTCCTAAAAGAGCCATTTACTATTTTGTAGCTCCGAATATTAACAGAGCTTTATCTGCGGTAGATCTTAGAAATCAAGGAGAATTATACGGTTTGATAGGAAATACCTTTTCTAATATTCCATCTGGTTTAGCCGCTGCAAAACGAGCTGCCTCATCTGAGGATCTAATCTTCGTAGGCGGAAGTACTTTTACCGTTGCAGAAATTGTATAATTTTTCGTTTTTTCTTTTGGCAAGATTAAAAACATTCTATATTTGCAGACCTAAATGTGAGGGCTCTTAGCTCAGTTGGTTCAGAGCACCTGCCTTACAAGCAGGGGGTCACTGGTTCGAA
>PZPI01000053.1 GCA_003045935.1 Bacteroidota bacterium | reverse complement strand
TTTGTGGGGAGAGCAGGATTCGAACCTGCGAAGGTAAAAACCAACAGATTTACAGTCTGTCCTCGTTGGCCGCTTGAGTATCTCCCCGTATTACAAAGAACATCATTCCGAAAAATGAAAGAGAGCCGATGGAGGGACTCGAACCCACGACCTGCTGATTACAAATCAGCTGCTCTAGCCAGCTGAGCTACACCGGCGTCATAACGCCTTTTTCCAACAAAAAAAAGTCCGCTATTTCTAACGGACTGCAAATGTAGAGAATATTTTTTTTTATCAAAACAAATTCTAACAAATTTCTGTCATCAAAAACCTCTGATTTGCTTTTTCTTTTTGACCATCCGCTCAAGGGCATGAACTCCTTGATCTGCAGATTGCTCAAAGGTCTTTGCCAACTTCCTTACCAGCAACTTGCCTTTAGGAACTACTAACTTAATCTCTGTAAGCTTGTTAGACTTTTGTTTGGTGTTTTCAACCTTTAAAAAAACTTCCGCTTCAAGAATACGACCATAGAATCGCTCTAGTTTCTCGAGCCTCTTGTCAATAAAGTTTTTAAGCTTTGCATCAGCTTTAAAGTTGACCGCGTGAAATTGTACAACCATAAGTTTGACTTTTTGGGGAGAACCCCGTTATACTTACGAAGAAGATTGATTGCCGCGAGGATGCGAAGACTGATAAATCATTTTAAGCTCCTCAATACTGCTATGAGTATAAACCTGAGTAGCGGCTAAACTACTATGCCCTAATAACTCCTTAACGGTATTCAGGTCAGCTCCGCGATTTAATAAATGCGTCGCAAACGAGTGTCGAATCATATGCGGACTCTTCTTCTGCTTAACCGACACACCTTTAAGGTAATCATTTATCTTACGGTATACAAATTTAGGATAGAGCTCTTGTCCTTTATCAGTAACGAGCAGTGAAGAAAAAGATGAAGTTTGAAACTTTACTCCCCTCTTGTCAACGTACTCTTTTATTAAACCAACCGTAGAAGGCAGCAATGGAAGCAATCGTTCCTTTCCTCCTTTACCATAAATCTTAACAGTACGTGTATTTGTATCCAAATCTCGATCTCTTATACCAATAAGCTCACTTCGACGAACTCCAAGCGTATAAAGCAATTCAACAATTAATCGATCTCTCAACTTTTCGAAAGTATCTGAGTCGCTAGAATGATTAAAATGATTGAATAAGTTTTGAATTTCATCCTCAGAAAAGGGAACAGAAACCTTTTTAGGTTGTTTCAGCGCCTTGTGATTCCCTAATGGATGACTATCAATTACCGATTTGCTCAAGAAAAAGGAATAAAATCGACGAAGCGCACTTACCTTCCTATTTATCGTTCGAGGATTGAGATCTTGACTACTTAAATAGACGATGAAGTTACGTAGCAACGAATAATCAAGTTCTGTTAATCTTGAAAACTGATCTATCGTCAAGTTAAAATATTCGAACGCCTGCGAGAGATCAGAAAGATAAGAAGTACAGGTGTGCTGAGAATATTTCTTCTCAAGTTTTAAAAAGTTCACAAAGTCTTCAATCTCATACATAAACCTGAAAATAAAAAAAGCCTGCGAATGCAGGCTTTAATATTATAATATTCTTTAAGACTATAACGCTTCTTGATCACGTAATCCCTGAATATATTGAGCTTTTTGTAACTGCTCGCGCATACGTACCGATTTCTTGACGAACTGCTGACGGCTTCTTAGCTGACGCATGGTACCTGTTTTGTCGAATTTACGCTTAAAACGCTTTAGCGCTCTATCGATGTTTTCACCTTCTTTAACTGGAATTATTAGCATAATACTTGCACCTCCTTTCGATTACGGCTGCAAATATACGATTTAAGTCTAATGCCGCTAATCTTTAAGTATATTTTTTGCAATAACCACTTTCTGTATTTCCGTAGTACCTTCTCCGATAGTACAAAGCTTTGCGTCTCGATAGAATTTTTCTACAGGATAATCTTTAGTATATCCATACCCACCATGAATCTGTATCGCTTCATTAGCTACGCGAACACAAAGTTCTGAGGCATACATTTTACTCATTGCTGAATGCAAAGTCATTTTTCGGCCTTCATTCTTTAGAAATGCTGCTTTATGCAATAGTAGTTCAGCAGCTTCAATTTCAGTGGCCATATCCGCTAGTTTAAAAGAAATTCCCTGAAAGCTCGAAATAGGTTTACCAAACTGCACACGCTCTTTAGAATACTTCAAGGCGGCCTCATAGGCTCCTTTTGCAATACCCAAGGATAAGGCTCCTATCGAAATTCGACCCCCATCGAGGATCTTCATTGATTGTATAAAGCCCTCTCCTAATTCTCCGAGCCTTTGATCATCAGTTATTCTACAATTATCAAATATAATTTCTGCAGTTTCACTAGCACGCATACCTAACTTATCTTCTTTCTTACCACTAGTAAATCCAGGCATTCCTTTTTCTAGAATAAAGGCCGTCATTCCGTGATAATCTCCTTTTTCACCAGTACGGGCAATAACCACGGCTACGTCACCGCTTTTTCCGTGAGTAATAAAATTCTTAGATCCATTTAACACCCAATGATCGCCATCTTTGATAGCGGTCGTATTCATACCTCCCGCGTCAGATCCGGTATTATGCTCTGTTAATCCCCACGCTCCAATAAATTCACCAGAGGCCAACTTTGGCAAATAGCGCTTCTTCTGCTCCTCATTACCGAAAGAAAGAATATGGTTAGTGCATAAAGAGTTATGTGCAGCAATCGATAAACCAATTGAAGGATCTACTTTAGAGATTTCTTCTATAATCGCGATATACTCGTGATACCCTAGAGCTGATCCACCATAAGCCTCGGGCACCAAAACACCCATAAACCCCATATTACCAGCTTCTCGAAGTACCTCGGCCGGAAAATACTGGTTTTCATCCCACTCCCTAACTTTATCGGTTAAGAACTGTTCTGCAAAATTACGAGCAGCATCTGCAACCATCTGTTGTTCTTCTGTGCGATCAAAATTCATCATGGGCGAATATCTAAATAATGGACATTTCTATTCATAGGTCAAATATACGAGAAGCTTTTTATTTTTGTTTAACGTTTTTAGCAAAAGGTTAGTCACAAACTCTTTGCTTCCCAAACCTTCCGGTCGATCTCTCAAACTTATTAACCACTCGATCTCTGACGAGCTAAGATAGGGCAATGTGCTGAGTTCTTCTCTAGAGGCCAATCTGATATTCATAGGAATTATAGCGTCTGACTTTATTTCAAAAGCCTCTTTAATTCGATCTACAACAATAGAATCTAAACCATATACCCGATACAATTGATTGACATCGGTATACCCATTTAGTGAATGACCATACTTTATGATACGCTCAGATAAGACCGGACCAATTCCTCGAATCGTTTTTAGATCTATTGCTAATGCCCTATTAAGGTCTCGCTTGTAGATTGGTTGGTTTGAGGTAATTATATCAGTGTTAGAAGCGAGTAGAACGTTCTCTAAACGAGTTGTATCTATAACCTTTTTCTCCTCAGAACTGACTTCAAATCTATCTGGGTTGAAAATAACTCGTTGATACCCCTCTGCAAGTAGGGAATGAAGAGACTTAATTACGCATAAAACAAGCAGTAAAAAAAGAACCCCTTTTCGTTCTTCATTAGAGATACGAAAAGGGGTTCGTTTCGGCTTCAATGAGTTTATCTCTTAATCGCCGTTAAATAGCGTTTCAATTGTTGTTTTACCTCAGGGAACAAGAAGTACAACCCTACCATATTAGGGAATACCATTGCAAAGATCATCGCATCTGAGAAAGCCCAAATCGAATCCATACTTGCAGCAGCACCAATAATAATAAATACGAGAAATAAGAATTTATAGGTTAAATCCATTGCCTGGCCTCTTCCGAATAGGAATTTCCAAGATTGAAGACCATAATATGACCATGAAATCATCGTGGAAACTGCAAATAAAACTACTGCGATGGTAAGAAAAACGTTAGAATAAGGAATATAATTAGCAAATGCTTTAGAGGTAATTCCTGCACCTTCATAAGGCATACCATCAATTAAAACAACACCCGAACCATCACCTCCGTAATCAAAAACACCACCCGTGTTGTAAATAACAATAACTAGTGCTGTCATCGTACAGATTAGCACCGTATCGATAAATGGCTCTAATAAGGCGACCAAACCTTCAGAAGCCGAGAATTTAGTCTTAACCGCAGAGTGAGCAATCGAAGCTGAACCCGCACCTGCTTCATTCGAGAAGGCCGCGCGTCTAAATCCAATCAAAAGAACACCAATAACTCCACCAACTCCGATAGCCTTTGGCTTAAAAGCCTCAGTTATAATTTGAGAAATCGCATCATCTACAAGAGCAAAGTTTGAGCCGATGATATAAAGGCAGGCCAATATATACATTACAGCCATTAACGGTACTACCTTTTCAGTTACCGAAGCGATTCGTTTGATACCACCAATAATGATCACACCAACCACGGCAGCAATCACAAGACCAATTATAGTCCCTGCCATAGCGCTGTCTAGTCCAAATAATTCTTTAATTACGATGGTAGCTTGGTTCGATTGAGCAGCATTACCTCCACCAAAAGATCCACCAATACAGAATACAGCAAATAAGGCCGCAACCACTTTACCAAGTTTGGCGAAACCTTTATTCGACAAACCTTTCTTTAAAAAATACATAGGCCCACCGTAAACAGTTCCGTTTTCATCAACATCACGATATTGAACACCCAAAGTACATTCCACAAACTTGGTAGACATACCTAAAAGTCCACAAATAATCATCCAAAAGGTGGCGCCAGGACCTCCAAGGGCAATTGCTAAAGCTACCCCAGCAATATTACCATTACCTACCGTCCCTGAAACCGCTGTGGCTAATGCTTGAAAGTGACTAACCTCCCCTTCTTGACTCTCATCTCTGATCGTACCAGTTACATCACCATCAACAATATTTACTTCAGACTTTTCGGCTCCGTGCCCCTCAGTTTCTAATTCATCGTATTTTCCACGAACCACGTTAATTGCTGTACCGAAGTACCTAATATTAGGAAAACCGAAATAAAGGGTGAAAAATAGCGCACTACCTACAAGCAGAATTAGTACGAAAGGAGTGCCTAATACTTCAAAAAAGACCACATTAGTAACGAAATCAGAGAAAGGCTTAAAGGCTTCGTCAATACGACGATCTAAACCTTTTTCCTGAGCGCTTAATGCACTACAACTCAACACAAAAAACATAAAAGCTAGCAGTCGAAAAGAACGAACCATAAAATTTCTTTGGATTTTTAAATTCACAGAGCGTCCAAGTTGGTAAAAAATTTACGATTTAACAACGAAAGCTTTAAAAAACAAAGAAAGAAAATAGCACTGCAATCGGTATTCAGTTTCTCCTCTAGAGATCGAAAACCGAACTGCGCTTGGTATAAATAAGGTCCTTTATTCTCAGCCAAAAGGCTACAAAAAGATAGAGCGCAAAGCCAAATCCTAGGGTAATAAAGGTTAAATATATAAAGGTTAGTCGAATGACTCTGGGTCGAATCCCCCAAGAATCTCCGATTCGTTGACAAACTTTAAATCCCCACAACTGCAGGGTATAGATAAATTGTGTCATAGAATTAGTTATACAAGTTCACCCTCCCATTCCATCATTCCGCCTACTAAGTTAAAAGCGTTTTCGATTCCTTGAGATCTTAGAATAGCACATGCTTGACCTGAGCGATTTCCTGAGCGGCAGTAAACAAAATAAGAAGCGTTTTTATCAAAGCTGGCTACAGCGTCCATGAATCCTTGCGGATTGAAAATATCGTGATTGATGGCTCCTTTGACCTTACCTGAAGCTACTTCATCAGCAGTTCTTACATCTAGAATAATTGCATTATCAGTTGATTCAAGCTTTTCGGTCCACTCTTGTTGTGATAAATTCATGCTGCGTAATTTTATTTTTTTTCAAAGATAGAAGTATTCGATAATGTCTTTTGTAACTGAAGTTGCGCAATTCCCAAATCGCGATAATTCAAAGGCGCATCAAAAAATAAGCGCTTATTTCCCTCAACCATTAAAGTGACAGGAATCGACATCAGCTTCCACTTCTCACTCACCCTGTATCGCCAGTTTAAGTCGGCTTCAGGTTCGACTAGTAATACTTGACTTTTTATACCTAACTCTTCAATAACTTGAGGAACCTTGCTATCCCAGACTGACTTTCTATCGAGACTTACAAAGATTAATTTCACCTCAGGATGCTCTTTGGAAAATCTTTCAAAATCGGGCATTTCCTTTAGGCAAGGGGTACACCAAGTCGCCCAAAAATTATAAATCGTCAATTGCTCTGTTTCTTCTGATAACAATAGAATCAATTCATCTACGGATAATGAAACTGGAGAGGCAGAGGTTTCTTTGGGAGAGCAAGAACCTAAAAAAAGGGCTAGAAAAATAAATACTAAGAATAGACGCATATTTAGAACAGAATGCATTTCAATAACTTTGTCAAAAATATGCAAAATGAAAAGAGAAGAAATAGTGAATGATCTAGGTTGGCGATATGCCACCAAAAGATTTAATCGGGAAGAGTCGATTCACGAAAAGGATTATCAAGTAATTAAAGAGGCGATTCGACTAGCACCAACTTCATACGGCTTACAGCCCTTTAAAATTATAGAGATTGAAGACCGTGAAACTCGCGCTCAACTGCAGGCAGCTGGATATGGGCAAAAACAAATTGTAGATGCCTCTAGGCTGATGGCTATTGCAAGCCTAAAACGCTTTGATGATGATCTTATTGATCGCTACATTAATCTCAGTATGGAAACGAGAGGGCTTACAGAAGATGAGGTTTCTGGATACAGCAACTTTATGAAAGGAGTTTTTAGCCAATGGACGGAGGAGGCAAAAAAATCTTGGTCAGAGAAACAAGCCTATCTCGCCTTAGGCTTTGGGATGTTAGCCGCAGCTGAATTAAAAATCGACACCTGTGCACTTGAAGGGATTGATGTACAAGAGGTAAATAAAATTCTTCAATTAGAGGATTCAGACTATCATGTGTCGGTATTATTGGCTATAGGCAAAAGAGCTGAAGAAGATCAAAACCAACACTTAAAAAAAGTACGTTTAGAAACTTCCGTTTTATTTGAAACGATATAAATTCTAAATGTATTTTTAATTGAGTGTTAAGCATTGTATATTTGGAGCAATGATTCAAATAAGAACAAATAAAAACTGGTGGAGATCCTCGTAGTAATGCGATGATTATCGGCTATAGATATATGTAAAGGCCTGTCATCGCGACAGGCCTTTACTTTTTTTTAATAATTATGAAATTGAAAAAATTCGAATTTACTAGCACTTTCGAAAAGGTCATGGCGGATACGCTTACACCAGTAAGTGTTTATTTAAAACTCCGAGATCATTTTCCGGGAAGTATCCTTCTCGAGAGTAGCGATTATCACACTAACGACAATAGTTTTTCGTACATCTGCTGCAAGCCGATTGCATCGATTTCAGTACACAACGAAAAATTAACTAAGACCTTACCAGATCAATCTGAGGAAGTAATCACACTGAGTGAATCAAGCACCTTACTTGAACAAATCGACGGGTTTAGTAAACAATTTATAGGGGAACGTCTTCCATTTAAGTTTATAACGAATGGATGGTTCGGATACACGAGCTACGACAGTGTTCGCTACTTTGAAAACCTACCCGATTATCAGACGGACAAACCAGGTCAAGACATTCCTGATATCTACTATGCGCTTTATCAAAATATCATAGCTATTGATCATTTCAAAAATGAAGCCTATCTCATATGTCATTCTTATAACGATAGTGCCCCTAATATCGAAGAAATTAAGGCGCTACTGGCCGTTGAGTCATTGAGCACCTATCCGTACAAGAATTTAGGAGAAAAAGAGGCCAATATTAGTGATGAGGCATTCAAAGATTTAGTGGTTAAAGCTAAAGAACACTGTAAGCGAGGCGACGTATTCCAATTAGTACTCTCAAGGCAGACTTCTCAAGCTTTTCAGGGGGATGAATTCAACGTCTATCGCGCCCTTCGATCTGTTAACCCCAGCCCCTACCTGTTTTATTTCGACTACATTAACTTCAAACTATTTGGTTCTTCACCCGAGGCGCAACTTATCGTTCAAGAGGGTCAAGCTGAAATTCATCCCATTGCAGGAACCTACAAACGTACTGGAGACGATGAGAAGGATGCAGAACTTGCAAAGAAACTAGCTGCAGATCCAAAAGAGAATGCGGAGCACGTCATGCTCGTTGATTTAGCGCGAAATGATTTAAGCAGAAATGGTCACGCGGTTGAAGTTAAAACCTATCGCGAAGTTCAATTTTTCTCTCATGTCATTCACCTTGTCTCTAAAGTAACTGCAAAGAAAACGGAAGGTACTTCAACCCTACAATTAATGGCAGATACCTTTCCCGCAGGTACGCTAAGCGGAGCTCCAAAGCCAATGGCACTAAAATTAATCGATAAGTACGAAGCAACTCGAAGAGGTTTTTACGGAGGTGCTATCGGGTTCTTCGATTTTGACGGTAATTACAATCATGCCATTTTAATTCGAAGCTTTCTTAGCAAGAATAACAAATTATACTATCAAGCCGGCGCCGGTATAGTAGCTAGTTCAGACGAAGAAAGTGAATTGCAAGAAACGTATAATAAACTTGGAGCCCTTCAAAAGGCGCTTGAACTGGCTGAAAACCTGAGATAATGAGCAAAATACTGGTCATAGACAATTACGATAGCTTCGTATATAATATCGTTCACTATCTAAGAGAACTCGGAGAAGAAGTTACCGTCAAAAGAAACGACCAATTCGAAGTAAATGAGATTCTGGAATACGATAAGATTGTACTATCGCCAGGACCAGGAATTCCTAGTGAAGCCGGGAAATTATTAGAGATTATTCAATTTAATAATCAATTAGAAAATTGCATTCCAATGCTTGGGATCTGTTTGGGACATCAAGCTATTGCAGAAGTTTTTGGTGGAACACTCAGGAACTTGTCTCAAGTATATCACGGGATTGCGAGTGAAATCAATGTTGACCCGAACACAAGATTATACCAGAATTTCGAACCTAAACTTACTGTTGGTCGCTATCACTCATGGGTTGCAGATATCGAATCAGCACCGTTACTCAAAGCAAATGCTTGGGATGAAGAATTGAATGTGATGAGTCTTGAGCATAGCGTAAAACCGATTTGGGGTATTCAATACCACCCTGAATCTATACTAACCGATTGCGGAATCGAACTTTTACAAAATTGGCTAAAGGCATGAAAAAGTATTTAAATAGACTCATTCAGCACCAGCATTTGACTAAAGACGAAGCGAGAAACGTGCTTGTTGAAATGGCTGAAGGAAAATTTGACCCTCATCAAGTCGCTTCTTTCCTTACGATTTATATGATGAGACCGATTACTATAGAGGAGCTAAGTGGGTTTCAAGAGGCCCTACTCGACCTTTGTCTTCCAGTCAATCTCAGCAATTACGACCCTATTGATCTATGCGGTACTGGCGGTGATGGTAAAGACACCTTCAACGTTTCAACACTTGCCTCCTTTGTGACTGCAGGTGCAGGCGTACCGGTTAGTAAACACGGTAATTATGGTGTTAGTTCAGTTTGCGGAAGTAGTAACGTAATGGAACATTTAGGTATTGTATTCAGCAAAGATGAATACGTCCTAAAAAAATGTCTAGACAATGCAAATATCACGGTTCTTCATGCTCCGCTTTTTCATCCGGCAATGAAAGCAGTAGCTCCCATTCGTAGAGCACTAGGTGTAAAAACCTTTTTTAACATGCTTGGGCCACTAGTCAACCCGGCATTTCCAAAAAAACAATTAGTAGGAGTCTTTAGCCTTGAACTTGCTCGAATTTATGGCTATCTCTACCAAAAAACTGATAAAAACTATAGCGTAATCTATG
>PZPI01000002.1 GCA_003045935.1 Bacteroidota bacterium | reverse complement strand
AATTGGTCAATCCCTTTGAATAGCTGTTTTGCCTTCATTGGGTCTGCGTTATTAATGTACCTGAAATGTTCTGGTGAGAAGCTTGGTATGCCACGATAATTCAAATTTTCACTAGAAGTAAGGGTGTCACCAATTTTGAAATTCCCTGTATCATGTAAACCCACGATGTCTCCAGGGTATGAAATATCTATGATCTCCTTGCGCTCAGCAAAGAAAGTATTTGGACTTGAGAATTTTAGTTTTTTCTGATGTCTAACGTGTAAGTAAGGTTTGTTACGTTCGAAGGTTCCCGAAACAATTTTGATAAACGCTAATCGATCTCTATGCTTTGGGTCCATGTTGGCATGTATCTTAAATACAAACCCGCTGAATTCTTCTTCTTCAGGTTGAACTACTCGTTCCTCGGCTGCTTTTGGGCGAGGAGTTGGAGCAATGTCTATGAAGCAGTCAAGGAGTTCTCTTACCCCGAAGTTATTTAGTGCTGAACCAAAGAAAACTGGTTGTTGCGTTCCGGCTAAATATTCATTGCGATTAAAGCTTGGATAAACTCCCTCAACGAGTTCCAGATTCTCACGTAAGCTATCCGCAGCACTCGAACCTACTAGATTGTCGAGTTGCTCACTTTGAACATTGTCGATTGCTGTGGTTTTAGATACATGAGTTTTATTGCTTCCGTCAAATAAATTGACATTTTTCTCATAGAGATTGTAGATTCCTTTAAAATCGTACCCCATACCGATTGGAAAACTAAGGGGCGTAACTGCTAGTCCTAACTTTTGTTCAACTTCGTCTAAAAGATCGAATGCATCCTTACCCTCGCGATCGAGCTTGTTGATAAATACAATCATAGGGATATTTCTCATTCTACAAACTGAAACCAGTTTTTCGGTTTGTTCCTCTACCCCTTTTGCTACATCAATTACAACAATCACACTATCTACCGCCGTAAGTGTTCGGTAAGTGTCTTCTGCGAAGTCCTTATGACCGGGGGTATCAAGAATATTGATTTTCTTATCGCGGTATTCAAAGGCAAGTACCGACGTAGCTACAGAGATACCTCGCTGACGCTCAATTTCCATAAAGTCACTGGTCGCCGATTTCTTAATCTTATTATTTTTTACTGCTCCCGCTTCTTGTATGGCTCCCCCGAATAAAAGAAGCTTTTCAGTAAGGGTAGTTTTTCCAGCATCTGGATGGGAGATGATTCCGAACGTTCTACGTTTATTAATTTCTTTCGCGATAGACATAATAAGCAATAAGACCGCAAAAATAGCCATATTTTCAGTTTGGTCATTTCGCTGCTGTCGAATAAGAATTGAGTAATTTTATAAAATGAAAAAGGAATATGTAATATTAGTGGATACTGCGGATAGTGAACTGGGTACCATGGAAAAAATGGAGGCTCACGAAAAGGCTGTTCTTCATCGTGCTTTCTCAGTTTTTATCTTCAATGATCGTGGAGAACTCATGCTTCAACAACGTGCTGCGCACAAATATCATTCACCACTTCTTTGGACAAATACTTGTTGTAGTCATCAGCGCCAGGGGGAGTCTAATATTGAAGCTGGAAAGCGTAGGTTACGAGAAGAAATGGGATTTGAAGTCGATCTTGAAGAAAAATTTCATTTTGTGTACAAAGCTGAATTTGACAATGGTCTTACCGAACACGAACTCGACCATGTGATGGTGGGTTATTATAACGAAGAGCCTATTATTAACCCTGAAGAGGTAGCATCGTGGAGGTGGATCGATATGGAGGTACTTCAGAAAGATATGAAGGATAATCCCCAAGATTACACCGCCTGGTTCAAGATCATTTTTGATCGATTCGTAGAATTTTTAACAAAACAATCATGAGAGTAAAGGTAAGTAGACAGGCTCATTTTAATGCTGCCCACCGTTTGTATCGTTCAGACTGGTCATTTGAGAAGAATCAAGAGATCTTTGGTTTATGCAATAATCCGAACTATCATGGTCATAATTATGAATTGATTGTTAGTGTTACCGGTGAAATTGATCCTATAACTGGATATGTTATGGACATGAAAGTCCTCAAAGATTTGATTAAGTCTAAGATCGAGAGTGCATTTGATCACAAGAATTTAAATCTTGAAGTACCTGAATTCAAAGAAATGAACCCTACCGCAGAGAATATTGCAGTTGTTATTTATAATAAACTTAGGCCTCACATTGAATTAGACAAGGACATAGAAGTGGTTCTATATGAGACTCCTAGAAACTTTGTGACCTATTCAGGGAAATAGGTTAAATAAACCTTCAATTTTCGTTTAATCTTTTTTAGAAAAAGATGAACTAAATATTTTTTGTTTAACTTTTTTATTTACCTTAATTCCAAATTAGAATAATCAAATGGCAAGTGTTAAAGCTTTAAAGAAAGAGATCAACTACGTATTAGGCGAACTCATCGAAGCAGTTTACGAGTGGGAGTCTGAAACAAAAAATCTCAACTCTGAAGCAGGGAATCAAATCATCGACAACTGTATTGAAGTTTATGATGAGCTTATTGACCTAGTAAATGATAAGGAGAATCCTATGAAAAAGGATCACTTTAAAAAGGTTAATGAGTATTTAGAAAAGAAGGCAAATGAAATTGCCGACCAAATAAACGGTTTAGGAGACTAAACTACTGAGATAGTTGGCTGTTTAGTTGTTGGCCGTAAGTTGATTTTTTGATAGCTTCAGAAAAGTTATTGAAAATCGAATCCTTCCATTTCGGATTAAGTTCTTCTCCTTCACTAGTAACTAAATAAGCTGAAACGTATTTATTTGGGTTAGACAGCGCATAATTAGCTATGAATTGGTAACGTTTTATATTGTTGCTATTACTCTGTTTAACTATTGAATCAACGAAGCGATCATCGTTTATTCGATCGGTCTGCGCTAATTGCATGAGCTCAAAGTCTTTCTTGGTAAAGCGACTTAGCATTTCTTGGAGGTTTTTGAAGGCCTCATGCTCTTCGCCGGCCTTAATTACCGCATCATTTTCGAAGTTTGTTAATGAAGTAGAGATTTGGATCTCTCCAGGCTCAGCAAAAAAAGCAAGGCGATCATTGAACGTTGAGCCATCTGCTTTATCTAAGTAAGCATAGATGAGTTCTGGATGATTTAGATTTAATCCCAAGTTCAGAGTCTCTTTTCCATTACTTTCTACAGAATCTAAGTTAATAAGTCCTGCTTTTGTAATCTTTTGAAGATAAACAGTACCTTTTTTTAAACCATTTATAGAGATGGTTACTTCAGTATTTTCAGAAGTTGAATTGCAACTAGCCAACAGCGCTATTGCAGAAAGTGAAAGTAAAAGACGCTTCATAAATGCTTTTGGTTATCCGAGGCAAATATCGATAAATGATCTGATTCTTTAAAGGTTATGCGCAACTTGAAGCAATAAAGCGCAAAAATAAGCGCCTATAGTACCTACAATGTATCCGCAAATTGCTAATAAGATCCCCACTGAGCTAAGGGCTGGGTGAAAACTTGCTGCAATCACAGGTGCTGAGGCTGCTCCTCCCACGTTGGCCTGACTACCCACTGCTAGAAAGAAGTAGGGGGCTTTTATCCATTTTCCGACACTAAAAAGGAGTATAGAGTGAATGGCGATCCAGATAAGACCAATAAGAAGGAGTTCAGGTTGTTCACCAATGGCTCGAAGATCGATTTGCATTCCGATAGTTGCTACTAGTAAATAGATAAATACACTTCCTAAATTACTTGAACCCACACCTTCTAGCGATCTTAAATTAGTTTTGGAGGCTATTATTCCAATAATTGTTGCGGTCAGTACCATCCAAAGAAACGGTGAGGTTATTGAAGCTAAAATATGTTTCGGATCATCAAGAACGGGAAACCAGTAGGGGAGGTGACTACTTATAAAATTACCGATGAAATGGGCTAAGCCTACGGCTCCGAAACCTATGCCTAATAAAAGCATTAAGTCGGCAGTGGTAGCTACTCTTCGAACACTTTTTTGGTAGCCTTCCATTTTCTTAATTAGATGATCTATAGATCGATTATCTGCTTTTAAATAGCGATCGATTTGCGTCTTTTTTCCTACAAAGAAAATAAGTATAGCCAACCAAAAGTTAGCGACTAGAACGTCCACTAAAACCATCGAACCATAGAGGTTCTTGTTATAACTAAAAACCTCTAACATAGCTGCTTGGTTGGCGCCTCCACCAATCCAACTACCAGCGATTGTTGCTAGGCCTCTCCAAATCGCATCGTTTCCTTCGAGTTGTAACAGTTCTGGCCAGAATGATCCCATTACAAGTAGTGCTAAGGGTCCTCCGATGATAATTCCTAAGGTTCCTGTAAAAAACATGATTAGCGCTTTAGGGCCTAATCGTAAAACAGCTTTGAGATCAACGCTTAAGGTCATTAGGACTAATGCAGCGGGTAAGAGGTATCTAGAGGCTACAAAATAAAGTTTAGATTCTGAGGGATCGATAACTTTCAAGTAAACCAAAATCGCCGGAAGCAAATAACAGAGCAGAACTGCGGGAACTACACTGTAGAAGGACTGGAATCTTTTGTGTTTTTGGGTGTAGAAAACTAAGGCTAAAATAGATGCTAGTAGCCCGAATATGATGGTATCGTTGGTAATCGAATCCATTAAATATTCAGCCAATAGGTGAGTTTAAGATTGATAGAACGACTTCTAGGCCCCCATTGGTTAACGAAATAGTTGTCGTTATACACTAGAAATAGATCGGATAGAGGCGCGAATCTCCACTGCAATCTTGAGTTAATTCCAAAATTATCTCTTTGGTTACTATACTGGATAAGAGTAGACCAGAAGAGTGATCTGTTAAAGGTGTAATCAATTCGAGGACTGATTAGAACAATGGTCGTGTTTCCATAGAACTCAGGGAGGTCGATTCGGTCAATGTTGGAGTTAAGACCCACATTTAATTTGGGTTGAACTCTAAAATTTAATCGGGTTTCAAACGAAGATTTGGTGCCATTAAAGAACTCGCCAATATCAGTTTGTATGTTATAGGAGAACAACTTTCTTCGATCTGATTGAAATTGAAAGCGAACACTTGTATAGTTGTAGTCGCTATTAGCGGGTAAAGGAATGTCTTCGTCTCTGCGGGTTGGCCCGAATTCGTCAGTTAAATAAGTGTACCTGTTATTAATGGATAATTCGATCTGCCCTTGATTTGTTAGTCTACCTTCATATCCAAAGTTTCTTAAGTAATCGGTTTGAGTATAGTCTAGACTAGATAAATGAGTGTAGCTCTGAAAGGTGTCAAAGCTGTGACTATTGAAAATTCCTTTTTTAGGCCAGATACGGTAGCCGATTTTTCCGCCCCATTTTAAAATACCTTTTCTAGGAATAAAACCAAGGTCTGAGGTAAATTCTTCATCGATGTAAATGGCATCTAGAAATCCGCTCCAAGTTCGTGTGTTGTATTGAAGATTGGTACCTACAGATAAGTTGCCATCCGTATCATTAGGAGAGAGTGATTTGTGAGTGTAAAACTTACCGACATAAGTATTGTCTGCTGAAGCAAGGTTATAATCAATTCCAATTACGCGATTGTATTTTTCATAATCGGTGTTCTCTGCTTCAGAGGTTTCACGATTAATAATAAATGCAGCGATATTCGATCGGCTGAAGACCTTTTGCTGAAGAGCAATCATCGAATTGTTATTCGATGGGATACCATTTTCTAGATCACTTTCGGTTTGAATAGAAAGAACACCAACTCTTAATTTATCGTTTAACTTTCCTGTTAGGCGCATTCCAGCGGTAATTCCATTTTCAATGGTATTTCCCTCATTGTCTGAAGCAATTCCAATTCTTCGAGAAAAGAAAGGGTTGGCGTCTCTACCACCCCCGAATGCTCCGAAGAGGTCGTTGTTGTCAATAAAAAATTGACGACGCTCTGGAAGCGATACCTCAAAACGAGTGAGATTGGTGATAAAATTATCAACTTCTACCTGCGAAAAGTCTGGATTAAAGGTAAGATCGAGATTCATTCCTTTACCTACTGGAATTTTTACATCTCCTCCGATACTTGAAAAACTCGATTTTGGGGTTGCGTTTTCGAAGTCCTGAGATGACCCAGCAGTTAAGAAAGGAATAAGGGCTACTGAAGTTTTTGAATCGGATAGGGGTTGTTCAAAAAGTAGATCTCCTGTAAATGCTAAACTTCCTAGTATTTGATTCTGTGGGATAGGAACCCAAACACTAGTTTCGTTGGTCTGCATATCGAAGCGATGTACTCTAAATCCCCACCGAGTGGCGTTATTCTCGAATTTTAGCGAGTTAAATGGTATCGACATTTCTAAACTATAATACCCGTCTCCGATGTAGGCTTCTCCCTGCCATTTGGCATCCCATGAAAATTGGTAGTCACGATTTGTAGCTCCTCCGTTGGTAATCAAACCTTCGCGTTGAACACCCAGTGGGGTCATACCAAAAATAAAAGCATTGTTCCCATCATTGAATGTGTCAAACATGATGGCAATATTATCAATACCGCTCCCTCTATAATCTCTTCTCAATGAATTAACGACAAACTGGTCTGAGGAAGTCTTCATGGTCAGACCGATGTAGATTGCATCCTTGTCATAAAGAATGCGGATTTTACTATCGTTAGTTGCAGGGAGGGTATCGGTAGGGAAATATTGTGTAAATCCTCCTGAGGGTTCTTGACTAATCCATACCGATTCATCAAGTTTACCGTCGATAAGAATTTCTTGATTAATCAATTTGGCAGAGATACTTCTTTTCTGAGCGTATCCGTTATAAGAGCCTACTAGAACCACTAGTAGTGATAAAAAGCTTCTTTTCATAACCCATAAAAGTAATAGAATCCAAAGTAGGAATATGTTAAATGTTCTCTTTTTAGAGAATAGGAGTCTATTTTTGTTTTAAATCAAAATTGATATGAAACTAATTTTTGTTCTGTTGAGCCTACTGATAGATATCAATACTCCCGAACCTCATGCTGTAAACGCCGCCGATGAAACAGTGGTTTGGGGTCAAACCGGGCATCGAGTTATTGGACTCATTGCAGAATATCATTTGACTCGTAAAGCCAGTCGAAAGATTGAAAAACTGCTTGCAGGAAAAAGCTTGGCATTTGTTTCAACCTATGCCGATGAAATAAAATCTGATCGCAATTATTCTAAATATGGCCCTTGGCACTATGTGAATTATGAATTAGATACGAGATATGATGTTTCTAAAAGAGTAGACGCCGGTGATATTATTTTTGGCATTGAGCAGTGCATAGAGGTGTTGTCAGATGCTACTTCGAGTATAGAAGACAAGCAATTTCACCTGGCTCTTTTGGTTCACCTAATAGGAGATATGCACATGCCACTTCATGCAGGAAGAGGAGAGGATCGTGGAGGTAACGCCATCAAGCTTTCCTGGTTTTCAAAACCTACTAATTTGCACCGTTTATGGGACTCTGATTTGATAGAGTCAGTAAATCTTTCTTATACTGAACTAGCAAATGAACTTGACGATCAGCTTTCAAGCGATAAACGAAAACAATACAACTCGGGAACCTATTTAGATTGGATTGAGGATTCTCATGAGGCGGCAGCAACTGTTTATGCATCTGCCAAGGACGGAGATCGATTGGCTTATAGATACAGTTACGAGTACAACGACTTACTTTTTACTCAGCTGCAAAAGGGTGGAGTGCGACTAGCGCGATTATTGAACCTACTTTTTGAATAGGGATTTCTATCTTCTTTTAGAGATCTTATTCCCAGAGATGTTCCTTTGTCGTGAACATTTAAAACGCCCTTTAACGTTGTCTCTTAATTTTAAGTGTTTCGTTGGGCGGCCTTGAACACGAGTACGCCACATCCTGAAACTCGATGGCTTCATCTCCCGACGCATTAGATTGATGGTCTCTTGCTCTGATATTCCGAATTGAAAAGTGATCGCATCAAATGGTGTACGATCCTCCCAGGCCATTTCAATGATTCGGTCGATTTCTCTCTCAGTAAATTCTTTCTTCATAGCTCATCAAAGATATATCTAAAAGTAAGATTGATGCGAGGTTCGTGGATACGTTTTGATTTTGCGATTTGGTGTTTGAAGTCTTCTTGGGTGCGACCACTCATTAAAAGGAGGCTGCCGTGGGTGAGTTCGATACGTTTTTTTAAAAGCGAATTCTTTTTGTGTTTTAAGTCAAAATTGCGTGCTACTCCCAGACTCAATGAGGCGATTATTGGTTGACTACCTAATTCTTTCTCATCATCTGAATGCCAACCATTACTATCGTTTCCATCCCTGTAAAGATTCGCTAAGCAGCTATTGAACCTTGCAGAGGTAATTTCTTCAATGCGATTCTTTAATGAAAGAAGACTTTCTGAGAATTCAATTGCAGGTAGTGTTAAACCGGAGTAGGTGTAATTTACCTTTTGGTCAGCAGCCAAAAAGCATAGTCTTGGTTGATCGTAGACTTTTCCGAAAACTTTAACCTTGTCTTGTCTCCAAAGATTAACTTTTATCAGTTCTACGAATAATTCATCAGCCTCGGTTGTTGATAGAAAATTCGGCCAGAAGAGAAGTTTAGAACTATTAAAACTGAGATCAATCATTAGGTGTCGATAATAGTTTTCATTTGGTTTCTGTAACGAAGTGGTGAAACACCTGTGAATTTCTTAAAGGTTCTACTAAAATGAGAGAAGTTTTGAAATCCACATTCAAAGGCAATGTCGGTGATTGGTAAGTTGTTTTCTGCTAATAATTTAGAGGCATGAACTAATCGATATTCATTGACGAATTGAGTAAAGGTCTTATTCGTTGTTTTTTTGAAGTATCGGCAGAATGAAGGTTCAGTCATGCCCGCTAGATCAGATATTTCGTCTAGCGAAATGCTCTCCTGATAGTGATTTTTGATGTAGTTGAAAACTCGGTTGATTCGATCGTTATCAGCTACTTCTGTGGAAATGCTGAATCCTTCTGCATTTAAAATGGTGAACTCTTTAGAGATACTTAGATCATGTAAAATGTCTAATAACTTTAAAAGACGTTTAAAATCGGGGAGGTGAAGCATGGCTTCCATTGCTTCGCCTACCTTTTCTTTGGTTACTCCGTGAAATGCAAGCCCTTGCTTTGAAAGCTCGAATAGGTCGTTAATTGCGATCATTTCTGGGATATCGAAGAAGTTTGGCCCCAAGAAATCCTCTTTGAATTGAACTAAGGTTTCCTTTTTATTGCCTGTAAAACGATCTGTAAATCCGCAATGGGGCAAATTCTTGCCGATTAATATTAAGTCTCCGTCATTAAAATAGGACATGTGTGAACCTATTTGCCGCTTACCAGCTCCTCCATTAATGTATACAAGTTCTATTTCTGGATGATAATGCCAGCTCTTGTAATGATTAATATTTTGTTCGTCAAAGCTTTGCAATGCAAAAGAGTTTCCGAACACGGGGGTAATTACTTCAAATGCAATAGATTGGTTACTCATTAGTTATCCTTTTGACTTTTCAAAAATACGACTGAATTGTCTCGATATTCACTTTATATCTCAAATTTTCATCTTTCAATGTTAAAATTGTACATAAACTGGATAATGGGTGTGTATTTACAAGATTCTTTGTGACTCTATATTTGCAGTATCAATCATCAATCAAGAATCATCAATTAAAAAACGAATAGAAATGAAAAAAGTTATTTTAACCCTGGCCCTAGTTTTTACTGCATTATCAGCAGTTGCTAATCCTGCATCAGTAGTTACCACTACTTCTTTTGGTATTGAATCTGAAGTTCTTTCACTAGATCCAGTTTTCAAAAGAAAAGGTGAGAAGTTATTAGTAAGCTTCTTAAATGCTGAGCAAGTGATGGTAGAGATCAAAGTACTTGATAGCCAAAACAATGTAATTTACACAGAACGTGTAGCTGGAGACTTAATCGTTGAGAAAGCATTTGACTTCTCTAAAGCTTTCAACGATTCATACAAAATTGTGGTTGCCTACAATCAAAATGCTTTCGAGCAAATTGTAAAAGTGCAATAGTTTAGTTAATTGTTAAGGTTAAAAAAGGCCCTTCTTTCGGAGGGCCTTTTTTGTTTTAATCTTTACTGAAACTATTTAATCAGATCAACACTTCTCTTAATAAAAGCGCTGAGGTCTGCCCCTTTAAGAACTCCTTTCGATAGCTTAGCGAGGTCGAGCGCTTGACGAATTAGTTTTTCTCGCTTTTTATCAGTTTTAGTTTCGAGAATTTCACTAGCTAAAGGGTGATTAGTATTGATGACTAGGTTATACATGTCCGGCATGTTTTGACCCATAAATCCACCGCCTCCTGTTTTTTGCATGTCCTTCATCCTTCTCATGAATTCAGGTTCAGTCAGCATAAAAGGCAGTGCGTCGCTACTCAGCGCTTCGGTTTGAATGATATATCCTGTATCCTTCACAACTCCTTCAACTTTTTCTTTTAAAGTAGTGATTTGAGTTTCATCTAATTTTGAGATCGATTCCTCTTCTTTCTTAATCAAATTCTCAACAGCATCTGAGTCAACTCGGGCGAACGAAATGTTCTCCTTAGAGGTTTCTAATTTCTGAAGTAAATGAGGAACGATTGGGCTGTCTAAGAGTAAAACAGTACAGCCTTTCTCTTTTGCAGCTTCAATATAAGAATGCTGTTCTTCTAGATTTGATGCATAAAGAAGAACAAGTTTGCCATCCTTATCGGTATGTGAGTCTTTAATTTTTGCTACTAACTCTTCATAGGTAAAGTACTCATTGTCAACTGACGGGTATAATGCAAACTTTTCTGCCTTTTCAAAGAATTTCTCTTCAGACAGCATTCCATATTCAATGACCACTTTAATATCGTTCCATTTCTCCTCGAATGATTTACGGTCATCTTTGAAGAGAGATGTAAGTTTATCGGCAACCTTACGAGTGATGTATGAGCTAATTTTCTTAACTGCACCATCTGCTTGAAGATAAGATCTTGACACGTTGAGTGGGATATCTGGAGAATCGATAACCCCTCTAAGCATGGTTAAAAATTCGGGCACAATGCCTTCTACATTATCGGTAACAAAAACTTGGTTTTGATATAGTTGTATGCGATCCTTTTGAATATTAAGGTCATTCGATAGCTTTGGAAAATAGAGGATACCCGTAAGGTTAAATGGATAGTCAACATTCAAGTGAATATTGAATAAGGGCTCCTCAAACTGCATCGGATAGAGTTCGCGGTAGAAATTCTTGTAATCTTCATCATTCAGATCACTGGGCGATTTTGTCCATGCAGGATTTGGATTATTTACAATATCATCAACCTCCTTAGTGGGTGCTGGATCCTCTTCTTTAGCCCCTTCAGGTTTTGGAAGGGTCTCAGTTCTTGTACCCATTTTAATAGGAATAGGCATGAACTTATTGTATTTCTCTAATAGACCTCTGATTTTTCCTTTTTCTAAATATTCTTTAGAATCATCAGAAATGTGGAGAATGATCTCTGTTCCTTTATCGGTTTTGTCGGAGGGTTCAAGTACAAATTCTGGTGATCCATCGCAGCTCCAATGAACCGCTGGGGCATCGGTATGACTCTTGGTAATGATTTCTACTTTATGGGCTACCATAAATGCTGAATAGAATCCAAGACCGAAGTGGCCGATAATGCCACTATCTTTAGCGCTATCCTTATATTTATCTAGAAATTCTTCTGCCCCAGAAAAGGCTACTTCGTTAATGTATTTTTTAACTTCTTCTTCACTCATACCAATTCCTTGGTCAATGATATGAAGGGTATTTTCTTTTTCATTGATCTTAATCTCGATCTGCGGGTTTCCGTACTCAGCGGTAGATTCACCGATGTTGCATAAATGCTTAAGTTTCAAGGTTGCATCTGTTGCATTAGAAACGAGCTCTCGTAAAAATATTTCTTGATCGCTGTAAAGAAACTTCTTGATCAGTGGAAATATGTTGTCCACAGAAACGTTGATTTTACCTTTTTCCATAAGTTTTATTCAAATGATTAATTGCACTAGAAATTTCAAAAAGAGTACCAATCTTTATCTCAGTGACAAACTGACAGATTTATTTATTTTGAAAATTATGTTTAATTATTTTTGAGTTTTAATAAACAAAATGTATATTTGAAGTGTTGTGGAAACTTTGCTATGAAAAAGAAACACAACAAGTTTGTTTATTTATTGGTTAGGTTGTTGAAAACGCGTTATCATTTCTACAGATAGCGCGTTTTCTTTTTCTTTGACTTTTATCTATTTCATTTTTTGTTCAGGGTTAATTAAATTTGTCTAAACATATTTGCTATGGCTGCTAAAACTAAAGAGGTTTCAAAACAAGAAATCGTTTCGCATTACATGAATACCTGTCTGGAACATGAAGTGGTTCCTAAGTCAGTCTTCAAATTTTGCTCTCAATTGGGAATTAAGGATTCACAATTCTACAAACATTTTGGTTCTTTAGATATTCTTGCCAAAGAGGTTTGGCTGGCTTTTCATGAAAATACAATGAAGGCTCTCGAGGGAGATCAGCAGTACGAAGGGTATGATAGACGATCGAAATTATTAGCTTATTACTTCTCGTTTTTTGAACTAATTACTCTCAATAGAAGTTATGTGCTGTTTAGTTTAAAAAATCAGCAAGGGATAAAAAGTTTACAATCGCTTTCTGAGCTTTCTAAACTTAGAGCTGTTTTTTTAAATTTTGCCACAACACTTATCGAGGCAGGGAATGAGGAGAAAAAAATTTCATTTACCAAGCATAATACTCAAATCTTTTCAGAGGCTGCATGGGCGCAGTTTCTGTTTATTTTAAAATTCAATTTAGAGGATGACTCACCGGGCTTTGAAAAAACCGATGTAGCCATTGAGAAATCAATCAATACGGTGTTTGACGTTTTTGATCACACCCCTTTAGAAAACGTAATTGATCTTGGAAAATTCATGGCTAAGGAGTTATTTGCTAAATGAAGACTTTAGATTCAATTCCTACTTCCAAACTTGAGCGGGCGAGTAAGCTTGTTAAAACTGGAGTTAAGATTGGGGGTAATTATATTAAATATTACGGAGAGTCACTGGTAGGTTCAGATGAAGCAAAGGATCGTTTAAACGAGAATAATGCTTCAGATATCTACGATGGTTTAAAAACGCTGAAGGGAAGTGCTTTAAAAGTAGCTCAGATGCTAAGCATGGAGCGCAATATATTACCTCGGGCGTATGTAGATCGCTTTTCTCTTTCTCAATTTTCAGTTCCACCTCTTTCTGGTCCACTAGTAAAGAAGACTTTTAGGCGATACATGAATGCGTTGCCGGAGGATATCTTTGATTCTTTCGATTACAATGCAATCAACGCCGCTTCTATCGGACAAGTACACAAAGCTAATAAAGAAGGTAAGAATTTAGCCGTAAAGATTCAATATCCCGGTGTCGCTGAGAGTATTTCGTCAGATCTGGCACTGGTAAAGCCTATCGCACTCAGAATGTTCAATATGGGAGCTCGAGAGTCGGAGAAGTATTTCAAGGAAATTGAAGAAAAACTCAAAGAAGAAACCGACTACTTACATGAGCTCGATATGAGCGTCTCAATTACCTCAAAGGCGAGTCATATCCCAAATCTCCGATTTCCGAATTATTATCCAGAGTATTCTTCTGAACGAATTCTAACAATGGATTGGATGGACGGAGTACCCCTCGGAGTTTTCGTTAATGGTAAATTTGATGCTGATGTAGCTCAAGCATTGGGCCAATCGCTATGGGACTTTTATATGTTTCAGATTCATGGCTTGAAGGCGGTGCATGCAGATCCACATCCGGGTAATTTTTTGGTGAACCAACAAGGTGAGCTTATTGTTATTGATTTTGGATGTATCAAAGAAATACCGAATCAGTTTTATACTCCCTATTTTGAGTTGGCAAATGCCTCTGCGATGAAAGACCAGGATCTTTTCCTTTCGAAATTATACGAACTTGAAATGTTAGTAGAATCTGATGGAGCAGACGAAATAACTTATTTTACCAAACTCTTTAGAGAAATGCTACAGCTCTTCACGGCGCCGTTTAATAGGGATCGATTTGATTTCGCCAATCCAGAATTCTGGGACGGA
Source organism: Bacteroidota bacterium (assembly GCA_003045935.1). GTDB lineage: Bacteria > Bacteroidota > Bacteroidia > Flavobacteriales > Flavobacteriaceae > UBA3478. The sequence continues at coordinate 24,779 of PZPI01000002.1, read as the reverse complement.
ATTGGCAAAATGGCTGAATTTTTCTCTCAAGACCAAACCATCCGTAAGATGAATGCCAATAGAGGTTCGAAGCATTTTCTTTATATGAATCGTACCTTTTTCGGTCTTTATAATTTGCTTTATGATTTAAAGGCAGATGTGGACACCAAGGCTTATCTCAAGTATTTGTCAAATTAAGCCTAATTTTAAAGGACTAAATTATTCATATGAACAGCGCTTACATCAAAGGATTGGGCTACTATGTGCCAGAACAGGTTGTAACCAATGACGATCTATCGAAAATCATTGAAACTAGTGATGAATGGATCACTGAAAGAACAGGTATTAAAGAAAGACGTTTTGCAGTTAAAGGTAAAGACACTACCACGTCTATGGGTGTTGAGGCTGCTAAAGTAGCCATTGAACGCGCTGGAATCAATAAAGATGAAATTGACTTTATCATTTTTGCAACCCTTAGTCCTGATTATTATTTCCCGGGCCCAGGGGTTCTCGTACAGCGTGATTTAGGTTTGAGTACAGTAGGGGCTTTGGATGTTAGAAATCAGTGTTCTGGGTTTGTATATGCAATTTCTGTGGCTGATCAATACATCCGTTCAGGGATGTACAAAAATATACTAGTTATTGGTTCTGAATTGCACAGTCAAGGCCTAGATATGACTACTCGCGGCCGATCTGTCTCTGTTATTTTTGGAGATGGGGCAGGAGCAGCTATTGTTTCAAAAAGTGAAGATGAAAATCGTAAAATACTTTCTACTCACTTGCATTCTGAAGGTGCTCATGCCGAGGAATTAGCCTTAATTGCCCCTGGAATGGGTAAGCGATGGGTGACGGATATTCTAAAAGACAATAACCCGAATGACGAGTCTTACTTGCCACATATGAACGGACAATTCGTTTTTAAAAATGCGGTTGTGCGTTTTTCAGAGGTGATTAAAGAAGGTCTAGCGCACAACGGTTTAACAAGTTCAGATATTGATATGCTTGTTCCTCACCAAGCAAATCTTAGAATAGCTCAATTTATTCAATCTAAATTCGGATTGTCTGACGATCAGGTTTACAATAACATCATGCACTACGGTAATACTACGGCTGCATCTATCCCAATCGCCTTAACTGAGGCTTGGGAAAAAGGTAAGGTAAATGCTGGTGATCTCGTGGTTCTTGCGGCCTTCGGTAGTGGATTTACCTGGGGTAGTGTAATTATGAAGTTCTAGATCGAAATAAGTAAAGTAGACTGAAGGTTATTGTCCCGTTGAGTGGTAATAACTCGTAGCCTAGCTTATAATTCCCTAAAAAGTCACTTGGCAAATTAGCTGTCAAGGTAATCAGAATCACCGATGCAATAGTGATTGGGAAAACTCGGTTACCCTTGATCTGATGCGAAGTGAAAAGTCCGAACGCAAATAATCCCAGTAACGGGCCATAGGTATATCCAGCCACGGTAAGAAGACTATCAATCACATTTTGGTCTACCCAGTAACTAAATGCGATGATTACCAAGATCAGAAGAATGGCTACCCCTAGGTGAATCCACTTTCGTTTTTGGATAGTTGCTCTAGAGTTGTCATTTGCTAAATCTAAAAAGTCAAAGCATATGGATGTGGTTAGGGAGGTAAGTGCACTGTCAGCGCTGCTGTACGCCGCAGCTATTAAACCCAAGAAGAAGGATATGGAAACTAGAATTCCTAAGTTTCCTTTCAGTGCGATTTCTGGAAACAATAAATCGGTTCTAGTAACCCCATTTTGAGTAGGTATACCAATTCCCATTACCTCTGCGTAGGAATAGAGTAGGGCCCCTAAGAATATAAATAGGGTGGTAACTATCACTAATACTGTACTGAAAACAAGCATGTTTTTCTGAGCTTCTTTCAAATTTTTACAGCTTAGATTTTTTTGCATCATATCTTGATCAAGCCCGGTCATGCTGATGGTGATAAACATTCCTCCGATTAGGGATTTGAGAAAGAAATCACTTCTTCCAAAGTCTTCAGTTACCCAAACTTGACTCATACTTTCAAAGGAAGTAGAAGATAAATATTGAGAAACGCTGAAATTCAGCTCGTCTAAAATGAGATAGATACTCAAGCCAACACTAAGAAGCATTAAAAAGGTCTGTAGACTATCTGTAATTACAATCGTTCGAATCCCACCTCTGAAAGTATAGGCATAAATTAATCCAACTGAAAGAATTACGGTGGCCTCTAGAGGTACTCCAAGCGGCTCAAATAGATAGGTGTGCAACACAAGTGCCACCAAATAAAGTCTAAATGAAGCTCCGATCACTCTGGAAATTAAAAAGTAAAAGGCCCCGACTTTTTGTGTACTTGGGTTGAATCGTTCACTTAAATAGCTGTAAATGGAGGGAAGGCGAAGTTTGTAATAAATAGGTAATAAAATGTAGGCGACGACAAGGTATCCGAAAAAATACCCGATCACTACTTGAAGGTAGGTGAAGCTCGTTTGACCTACCCAGCCCGGAACCGAAATAAAGGTCACACCAGATAAAGAGGCGCCTACCATACCAAAAGCAACTAGATACCAAGGTGAATTCGAATTGGCTTTAAAGAAGGCCTCGTTAGAGTCGCTTTTTCCCGTAATGTATGAGATCACAAACAGTAAACCGAAATAAGCAATCAGAAGAATAAAAATTTGAGTGGGATTCATGAGTCGCTTCTAGTATTTTTGAAAAATGGAATATGGCTCAAAGTTATTAGAAAATGCGGTGAATGAAATTTCATTGCTCCCTGGGATTGGAAAACGTTCTGCACTTCGTTTAGCATTACATCTATTAAACAGACCTCAGACACAGACTGAAGATCTTTCCAAAGCCTTGCTCTCCTTACGAGAAAATTCTAAAAATTGTAAACATTGCCATACACTATCGGATACCGAAATTTGTCAAATATGTGAGGATTCTAGAAGAGATATAGGCATTTTGTGCGTGGTTGAAGACATCAGAGATGTGCTTGCGATTGAGGGTACCTCTGAGTTCAGAGGGAGATATCACGTTCTTGGAGGTAAGATTTCTCCGATGGATGGGATCGGGCCTTCAGACCTTACTATTGATTCTTTGGTTTCAAGAGTGAAATCAGAAGGGATTACTGAACTTATTTTTGCACTGAGTTCTACCATGGAAGGAGACACTACTAACTTTTACATTTACAAGCAATTAGCTGGTCTTAGTCTGAAGTTTTCTACCATCGCTAGAGGTATAGCAGTCGGTGATGAACTTCAATATGCAGACGAAATAACCCTTGGCCGAAGCATTTCTAATCGTATTCCACTCAACTACGATAAAGGATAATTGCTAACTTTGTAGCCATGGCGAAAATTGAGATTCGACTTCCTGAAATGGGCGAAAGTGTAGCTGAGGCTACAATAACCAATTGGATCAAATCGGTCGGTGACCGTGTAGAAGAAGACGAGGTTATTGTTGAGGTAGCTACCGATAAAGTTGATTCTGAAGTAGTTAGTGAATATACCGGTATATTAATTGAGCAGCGATTCGCTATTGATGAGGTGGCTGAAGTAGGAGCTGTGATTGCTATCATAGAAACTGAAGGAGGACCTGAATCATCTGTTGAAACTGAATCTATTCCAGTTCAAAATCCGTTAGAGATTGAATCCAAAAAAGAATCAGAAGAGCCTGTTAAAGAAGAACCAGCTCCTTCTGTTATCGAAGCCATCGAATCTCCAATATCCAATCATTTTTCAAAATCGATCGCTTCTTCAGGTTTACTGTCTCCACTCGTTCGAAATATGGCGAAGGAAGAAGGGATATCTGATGAAGAATTAAATCAGATTCAAGGTACAGGACTAGATGGTAGAGTTACGAAATATGACATGATCGCCTACCTCGAAAAACGCGCCGGTTCTGCGTCTGTTTCGGCTGTTCCTTCTGAGGTAGTTACAACCGCAAAGGAATTAAAACCAAGTGCATCTAATTCACCGGTAAAATCGGTATCAATTCCTACCGCTACTCTAGCTTCTGGAGACGAGATCATTGAACTGAATCGAATGGCAAAGCTTACTTCAGATCATATGATTGGCAGTTTGCAAACCTCTGCTCATGTTCAAAGTTTTATCGAAGTTGATATGACGCGGGTTGTTGAATGGAGAGCAGCTATTAAAGATCAATTTGAGCGAACTCATGGTGAAAAGCTAACGTTTACTCCGATCTTCTTTGAAGTAGTAGCCAAGGCTTTGAAAGCTTTTCCAATGTTGAATATTCAGTTTGATGGGGAAAAAATTATTAAGAAGGCTTCAGTTAATTTGGGAATGGCAACCGCTCTAGAAGACGGTAACCTGATTGTTCCAGTCATAAAGGATGCAGACACCTTGAATTTAGTTGGTTTAGCTAAAAAGGTTAACGATCTAGCGGCTAGAGCTAGAAAGAGTGCCCTTAAGCCTGACGAAGTGATGCAAGGCACCTATACGATCACTAACATCGGCTCTTTTGGCAGTGTTATGGGAACTCCAATTATTCCTCAACCGCAGGTAGCTATTCTAGCTATAGGTGCTATTAGAAAAATCCCTGCTGTAGTAGATACTGATCAAGGTGAATTTATTGCTATACGCCATAAAATGTTCTTGTCTCACTCCTATGATCACCGTGTGGTGAACGGAGCATTAGGAGGGCTTTTTATTAAACATGTGGCTGATCTTCTTGAAAATTGGTCGATGGATCGAAAAGTATAAAATCAAAAGCTAGTTTCATGGCCTTAGAACTCTCTAAACCGATCTGTTTCTTCGATCTCGAGACCACAGGTATTAACATTGTTAAAGACCGGATCGTAGAAATTTCGATACTAAAATTGTTTCCTAATGGTACTAGAAAGCAGCAAAGTTGGTTGGTGAATCCTGAGATTCCGATTCCTGTTGAATCTACAGCCGTTCATGGAATATCTGATGACAAAGTTGCGAATGAGCCTACGTTTAAGCAGTTGGCGCACGAAATCTATGGGTGGTTCAAGGATGCAGATTTAGCCGGATTCAATTCAGATCGTTTCGATATTCCTATGCTTATCGAAGAACTCCTGCGAGTTGGTGTAGACGTTGATCTTAAGAAAATGGTTTCTGTCGATGTACAAACCATTTTTCACAAGATGGAAAAGCGCACACTAACCGCGGCTTATAAATTTTATTGTGATAAAGACCTTGAGGACGCACATACCGCTGAAGCAGATACCTTAGCAACTTATGAAGTTCTCGAAGCACAACTAAATAGATATAAAGAGCTGCCGAAAGATGTAAAGTCGCTATCTGAATTTACCTCAAGGCAGGATCGGGTAGATTTTGCGGGTATGCTTACTAAGAACGAGGATGGAGTTCCTGTTTTTAACTTTGGTAAGCACAAAGGTGTGCCGGTTTTAGAAGTTCTCGAGAAAGAACCAGGTTACTTTGGGTGGATTTTAGGTGCTGATTTTCCGCTTTATACCAAGAAAGTACTCACTCAAATCAAATTAGGAACCTATTTTAAATCCTAGCTATGAAACTTATTTGTATTGGCAGAAATTACACGGCTCACATTGAAGAATTAGAAAATGAGAGGCCAAAAAACCCTGTAGTGTTCATCAAAGCCGATTCTGCTATACTGCCTAAGGAACAGGACTTTTATTTACCACCATTCAGTAATAATGTTCACCATGAGGTAGAACTTCTCGTCAAGATTACTAAAGTTGGGAAGCACATCGCTAAAGAGTTTGCTCACAAATATTACGATGAAGTAAGTCTTGGGATTGATTTTACTGCTCGAGATGTACAAGATGAATTGAAGTCTAAAGGGTTGCCATGGGAGAAGGCTAAGTCTTTTGACGGATCAGCAGTTATTGGTAAATGGGTTTCAAAATCAAATTATAAAGATCTCAATGATTTAAATTTTAGTTTGAAGAGAAATAACGAAGTAGTTCAATCAGCTAGTTCAGAACTGATGCTTTGGAAGATCGACGAATTAATCTCTTATGTTTCTCAGTTTTTTACCCTTAAAAAAGGGGATATTATATTTTCTGGGACCCCATCTGGTGTTGGTAAAGTAAAAGCCGGGGACGTATTAGAGGGTTTTATTGAAAATGAACCGTTCTTCAAGGTAGGCGTGAGATAATGAAAACACTAGCTGCAGAAATAATTAGTATTGGAGATGAGCTTCTTATCGGGCAAGTCGTTAATACCAATGCTTCTTTTCTCGCTAAATCACTCACCGAATTAGGCGTAACGGTAAAGCATATTAGTACTTGTTGTGATACTGTTGAAGATATCACTTCGGCATTGGAGCTAGCGCATAATCGAGTTAATGTAGTATTGGTTACAGGAGGATTAGGGCCCACCCGCGATGATGTGACCAAAGCCGCACTTTGTCAGTTTTACAATACAGAGTTAGTTTTTAACCAAGAGGTTTACAGTCATCTAGAATTTCTTTTTGCCCATTACATTAAGGCGCCAATGAATGCCCATAATCGTGATCAAGCAAGGCTACCTAAATCTTGCAAAGTTTTATTTAATGATCACGGTACAGCTCCGGGCATGCTCTTTGAGCATGAAGGAGTAATTAGTGCATTTATGCCCGGGGTGCCTTTTGAAATGAAAAGTCTTTTTGAAAATAAGTTGAAGGAAATACTTCTTGAATTACCGGGGCGCACCGCGATTATTCAAAAAACACTTATCACTTATGGGGTAGGTGAGAGCAGGCTTGCAGAGCGAATCGAAGATGTAGAAGATTTACTACCTCAAGGTTTTTCTTTGGCCTACTTACCTAATTTTGGTAGAGTGCGGCTTAGAATTACTGCCAAGGTTTCTGCTGGGGAGCGTATTGAAGCAGAGCAAAAGGTAAATACAATTGCCGAGCAGCTAAAAGATCGGCTTTCAGATTGCTACCAGGGCGAAGAGTCTGAAGGAGGTCTAGAATTTAGAATTCTAGAACTCGCCAAACAAAAAGGAGTTCATGTAGCGACTGCGGAAAGTTTTACTTCAGGAAGAATAGCATCTACCCTAAGTGCGGTTTCAGGCTCATCAGCCTATTTCTTGGGGGGGTATGTTACCTATGCAACTGACATGAAAATATCAGTACTTGGCGTTTCAAAAGAGTTAATAGCTGCTCATTCAGTTGTCAGTGCAGAGGTAGCGTGTGCTATGGCTGAAGGGGCGAGATTAAAATCTGGAGCCGAGCTTGCGATTGCTAGTACGGGCAATGCTGGGCCGACCAAAGGAGACTCTGAAGCTGAGGTGGGTCAAATCTACTTGGCAATCTCAACTGCAGATAAAACAGAGGCGCATTTTTTTTCGATGGGTACCCATAGAGAACGCGTGATTGGACGCAGTGTGAGTAAGGCTTTAGAGCTTATTTACAATGAATTACTAAATTTATAATGTACTGCTTGTGCATTTCTATTTTAACTCCTACATTTGCACACTCTTAAAATAGGATTTAAAGAACAATAACGATGGCGAAAATTTGTGAAGTTACTGGAAAGAAAGTGATGTTCGGTAACAATGTGTCGTTCTCGATTAATAAAACGAAGCGTCGTTTTGATGTTAACATCAGCAAGAAACGATTCTATGTCCCAGGTGAAGACCGTTGGGTGACGCTGAACGTTTCATCGAAAGGGGTTAAGATTATCGATAAAAAAGGAATCACTGAGGTTCTGAAGGAATCAAAGGCTAAAGGTTTCATTAAATAATTAAGTAGCCATGGCAAAGAAAGGTAATAGAGTTCAAGTAATTTTAGAGTGTACAGAGCATAAGACATCAGGTATGCCTGGTACTTCTCGTTATATTACAACTAAGAACAAGAAGAACACTCCTGATCGTATAGAAATTAAAAAATTCAACCCGATTCTTAAAAAGATGACGGTTCATAAAGAGATTAAGTAATGGCAAAGAAAACAGTAGCATCATTACAGACTAGTTCAAAGCGTCTTACCAAAGCGATTAAAATGGTTCGCTCACCTAAGACTGGCGCTTATACTTTTGTTGAATCAGTTATGGCTCCTGAGCTTGTAAACGATTGGTTAAACGCTAAGTAATTGAACGTTAGCATTTGAGTTAAAGCCGCTTCAAGCGGCTTTTTTTGTACTCAATCAGTTCGTAATTTTATCTCATGGGATTATTTGATAAATGGTTTAGCGGGAGCGTTAATAAAGAAGCCCTCGATAAGGGTTTAGAAAAATCTAAACAAGGTTTTTTCTCCAAGGTTGCTACCGCTGTTGCTGGTAAAAAGACAATCGATGCAGAGGTTTTAGATAACCTTGAAGAGGTTTTAATTGCTTCTGATGTAGGAGTTGATACTACGCTGAAAATTATTGATCGATTAGAGGCACGTGTTCAGAAGGATCCTTATTTAGGAACTGATCAGTTGAATTTTCTTTTAAAGGATGAAATTAAGTCGCTCTTTAAATCAAATGAGGTTAGTGAGCTAGGGGCTTCTGCGACTGGTAAGCTCGCGATTATTATGGTTGTTGGGGTTAATGGTGTTGGAAAAACAACCACTATCGGTAAGCTAGCGAAAAAGTGGTCTGATGAGGGCAAAAAAGTAATGCTTGCAGCTGCTGATACCTTTAGAGCTGCTGCTGTCGATCAGCTAGAGGTTTGGTCAGAACGCGCAGATGTCCCTCTAGTCAAGCTTGCTGCTAATGCAGATCCTGCTGCGGTAGCCTATGAGGCTGTTAACAAGGCGGTTTCATCTGATGTCGATGTATTACTCGTAGATACAGCGGGCCGTTTACATAATAAGATCAATCTGATGAATGAATTGTCTAAAATTAAACGAGTAATGTCTAAGGTGATAGCTGATGCTCCTCATGAGGTATTACTGGTACTTGACGGTTCTACAGGTCAGAATGCGTTTGAACAAGCGAAACAGTTCAGCGCTGCTACAGAGGTTACCTCTCTTGCGGTCACCAAGTTAGATGGCAGTGCTAAAGGGGGAGTGGTTTTAGGCATTTCGGACCAATTTAATATACCCGTTCGATTTATTGGTGTCGGAGAAGGAATTGAAGATCTTCAACCCTTCGATGCTGAGCGATTTGTAGATACTTTTTTTGAAGTTTAGTAATGAGGACAAAATCTATCCGCCCAAAGAAAATTAACGTAGTAACACTAGGGTGCAGCAAGAATATTTACGATTCTGAAGTTCTTAGCGGTCAGCTAAAGGCCAACGGTAAAGAGGTGGTACACGAAGGACAGGGTGAGGTTGTAGTGATTAATACTTGTGGCTTTATTGCTAATGCCAAGCAGGAAAGTATTGATACTATTCTTCATTTCGTAGATCAAAAAAACCAAGGGAGGGTTGAGAAGGTTTACGTAACAGGCTGTTTAAGTGAGCGCTACAAAGAAGATTTAGAGAAAGAAATTCCTGATGTTGATCGTTATTTCGGTACTCGAAACCTCCCAGAACTTCTAAAGACCTTAGGAGCTGATTACAAACATGAACTAGTCGGAGAGCGCTTAAATAGCACTCCTAAGCACTTTGCCTATTTGAAAATTTCTGAGGGTTGTGACCGACCTTGTTCTTTCTGTGCTATCCCTCTGATGAGAGGCTCTCACCGATCAACACCTATTGAGGATTTGGTAACTGAGGCTGAGGTTTTAGCTGCAAAGGGGGTTAAAGAGTTAATTTTAATTGCCCAAGATTTAACTTTTTATGGTCTTGATTTATACAAAGAGCGAGCGTTAGGGAGACTTCTTAAAGCATTAGTAAAAGTTGATGGGATTGATTGGATTCGATTGCATTATGCTTTTCCTACCGGATTCCCTGAAGACGTTCTTGAGGTTATCGCTAACGAGCCAAAGGTTTGTAATTACATCGATATTCCTCTTCAACATATAGCCGACCCAGTACTTAAAAGTATGCGCCGAGGTACAACCAAGGCTAAAACTGACCAGCTGCTGCGAAAATTTAGAGACTCTGTTCCGGGTATGGCGATTCGAACTACACTTATTGTAGGATATCCGGGTGAGACAGAAGAAGATTTTGAGGTGTTGAAAAATTGGGTGAAAGAAACGCGATTTGAGCGTCTCGGATGCTTTACTTATTCCCATGAAGAAAACACTCATGCCTATCAGTTAGAAGATGATGTTCCTGAAGAAATCAAAGAGCAGCGAGCTGCAGAAATCATGGAAATCCAAGGACAGATTTCTTGGGAGCTTAATCAAAGGTATGTCGGTGGAGTTTATAGATGTCTTGTAGATCGAGTAGAAGATGGCTTTTTTGTAGCTCGAACCGAATTTGACTCACCTGAAGTAGATAATGAGGTGTTAGTAGATGCCAAGAAACATTACTTGCGCGTTGGTGATTTTGTTGATCTTAAAATTGTAGAGGCAGCAGATTTTGATCTTTATGCCGAACCGGTAGAGTCATCAATATAAACTCCTCTGTGCGGTTTTAAATCGGATTTTAATTTTTCTAGACTTTCTATCGATGTGTTAAGGAATACTGAACACAAGGATATATTGGTCACTTTAGTGCCAGAATCAGCATGAATAATATCTTGATTATTCGGTTGATTTAGGTATTGGAGTAAATGCTCTAGAAAGTGTGTTGCAGTAGGTTCTGAAGCAGGGCCTCTGAAGTCCCAAAGAAGCTGAATCTGTTTTGGTTTCATAGGTTCAAAGATACCAACGATTATGCTTAATTTTGAATTTATGAATCGTATTAGGCTCGGGCTTACCATTGCTTCTTTTCTGCTACTCTTTTTAAGTAGTTGTGATCTCATCGTTTCTGAGGAGCCTAACGCCGAGACTGTCGCGCGAGTAGGGCGCTACGTCCTTTATAAATCTGACTTACCTGATTTTTCTTATTTAGCTGACTCGCTTTCTATTGTGTCAGCACAATACGATTTTATTGAATCGTGGGCGGCAAAGAGACTTTCTTTGGAAAATGCCCTGAATTACCTCTCAGAGTCAGATCAATGGGAACTTGATCGCATGGTTGAAAATTATCGTATCGAATTATATACTCAAGCGTATTACAATACCATTGCTTCTATTGGTAACGACACTTTAATCGAAGAAGAAGCGCTTCGTGCGCTTTACGATAAAGAAAAATCAAGTCTTTTACTAGATGAAGATCTAATTAAACTGCGATTCATAGCGCTTAGTTCTTCATATACCAAGCCTGATGAAATTGAAGAACGTTTTAAGAGGTATAATGAAACTGATCGCCTATTTATAGACTCTCTAAGTAGCCATAATTATCTGACTGAAGTTTATCTAAACGATTCTCTTTGGGTGCGCAGTTCATCGATCATTGAACGCATTCGACCCCTTACTTATCAGAATGCCAAGAGTTATCTAAAGCCGTATCAGTTCTTTAGTCTTCAAGATAGTATCGGATATTACTACGGACAGGTTCTAGATACGAGAAAAAAAGGCGATATTGCCCCTTTTACTTTTGCAGAGACAGAACTTCAGCAAATTTTAGACAATAGAAACCAATTTGACCGAATTGATAACATTCAAAAACAATTACTTAAAGATGCCCTACGTAAAGGAAACTTTGAAATTTTCCGTTAGATTTTTTCTCTTAGCACTACTTACTTTTTCATTCACGGCTAACGCACAATCAACTCGAAGAGTTAAGATTGATGGGGTTACTGCTGTGGTGGGTGACTATGTGATTTTAGATTCTGATATCGAAAAGCTCAAAGTAGATATCGAGAATCAAGGAGCTGCCGCCGGTGAAATTAGCGATTGCCAGTTGTTAGGTAAACTAATGGAAGACCGTTTGTATGCGCACCAGGCTGTTCAAGACAGTTTACTGGTTTCAGATACAGAAGTAAATACAACCAGTGACCGTCAGATTCAACAGTTAGCAAGCCAGATTGGATCGGTTGAGAAGGTTTTAGAGTTTTACAATCAACCTGACCTACAATCTTTTAAAGATGAGCTCTACGATATCAATAAGCTTAGAATGCTTGCAGAAAAGATGAAAATGGAAATTGTTGGCGAGGTGGAGGTGACTCCTGAAGAAGTTCGTCAGTTTTTCTATGATATTCCGATCACTAAGCGGCCAGTTTTTGGAGCTGAATTAGAGATCGCTCAAATTGTGAAACAACCGAAACCCTCTGAGGAGGAGAAGCGTCGTATCATTCAACGTCTAGAACAAATTCGTCAAGACGTCATTGAAAATGGTTCTAGTTTCAGTGTTAAGGCGATTCTGTACAGTCAAGATCCTGGTTCGAAGTCAAGCGGGGGAGCCTACAGTATGACCCGAGAGACTCCGTTTGTTAAGGAATTCAAGGATGTGGCCTTTTCACTTCGTGAAGGAGAGATCTCCGAGCCATTCGAAACAGACTTTGGTTATCACATTATCTTAGTGGAGAAGATCCGAGGCCAAGAAGTTGACTTGAGACACATTCTATTGATACCTGAAATTTCTAACGAACAAATTACAGCAGCACAAACCCAGTTAGATAGTATTCGAAACGAAATTATTGCCGATCGATTAAGTTTTGAAGAGGCGGCTTTACAATTTTCAGACGAGACAGAAACTAAATATGATGGAGGAATCCTTCGAAATCCGCAAGATTACAGTGCTCGATTTGAGTTGACGAATATGGATCCTACTTTGTATAATCAGGTTGCACGTTTAAGAGACAATGAAATATCAAAACCTATTCGCGAAGATGATCCAAGAGGGGGAGCTCCTAAATTTAAAATCATGAAGATTGCTAATCGTTACGACGAGCACATGGCAGACTTTGCTCGAGATTATACTAAGATTAAAGAATTAGCTCTTGCAGATAAAGAACGCAAACTCATCGAAAAGTGGATTTCAGAGAAAATTAAACAAACCTACGTTCAAATTAATGACTCTAGAAAAGACTGCGATTTTACTAGTAATTGGCTGAAGAAATAAGTGAATATTCGTAATTTCACGCACGCAAAAAATAGATAATTAAACACACTGTATATGGCATTCGATATTGAAATGATCAAGGAGGTTTATGGGCGAATGGGCGCTCGTGTTGAAGCTGCTCGCAATCTCACGGGTAGACCATTAACTCTCTCTGAAAAGATTCTTTACAGTCATCTTTGGGATGGTACTCCCTCGACTGTTTTTAAGCGCGGAGTAGACTATGTAGATTTTACTCCAGATCGTGTTGCCTGCCAAGATGCTACCGCTCAAATGGCACTACTTCAATTCATGCATGCAGGCAAGTCTAAAGTTGCCGTTCCAACTACCGTTCATTGTGATCACCTTATCCAGGCAAAACAAGGAGCAAGTGAGGATTTAAAGAGAGCGAATGAAACTTCAAACGAGGTCTTCGACTTTTTAGGTTCTATTTCAAATAAATACGGTATTGGATTCTGGAAACCAGGTGCAGGAATTATTCACCAGGTGGTACTTGAAAACTATGCTTTCCCAGGAGGGATGATGATCGGGACTGACTCTCACACAGTAAATGCTGGTGGATTGGGAATGATTGCAGTTGGTGTTGGTGGTGCTGACGCTGTTGATGTTATGTCAGGTATGGCATGGGAACTGAAATTCCCTAAACTTATCGGTATTAAACTAACGGGTAAACTTTCAGGATGGACAGCTCCTAAGGACGTTATTCTAAAAGTAGCTGATATTCTAACTGTTAAAGGAGGTACTGGAGCAATCATCGAGTATTTTGGTGAAGGAGCAACAAGTATGTCATGTACTGGTAAAGGAACCATCTGTAATATGGGAGCTGAAGTAGGTGCTACTACTTCTACCTTCGGATACGATGAATCGATGGATCGCTACTTAAGAGCTACTAATCGCGCAGACGTTGCTGATGCTGCTTTTGAAGTTAAAGAGCACCTCACTGCTGATCCTGAAGTATACGCGAATCCAGAGCAGTATTTCGATCAAGTAATCGAAATTGATCTTTCAACTCTTGAGCCGCACCTTAACGGACCATTTACTCCAGACTTAGCTACACCAATTTCGAAAATGTCTGAAGTTGCTAAGACAAACGATTGGCCACTTCAAGTGGAGGTAGGTCTAATCGGTTCTTGTACGAACTCTTCTTATGAAGATATTTCGAGAGCGGCTTCACTTGCAAAACAGGTTGCAGACAAGAAACTAACCACCAAGGCTAAATTCAAGATTACACCGGGATCAGAACAGGTTCGTTACACGATTGATCGCGACGGATTCATCGACACGTTCAACGCTATCGGTGCTACTGTTTTTGCCAATGCTTGTGGACCATGTATTGGTATGTGGGATCGCTATGGTGATAATGCAGCAGATGCACCTAGAAACACTATCGTGCACTCATTTAATAGAAACTTTGCGAAGCGTGCAGACGGTAACCCTAACACCCTCGCATTTGTAGGTTCTCCTGAGCTTGTAACTGCAATTGCGATTGCAGGTCGTTTAGACTTTAATCCAATGACTGACACACTGATCAATGATGAGGGTGAAGAGGTAAAATTAGATGAACCAAGAGGGTACGAGCTACCTCCAGAAGGTTTTGCTGTTGAAGATGCAGGTTATGTTTCACCTGTAGAGGATGGTAGTGGAGTTTCTGTAAAAGTGTCTCCAGAGTCTCAAAGACTTCAGTTATTAGATCCTTTTATTCCAATCAGCCGAGGTGGATTAAAGAATATTCCGTTACTGATTAAGGCTTTCGGAAAATGTACTACCGACCACATTTCTATGGCTGGGCCATGGTTGCGTTATAGAGGTCATCTAGATAATATCGCAAATAACACCCTAATTGGTGCAGTCAATGCATTCAATCAACAAACTAATTTGGTTAAGAATCAATTGACAGGAGAATACGGCGCGGTTCCTGACACCCAACGTGATTATAAGGCCAATGGTATCTATTCTATTGTTGTAGGAGATCACAATTACGGTGAAGGTTCTTCAAGAGAGCATGCTGCTATGCAGCCTCGTCACTTAGGGGTGGCTGCTGTTCTTGTAAAGTCTTTTGCTCGTATTCATGAGACTAACCTTAAGAAGCAAGGTATGTTAGCGCTTACCTTTGATAATGAGGCAGACTACGATTTAATTCAAGAAGACGATCGTTTTGATTTCGTTGATATTGACGGGTTTGCTCCAGGTAAACAGCTTACTTTGGTGATTAACCATAAAGATGGTAGCTCAGATACTATTAAGGTAAATCATAGCTATAATGATTCTCAAATCGGATGGTTTGTAGAAGGTTCTGCCCTTAATGTGATTAAAAAGGAGAACGCTTAAACCATCTTATGTCTCAGCAGGTAACTACGATCACTTTTTTTCGATTTGATCGATGGTCTACCAAATTCTGGGCCTTTTTAATGATGCAATTCGCTCGTGGTCCTTTACGAAAAGTAAAGGGCCAGGAGCGCTTTTTTTTGATGGGTACAGGAAAACAAGGATTCTCTCCTTGGCCGGATTGGTCTACCTATGCCCTCGTTCAAATTTGGGAAAACAAGGATGCTGCTTCTTATTTCTTTAGCAGTTCGATGTTGTACTCCTCTTATGTTCGCAAATGTGCTGAATTATTGCGAGTTTCTATGCGAAGTATTGAGGCAAAGGGTGAATGGGGAGGAGTAAATCCTTTTCATCGATCATCAGAACTAGATGAGCATCAAAAAAGGATTGCAGTAATAACTCGAGCCACAATAAAGACCCGTTATCAATTCAGATTCTGGAATGCTGTGCCCGCAGTGAGTAGTCGAGTTTTTAAAAGCTCGGGATTGCTCTTCACAAAAGGAATCGGGGAGATTCCTTTTAGAAATATGGCAACCTTTTCTATTTGGAATTCACAAGAAGAGATGATGGCCTTCGCTTATCGAAAAAAGGAGCATCAGTCAGCTATTTCGATGACTAAGAAGTTAGACTGGTATAGTGAAGAGCTATTTAGTCGTTTTCAGCCTTATGAAATAGTCGGTTCTTATGATAGATTGAATCTATCGAAATAGCGCAAGTGCACCAAAGAATAGAGCTTGGGCTAAATAAATGTGAGTAGATACTCTAAGAGAGTCTTTGTCGCTTGCAAATTCATCTTTTTCAACTCCTAATAAGATCAGTTGAAATACAAAACCGAAGGCCCACCAACTGATGTAGTTCTCTAATGGAGGCGCGATCGGGTTGAAGGTCCAGTAATCAAAATGAGGGGCAAGAAGTTCAAGCAAAAGATCTAGTGCGACCATGAGTAGTGCTCCAAAGGCGGCTACAATAAGAATTGTCGTTTTCTTTGGCAATATCGCTTTAGCTATTCTAGCCGTGATAAAGGTAAGTACCGCCCAGAAGACACCTATTATTAATGGAATGCCATCGATTTTGGGCCCCAAATTAACTCCATAGCTGTAATCTCCGAAGAATAGTCCGTAATGCACACCGAGCCATTCTACAGTCATCCCGCCTAAGAAGAATAGGCCAAATAGCATCCAGCGCGTTCTGTTTTGAACAGGAAAATAAAGTGCGAAGAATCCAAAAGAAGCGATAAGGTTTAAAACGGTCTTTTGAACGAACCACTCTTGAAACCCTAAACTGATACCAATAATACCTACCACGTGAGGAAGCCAAATAAAGGCGATCACTTGAGAAATAAGGTTATTTTGGGAAGTCTTCATTGATTAGTTCGCTTACTATTTTGCCAGATTGTACACATAGCGGAATACCACCGCCGGGATGTACAGATCCACCACAAAAATACAAGTTTGAAATTTGCGGCGATTTATTTGGATGTCTTAAGAATGCAGCCATTCGATCATTACTTGCTGCGCCGTATAGGGCTCCTAAAAATGAGTCGGTTTTGGCTTCAATACCTCTTGGATCCCAAACAAATTCAGTTTCGATAAGTTCTTTGATATTTTCACCTAAAAGCCTACTTAGCTTATTTAATATACGCTCCCGCGACAGTTCGATCAGTTCTTCCCAATTTTGACCATAATTTCCTGGAGCATTGATCATTACAAACCAGTTTTCACCTCCTTCAGGAGCATCGGTGGGCGTGTGCTTACTACTAATATTCACATAAACTGTTGGGTCTTCTGAAAGCGTTTTTTTCTCGAAGATGCACTTGAATTCCTCTTTGTACTCATCAGAAAAGAAGATATTGTGCAGATCTAAATCATTGAATATTCTTTTAATACCCCAGTAAAATATCAATGCGCTACTAGACCGTTCTTGAGCCAATGTTTTTTCTGGTGCCTTAATACCCTTAAGTAGTTTTCTGTAAGTCGGGACAACATCCATGTTGCTTACGACAATATCAAAAGGGTAAGAACCTTTAGCCGTAGAAATACCAATTGCTTTCCCGTTTCTTAACTCAATGCTGGTTACTTTTTCACTGAAGTGAAATTTAACTCCTTGTCTAAGGGCAAGCTGATAAAGTGATTCGGTAATACTCCGCATGCCTCCTTCGGGATAATAGGTTCCAAAGTGCATTTCTAAGTGTGGTATAAGCGACATGATCCCTGGAGTTTGGTAGGGAGAACTACCATTATAAGTAGCGTGTCGACTAAAGAATTGTACACTTTTTGAGTTTTTAAAGTAGGATTCTAATGTGTTGTAAAGGGGCTGAAATAAATCAAGTCTATGGATCTTTGATAGGGCTCTGAGGGTTAGCCAATTCAAATAAGTCTTTATTCGGTGTAGAGATCGCTGCAGAAATAGAGGAGCGGTGAGCTCATATTTCAGCCCATTGTCTTCAAGAAATTGTTTGACTTTTACTGGGTTTTCATTGAAGGTATCACTGAAAGACTCTACAAACTGTTGTTTATCTCCAGGAGTTTGATAGCGGGTACCGTCTGACCAAAAGTAGTTGCAAAGGGTTTCTTTTCTAAGGTAATTGAAGTGATCTCTCGGATTCTCACCATAGAGTTCAAAGAGCTCATCAATATATTGGGGCATGGTAAATAGGGAAGGACCTAAGTCAAATCGGTACCTACCTTGAGTTATTTGATCAAGTTTACCTCCTGGCCCTGGATGCGCCTCAAAAACGGTTACCTCGTAACCCAAGCTCTTGAGTCGAAGGGCTGCTGAAAGTCCTGCAATTCCAGAACCAATGATTCCGATCACTTACTTGAAGTATTTCTTGGGAACAACTAGCATCCCAAAGTTCTCACCTTTTTCTTTGCCTAAGTGCTTATGATGAATTTTATGAGCACGTCGAACTCCACGAGCATAAGCATTATCGATATTTCTAAGCCATTTAAAACGCTGATGTATGAAGATATCATGAACAACAAAGTAAGCAATACCATAAGCTAGAATTCCTAAGCCTATAGGAGTTGCTAACCAAAAATATTCTTTAGCAAACATTAAAAAGAACATGCTTAGACCGGCGAAAAATAAAAAGAAGGCATCGTTTCTTTCGAACCAAGAATCGTGATCTTTATGGTGATGATCTTTATGAAGAGCCCATAATACGCCATGCATGATATATTTGTGAATAAACCATGCCATGAATTCCATGATCGCGAAGGTTCCTAAAAACGTCAAAATTGCCAGTAGTGTGTTCATAGATTTATACGCGTTGAAATTTTATTTCAAAATAGGATTGTGCCACTAGCCCTATCTTTTCGTAGTTCGGAACTCGAATACGACTATTTTTAATTTCTAATGGCGGGGTGTTTTTTAATCGATCGAGTAAACGACTGTAGTAACGATAAGCGGTATATACACCTAATCTTACTGTTGCTGGTAATTCTTGAATCCCTTTAAAACCTAAATTAAAGTCAGCCTCAATCTCATCAATAATGGCTTGTTTTGATACCTCATCTAAGGCCTCTAGATTGGCGTTAGGAAAATAGGTTCTACCCAGATTTTCAAAATCTGCCTTTAGATCTCGAAGAAAGTTAACTTTCTGAAATGCCGAACCTAAAGCCATTGCAGATTCTTTCAAAGTGGTATACCTTTCTTTGTCTCCTTCTACAAAAACAGTAAGGCACATGAGCCCGACAACATCTGCAGATCCATAGATGTATTCCTTGTACTCTTCGACACTTCTATATGTAGTCTTAGTAAGATCCATTCGCATACTTTTCATAAATGCAGCGACCAAATCATAATCGATATTAAAAGTGTGATAGGTGTATTGAAAGGAGTTGAGAATGGGATTTAAACTAATCTTATGTTCTAAAGCCTCTGCTAAATCACGCTCGAAGTTTTTGAATAACTGTTCTTTATCGTAGTCATGAAAGCTGTCGACGATTTCATCTGCGAAACGAACGAAGCCATAGATGTTGAAAATATGTGAACGAACAGAGGGTGCCAGTAGCGCTGTTGCTGTTGAGAAGCTTGTGCTATACGCCTTTGTCACCAACTGACTGCACTGCTCAGAAACATTGTCGAACAAGGTCTTCATAGGTTTTTTTTCAATAACAATTCAGATACAATTTTTCCAGAGATTAGAGCCGGAGGAACTCCTGGTCCGGGTACGGTTAATTGGCCAGTGAAGAATAGATTAGAAACTTTCTTAGAGGCTAATTTTGGTCTTAAAAATGCTGTTTGACGTAAGGTGTTAGCTAGGCCATAGGCATTTCCTTTGTACGAGTTATACTCACTTACAAAGTCGTTCACACAGAAACTTTCTATGAATTCTATATGTTCTTGAAGTGATTCTCCATAGAAGTCTTCAAGTCGTTTGATAATCTTATTGAAGTATTTATCGCGAAGCTGCTGGGTATCTTCAATTCCTGGTGCAATCGGTATTAAAAAGAATCCGGCTTCTTTACCCTCAGGCGCCATAGAAGCGTCTGATGCCGAAGGGAAATTAGCGTAGAACAACGGTTCTTTTGGCCAATTTGCTTTATCGTAGATATCACTGGCATGCGCCTTAAAGTCTGTATCAAAGAACAGATTGTGATGCGCAAAGGTGCTGTCTAGTTTTTTATTAAACCCAACGTAAAACAAGAGGGAAGAAGGTGCAAAGGTTCGTTTTTCCCAATAGGCTTCTGAATATTGCCTGTAGTGCTTTGGAAGTAGCGTTTCAGAGTGATGGTAGTCGGCTCCACTTAAAACAAAGTCAGCCTCATGAAAACTTCCATCTTCAAGAACGATACCTTCTGCTATACCGTTTTCAGATATTTTTATCTCAGAAACTGGAGATGAAGTACGTATGGTTACTCCATTTGACTCTGCAATCGATACCATGGCCTTAACAATTTCATACATTCCACCTTTAGGGTGCCAGGTGCCTAAACCATAGTCGGCATAATTCATAAAAATGTAAAAAGAAGGCGTGTTTTCTGGCTTAGCTCCTAAAAACAAAACCGGAAATTCTAAGGCAGCTCTTAATGCCTCGTCTTTAAAGTCTTTCTTAATGACATCACTAACTGACTTTAAAAATTGGCCCACTCTAATGGCGGTTTCTGGAGTGACCAGTTCGAGTGGAGATATTCCTGGACGCATCACTACTTTACCTATGGCAATTTCGTAGTTCTTTTTAGCCTTGGCTATGAATTTGGCTAGCTTTTTACCACTACCTTTTTCGATTTCTTCAAAGGTTTCACAGAGTTGATCTAAGTCGGCGTAAACCTTAAGCAGTTTGTCTTTAAAGTAGATTTGATATCCGGGATCTAAGCGTTCTAATTCGTAAAAGTCATTGGTCGTCTTTCCAAAGTCTTGAAAGAAGTTCTCAAAGATATCAGGCATCCAATACCAAGAGGGGCCCATATCAAAGGTGAAGCCGTCTTTTTTAAGCTGTCGAGCTCTTCCACCTGGTGTATCATTTTTTTCAAAGATTGAAACTTCAAGTCCCGCTTTAGCTAAATAGCTAGCGGCAGATAAGGATGAAAACCCTGACCCTATTACGATTACCTTTTTCATTAATTAGGAAGCTGTGCAGTGAAGTGCGCGATGGATTCGAAAATTTCTACAAAATCAAAGTTGGGTTTAGATTGAAGTTTCTGAGTTTGATAGCCAAGAATCATAAGTTTCGAATTCTTTCCTCGAAGTTCATTAGAAAAGGCTTCAAAGTACCTGTCTAACTCATCTGGTCCTGGGCTTATGGTGAAATAAGACACAAAATTCAAATTGTCGTAATAATTCAGCAATTCTTTTAGACTGTGAATGCTATTTGATTGACCCAAGAATATCGTTTTATGACCTTTTGATACTAATTCGTAATTCAAAAACAGTAATCCAATCTCATGTACTTCCCCTTCAGGTAAATAGAGTACATAAACTGGTTTCTCTTTGGTCGGAGGTAGCTTTTGATACTTCTCTGTTTGAATATAAATTTTCTGTTTGATTAAGCTGCTGATAAAGTGCTCGTGAGCCGGAGAAATGGTTTTTGATTGCCATAACATACCCAGCTCGGTCATTAATGGAATAAAGACCTCGTTAAAAAGTTCTTTAAAGCTTCGATCTGCAACTAGGCTATTATAGGTGTTATAGAATTGATGCGTATCGAAATTCACCATAGCTAACTTGAAGGCATTAATCGCATGGTGTTTTTCACTGTTTTTCGCGATAATCTCGTTTACTAGAAGAGGAATGTCTTCATCTCTGATTTTTGAAATCTTGGAGATTTTATATCCACTATTATAAAGTAGTGTGATATTGAGTAATTTTTGAAGACTTTCGAGGGAGTAGGTACGAATGTTTGTTTCGGTACGCTCCGGACTCAAAAGATTATACCTCTTCTCCCAAATTCTGATAGTATGTGCCTTAATTCCAGAGAGATTCTCGAGATCTCTAATACTAAACGACTTTTTACTACTGTTCATCATTCTTTCTAAAATCTTAAACAAAAATAGGTAAAATCATAGCTACTATAGTGATTAACACCAAGATTTGTTTGAAAATTTTAAATATTTTGAATTATTGGCTCATTTTGTTGAACATTTCAATCTATTGAAGACAATTATTTCTGTAATTAAAAGACAATTTTATTTTGGTATGGGGTATCAATTCTGAAAGTGGCACTCTAAATTTTAGGTTTTACCGTATATATACCATTCTAAAAAATAGCATAAATAAAAAAACCTCCTGAAAATCAAATGATTAACAGAAGGTTAAGTGCTCACGACTGGAGTCGAACCAGCACGTCCATAGGACACCACCCCCTCAAGATGGCGTGTCTACCAATTCCACCACGTGAGCATCAACTGAAACTAATAGTTACAGTCTTTGGTAAACAAAAAAAAGTTAAGACACGCATGTCTTAACTTTTGTGACCTGACTGGGGCTCGAACCCAGGACCCTCTCCTTAAAAGGGAGATGCTCTACCAACTGAGCTATCAGGTCGAAATCGGGTGCAAATATAAGGGCTATATTTGAAAATTCAATAGGCATATATGAAAATTATTCTTCTTGGTTATATGGGCTCAGGTAAGTCGACTATCGGTCAGACATTAGCTAACGAATTAAACTTGTCGTTCGTTGATTTAGATCATGCGATTGAGAAAGAAATTGGGATGTCAATCAGAGACTTTTTTGAAGCCTCTGGAGAGTTGAAATTCAGACGCTTAGAAAACGATGTATTGAAAAAAGTAATACTTGAAAATAGTAGTATGATTCTTTCAACCGGTGGAGGTACTCCATGCTATGGAAACAATTTAGAGCTTATGAAGTCGGCATTGAAAACAAAAGTTTTTTATTTAAAGGCTTCGATTAAAACCCTTTCAGAAAGATTGGTGTCAGAGAAAGATATGCGTCCTCTGATACAAGCGATAGGAGAAGAGGATTTACCAGAGTTTATAGGCAAGCATTTATTTGAGCGCTCAAATTTCTATCTACAGGCTCATCATGTGATTGACATTGATCAAAAATCAGTCGAAACAATCGCGAAAGAAATAGTAGAATTACTTTAGGTAAGCCCTGTCGTTATTCTCTTCGAATACTACTTCGATATGCTCGAAGGAGGAGGTAGATAGGGAAAGCCCCTTAAAATCTGCTTTTATGGGGAACTTTTTATGGTTTCGATTAACGAGAACAGCGGTTTTTAATTTTTTGACACCGGCATGTAGAAAGGGAAGACATCCATGCATTAAAGTAGCTCCCGAATTAAGCACATCGTCGACAAGAACCACTGCTTTACCCTTTAAGTATGCAACATCGATATCTAGTTCGGGTGTGCGATCACCAGGATGATGTTTATCTAATGAAACACGAACTACCTTTATTTCTAACTCATCGATTCTTCTTAACTCGTTGGCGATCTTTTCTGCGAGCACGCTACCTGAACCATGAATTCCTGCGATGATAATTTCAGACTCATCTGAGAAAGTTTCGAGAATTTGAAATGCGATTCGGCGTATGGTGTGCGCAATCTTTTGGTGATCAAGGATAAGTTCTTTCATTCGGATTTTGTGGTATAAGCTTCAAGAGAACGGCGATCTTTTTTAGTCGGACGTCCTTCTCCCTTTTGTCGGTAATATTCTTGAGAAAGTTTTGCGAATTCTCGGTGCTCAAAAGCTTCTTTTGGGGTACGATCTTTTCGGTATTGATCAACCAGTTTTGCTCCTACTCGGCTTTTAGGCAGGTCGAGTACTTCTATTTCGTAGTTGATTTGGTCTATTCTAACACGAATGTGATCACCAGGATAAACTTCTTTTGAAGGTTTAGCTATCTGATCATTGATATGAATTTTACCATTTTTACAGGCATTGCTTCCCATAGATCGAGTCTTGAAGTAGCGAGTGGCCCATAAATATTTGTCAATTCGCACAGTGTTAAAAGGTGTTAAGTCTCTCTAACAAAAATAGGGGAAAATTGTATCTTGCCGCCTCATTTATTTATGGTTCGATGCTTCGTAAACTACTCTTATTAACAATTATTGCATTTTTAGTATCCTGTAAGAAGGATAATCCTCTATCTGGAGTAATCTCTGTTCCACCAGCAAAGCTCGATTCTATTAGAGCGGTTAATGAGGAAGAGTTAGTTAATTTCTTAAAAGGACATACGTATCGAGAAGGAGCTATTTCTGAAGTTGCAGATGGGGACATTTCGCTATGGAATGATAGTCGTTTAGGTTCAACTTCTATTAATATCCGTCCTTCAGAATTCAATTTAGATGAGGCAGATTATACCGCAGATGAAATCGAAAATGGAGTTCCACACAACCTCTATTACTTTATTGTAAACCCAGGTATAGGTAATCAACCCTCAGTTGCTGATTCAGTTTACGTTCAGTACACCGGACGTAACCTAGACCTCAGTATTTTCGACGAGGTAAAGCAAGGGGGTTCTTGGTTTGACTTAGCAACGATTCAGGCACCTTTTCAAGGTTTTAGGGGATTCGCAGAAGGAACGCCTTTTTTTAAGGCCTCAGGCGGGGTCGAAGAGAATTTAGATGGAACTTTTACTGCCATTAATCCTGGAAACGGATTTATTTTCTTTCCTTCAGCTATGGCATCCTACAATACCATAACCGCAGATATTCCGCAATACAGTCCTATTTTCTTTGAAATTACCCTTATCGAAGCAATAGCTACTGATCACGACGGTGACGGAATTTTATCTATTCTTGAAGACCGCAACGGTAATGGTTATCTCTATGACGATAATACCGACGAGGATTACGAAAATGAAAATAGACTCCCTGTGGCTAACGATTTCTTAGACGTTGACGACGATGGTGATGGTACACCAACAAAATGTGAAATTAGTCTTGGGTTAGATCCGCACGATTCATCCAGCTATTACGATGCTGATAATGACGGTGACGGCGATGACTGTGACGATTAGTTATAATTCGATAAAAAGGCTTAAGATTAACTGACTAGGTCTTAAATCAATATTCACATTACTTACATTTTGCTGTACGAAACGAGTCTCTTTCTCGTTAAGTCCTCTTTCATAACGCAGATCTAGCGCTAGTTTATTAAGTTTCAGGCCAATACCTAAATTGGCACCAAGGGAGATA
>PZPI01000052.1 GCA_003045935.1 Bacteroidota bacterium | reverse complement strand
AGTTCTATTCTCATGTACGAGCGAATTAAAATTAGGCTCTAGCGACGTCCCCGAAGGAGCCTCAAGCCGTTCTAGCGATCTATTGCCTTATGTTCAGGTATTAACTGATGCTCCCATCCTCAACGAACCTAAGGTAGGTGGTGAGATGAGAATTTTCGAACGAAATGAGCTTACTCATACCCAGTTTATGGGAATCGAGTACCGTGGGTCAACTTCCTATCGCTTGTCTGATAAGAAGTCTTTTGGGCTAGAGATTTGGGATGAAGGAGGTAATGACCTCTCAGTAGAGGTTTTAGGAATGCCTGCTGAAGAAGACTGGATACTGATGGGTCAGGTATTTCGAGCCCCAAATACTTTGTTTGATACCACTTTTCTATTTCATCGCTTGGGTTATGAGATTTTTAGATCAATGGGGAATTACGCCGCTCGCTCTCGTTTCGTTGAATTAGAAATTAATGGTGAATATCTGGGTATTTATCTACTAATGGAAAAGTTAAAACGTGACGAAAATCGGATAGCGATTCAGCCAATGTCTAACTTAGACACGAATACAGAAGCTATCTCTGGAGGATACATTTTAAAGATTGATAAAACTTCAGGTAGTGAGGTGGGGGTTGGACAGCCTCTCTCTTATTTTGATAATAATTGGGACGATGATGCGCGCTACACAGAAGCCGTAAGTTTTCGATCAGACTTTAGCATTTTCGGCGAAGAGCTCCAAGAAGCACCTTACGGCCCACCCTATCATTCTAATCAATACCTTGAAACTTATTATGTTTACGAGTATCCCGACTACAAGCGGATAACTCCTGAACAAAAGAGTTATATCCAAAATGAAATTGGACAATTTGAGCGTGCACTTCTTTCTAGAGACGGTTCCTATACCAACTTTATTGATCTGCAAAGTTTTGTGGATTTCTTCATTCTGAATGAGCTAACCATGAACGAAGATGCCTATCGCTTAAGTACCTTCCTGTATAAAGACCGTAATGGACCCATTCATTTAGGACCGGTATGGGATTTAAATATCGGATACCATCGTAAGTGGAACCGAGTTCCAGAATCTGATTGGATTGCTAACTACAACGATTACATTTCAGAGGATGCTTGGATGATCCCTTTTTGGTGGGATATTTTACTAGAAGATGAGGCCTTTAAGACTCTTTTAAAGAGTCGATGGCAAGCACTTCGTTCAGGACCTCTTCAGATTTCTGCGATTGAGTCAAGAATCGATGCGGATGTGAAAATCCTCAAAGATTCAGGAGCAATTGAACGTAATTTTGAGCGATGGACGGGTATCGAAGTAGATTATGATGTTGAGATTTCTGCCCTTAAAGACTACTTGAATCGAAGAATTAACTGGATGGATCAGAAAATTCAATAAACTTAAATAACTGATTTACAATATTTTAAAATTTTATTTTTCGATTCGCCTTCGAACGATGTTAAAGCGGTGATTAAAAAGGTTCTACTTTTGTGTTGAACTAATAACCGGCTATGGCAAAAAATTTAGTGATAGTAGAGTCACCGGCGAAAGCTAAGACGATTGAGAAAATTTTAGGGAAAGACTTTGTTGTAGAGAGCAGTTATGGTCATATCGCAGATCTTCCTGAAAGCGATATGGGTATTGATATCGAGAATGATTTTGCGATTAATTATGTAGTTAGTGATCGGTCAAAACCACAAGTAAAAAAACTAAAGACTTTAGCACAAAAAGCCGAAACCGTTTGGCTTGCAAGTGATGAAGACCGCGAAGGTGAAGCAATCTCTTGGCACCTTATGGAAACCCTAGAGCTTCCTGAGTCCAAAACAAAACGAATCGTTTTTAACAGTATTACCAAATCCGCGATTGAGAGAGCGATTGAAAATCCGAGGAGCATCGATGGTAATTTAGTTGATGCCCAGCAAGCTAGAAGAGTTTTAGATCGAATTGTTGGATATGAGCTTTCACCTGTGTTATGGAGAAAGGTGAAGCCGGGCCTTTCTGCGGGTCGCGTGCAATCTGTTGCGGTGAGGCTTGTCACGGAGCGCGAAAGAGAAATTCAAGCGTTTTTACCTGAGCCTAGTTTTAAAGTCAAGGCCTTTTTTCAAACCAGTGATCTTTCGAAGTTAGAGGCTAAAGGGACTAAAGATTTTGAAAATTTCGAATCTGCCGAGCGGTTTTTAGAGCAAAATAAATCGGCTGTTTTTACGGTTTCTTCACTCGAGAAAAAACCTGCTAAAAAGTCTCCTGCAGCCCCTTTCACTACCTCGACGCTTCAACAGGAGGCATCTAGAAAATTATATTTCCCAGTACGAAAAACCATGCAGGTTGCTCAGCGTTTATATGAAGCCGGACTCATTACCTATATGAGAACCGATAGTGTAAATCTTTCGTCAGAAGCTATTGCCATGATTAGTGCTGAAATTGAAGCCCAATACGGCAGTGATTATCTTCAAGTTCGTTCATACAATACCAAATCAAAGGGCGCCCAAGAGGCACACGAGGCGATAAGGCCGACACAGATGGGTAATAAATCACCGAATCTTGAGAGAGACGAGGCAAGACTCTACGAACTGATTTACAAAAGAACATTAGCCTCGCAAATGAGCGATGCTCAATTGGAACGAACGAAAGTAGGAATCGCAGCTTCTACTCATGATTATCTATTCGCTGCCCAAGGCGAAATGATCACCTTTGAAGGGTTTTTGAAAGTTTATTTAGAAGGTACTGATGATCAAGATGATGAAGAGAGCGGTCTCTTACCAACAATGACTGTTGGGGATGAATTGAATCTTCAAAGTCTTCATGCCACTGAGCGATTTACTCGTGCGCCTTACCGATACTCTGAAGCATCACTAGTTAAGAAATTAGAAGAATTAGGTATCGGTCGACCTTCAACCTATGCGGCTACGATTAGTCGTATTATGGATAAGAAATATGTTGAAAAGGGAGTGATCGAAGGAAACGACAGAGTATATAGGGAGCTGAGGTTAAAACAAAATGAAATCGTTTCGAAAACCTTGACTGAAAAGGTTGGAGCCGATAAGGGTAAACTTGTTCCTACGGATATTGGATTTGTTGTAAGTGACTTCTTAGTTGAGCATTTTTCATCTATTGTAGACTATCATTTTACGGCTGAGGTTGAAGAGAAGTTTGACCAAATTGCCGCGGGTGAAATTACCTGGAGAAACTTGATGAGAGAATTCTACAACGATTTTCATCCGACCGTAGATAAAGTAAAAGATACTGCCGAGCGTGCTAGCGGTGAACGCCTTCTTGGTACCGATCCAAATTCGGGTCGTCAAGTAATTGTTCGATTAGGACGCTTTGGTCCTATGGCACAGATCGGAAGACCTGATGGTGAGGAAACTCCGCGATACGCTGGTTTGCTTCCTCACCAATCAATTACCAGTATCACCTTTGAAGAGGCGTTAGATCTTTTCAAACTTCCGCGAACTCTTGGTGAATACAATGGAGAAAACTTAGAAGCAAATATTGGACGATTCGGTCCGTATGTAAAGTATGGAAAGAAATTCGTCTCAATGAGCCAGGAGGATAACGCCTTTGAAATCACCCTTGATCGTGCGATTGAACTGATCAAGGCAAAAGAGTTAGCAGATGCTCCAATATTTGAATATGAAGGGCACGGTGTAACTAAAGGAACGGGTCGCTTTGGCCCCTTCATTAAATGGAATAGTCTTTTTATTAATGTCAATAAGCGCTATGATTTTGACAACCTCAGGGAGGCCGACATGGTTGCTCTTATTGAAGAGAAAAAAGTTAAAGAGCGCGAGAAGCTAATCGCCTCATGGCCTGAAGAAAATATTCGTATTGAAAAGGCTCGATGGGGTAGGCACCATATCATTAGCGGAAAATTAAAAGTTGAATTGGGTAAAGAAATTGATGCAACCGCGATTCTTTTAGAAGAGGCAAAGGCGATGATAGAAGCTGCTAAGCCTGTGAAAAAACCCCGTAAGAAACCATCAGCTAAAAAGTAAAGTCGATGACCTTTGATTTTCTTCAGCCAGTCAGTGATTCGGTATTGGCTCACAACGAGCTTCAGCCCGACCAAAGTCTAGGTAAGCAGTTTGTAAAGCATACTGTAAAGTCGGGGGTCCCTGAAATTAAAAACAATTCTCTTGTACTTCTAACGGTAGAAGAACAGCGTACAGCCTTTGGCAAACGTACAGAGATCTTTGATGCTTCGGGTTTTAGAAATGCGTTGTATCCGCTATTCATGGGTAACTGGGCGGTGAATTTGGTCGACTTGGGTTCAATTACCGCTGGCGATACCCTTCAAGACACCGAATACTTGCTCACGACAGTAGTTGAAGAATTACACAAAAAAGATTGTACACTGATCGTCGTGGGTGCTGTTCAAGGATTGACCTATGCTACCTATCGCGGATTCGACCGGTCGGGTAAGATGGTTCACTTGGCTCATGTAGATTCCAAGTTTGATTTGAGTATTGGTGAAGAGATGGTTGCCCCAGAGGCCTATCTTTCGCGCATCATTACACAACCTCCGAACCACTTGTATCACCTTACCCAATTGGGTTACCAGTCTTATTATGTAGCTCAAGAAGAACTTGATTTGCTCGATCAATTGCATTTCGAATTATATCGTTTAGGAGCTTTAACCTCAGATATACGAGGGGTGGAACCGCTTTTGCGGTCAGTTGATCTGTTGAGTGTTGATATGAAAAGCGTTGAAGCCAGTGCTCTTGGTGAGGTGAATGAAGCTTCTCCGAACGGGTTTACCGGTCGCGAGATTTGCGCCCTTATGCGTTACGCTGGGATTGGAGATATGGTTAAAGTTGCTGGTATCTATGAGGTGGTTAACAACGCAAAGTCGAATGCACTTGCGGCACAAATGATCTGGTATTTCATGGAAGGATATTCACTTAGAACTTATGAAGAACCAACAGCTGAAAACCCCGACTTTTTAAAATTCAATGTTCCTACTGATGCAAAACATCTTGTTTTCTATAAATCACTTCGAACCGAACGCTGGTGGTTACAAGTGCCGAAAGGAAATTTCGAACAAGCTGCCAGACCAACCTACAAGCCGCTTTTAGTACCCTGTCTAGAATCAGATTATCGCAAGGCTCTTGATAATGAAGTTCCTGAACGTTGGATGTCAGCTTTCAGAAGATCGATGCAGTAAATTGTTATATTTGATATTCGCACCACAGAAAAATCCAATAAAGTTGAAGACCCATACTATAATTAAGTTTCTCTTTCTATCCTGTACGCTACTTTTTGTGGCTGAGACTACGGCTCAAAAAGGCCCTTATGACTTACGTAAGCCGAAAGGTTCAGAGGATGTAATGATTGGTCCATTTAGTGGTACATTCACTATGGGTACTGCGGATGATCCTTACGGAGTAAAAGACGCCCCCCGAAAAGAGGTAACTATCAAGAAGTTTTTAATTGATGAGTCTGAAGTATCGAATAAAGAGTACCGACGATTCGTAAAGTATGTGCGCGATTCGATTGCTCGTACGAAGTTGGCACGTCTCGCTGAAGATCTTGGGCTTACCGCTGAGGATGAGGGGATCGGACGCTTCGCTTTTTTGCCCCTAGACACAGCTAAGGTTGCCGATAAGTATTATTATGAAAATTATCTTCTTTTTAGTGATGACATCTATGCGGGTAGAAAACTGAACTGGGACGTAGATATAGAGTGGGAGCCCGAGCAGTATCCTGACATCTACTATGCTGAGGTGATGGACTCGCTTTTTTTAGAGAAGTGGGAAACCTACAATGGTAAGCGCATGCTTGATGTTAAGCAATTAAAATACAAATACACTTGGTTTGACGCCAAGGCGGCCTCAAAGAATCCGAAACAAAATCCGATTGATTTTGTTCGCGAAGAGGTGGTGTCTGTATATCCTGATACCCTTGCTTGGATGAAAGATTTCGAATACTCGCTAAACGAGCAAATGTTCACCGAATACTTCTGGCATGAGCAGTACGATGATTTCCCGATAGTTGGGGTGAATTGGGAGCAGGCGAAAGCGTATTGTGATTTCAAAACTCATGCAATTAATGAGAACTACGAAAAACTCGGAAAGCCAGCAGTGCCCGCCTATCGCCTACCTACTGAAGCAGAGTGGGAGTTTGCTGCTCGAAACGGAGATTCAGATTTAATTTACCCATGGGAGGGTGAAGATTTAATTCATAAAAACAATGGATATAAAGCGAATTTTAAGCCCGATGACGGTTATGATGCCGATGGGGAGGTTTATGCGGCCAAGGTTAAAGATGCTAAGTATTTTCATCCGGGGAATTCAAAACTCTACCACATCGCTGGTAATGTAGCTGAATGGACGGCTTCGACCTATAATCAGGATAGCTATGAATTTACCTCTCCACTCAACCCTAATTATGTTGATCCTGAAAATCCAAAAAAGACTATTCGTGGAGGGTCTTGGAAAGATATCGCGTACTTCATCAGAGTAAGTACTCGTGATTATGAACATAAAGATTCAGCACGTGCCTACATTGGTTTTAGAACCGTTCGTGATTACGTACCCCCGAAACTTGACAATTAAAGATCTTTTATATGCTTTCGAAAAAAACAATGAATATGGCTTACGGTCTCGGCGCATCTGTCGTGATTCTAGGAGCACTTTTTAAGTTAACACACTTTGAAATCGGATTTTTGAACGGCTCTGTTCTTCTCAGTATCGGATTGATCACAGAGGCTTTAATTTTTGGCATTTCAGCCTTTGAGAAGCCCGAAGAAGACTATGATTGGGCGCGTGTTTATCCGCAATTGAAAGGTAGATCGGCAAGCACTACTCCTGAAACGCCTGAAGGATTGTTGTCTAAAAGAATCGACTCTTTACTAAACGAGGCTAAAGTTGATGCAGATTTAATGAAGCGACTCGCTCAAAGCATTGAAAATTTTGAACAGCTTGCAAAGCAAATTCAGCCTTCGGTAGAAGCACTGGGTCAAACTGAAAAATATGCTCAAGAGTTAGCAAAAACTACTGAACATCTTCAGTCACTACAGCAAATGTATGCCTCACAAGTGGAGACAAATACTCAGAAAACGAATCTCGATAAAGAATTAGCCGAGCAAACGGCACTTCTCCAATCCCAACTCGTTCCTTTAGTTGAGAATATTAAAGGACTTAATGAAGTGTATAGTGGCATGTTAAGCGCACTTAAAAAATAAGTATGGCCTCAAAACTAGGACCAAGACAGCGCATGATTAACCTCATGTACCTTGTGTTCATCGCAATGCTTGCCTTGAACATGAGTAAAGAGGTGCTATCAGGATTTGGCTTGCTCAATGAAAAATTCGAACGCAATGTCGATAAGACTGCAGTAAGTAATACGCAGTACCTACTTTCGTTGCAGCAGAAGGCAAGTGAAAACCCGGCTAAATTTGGTCCGCTTTATCAGAATGCCCTTGATTTAGAAAAGTCGGCAACTAGTTTTTCTTCTTATTTGGAGACACTGAAATCTGAAATGCTCGCTACAGTAAAAGATCCTTCTGATTACGAGATCATGGACTTGAGTAATTATTTAGATACTAAATTTTTTAAAGGGGAGCGTCTGTCCGAGGAGGGAGATGAATTTCTCACACGTATTGATGCTTTTAAAAATCAGCTTCTTCGGATTATCCCAGAGCAGAATGAAACTTTAATATCTTCAGTCGTTGAGCGATTTGAAACGGGTGATGAGGAGCATGAGGTGACCAACCGTGACGGTCAAAAACTGGGGTGGTTGAACTACCACTTTGAAGGATTTCCTCTTGTTGCTTCGCTTACCAAGATCAGCGCGATGCAATCAGATATTGAAGCAACTGAGCAAGAAATTTTACAATCGCTGCTCGAGGGTCAATTGACCAGAGAGGTATCAATGACCAACTATACTACTCTTTTAGAGCAATCAAAAGGAGCCTATTTCTCTGACGAGTCTTTTGATGGAGCAATTGTGCTTGGACGTAAAGATGGAACAACACGTCCTAACGAGGTTAGCTTGAAGTTAGATGGGGTTTCACTTGATGCCGATAAAGACTTCTTTATAGAGGAGGGTCGTGTTCGACTAAACGTGGCTGCAGGAAACCCTGGCGATCATAAACTAGAAGGACGTCTACTGTTCTTAGAAAATGGAGAAGAAACTGAGGTGCCGGTAAACTTATCGTTCTCAACAATAGCTAAGCCGAATACAGCGGTCATCTCTGCAGATAAAATGAATGTTGTGTATCGCGGAGTAGATAACCCGATGACTATTTCTATTCCTGGCATTCCCAATAATAAGGTGAAGGCAACAGCACCTGGTTTAAAGGCCTTAGGGGGTAGTAGCTATACGGTTAGACCTTCTCGAGGAGAGTTCTTGAAAATTGAGGCTAGGGGGGAACTCCCTGACGGAAGTCAAGTAACTACCACCACTCAATTCAGAATTAAAGATGTTCCTGCACCAAGCGGAACGGTACGAGGTGAATTCGGAAGTGTTCGAATGTCACGATCTGAACTTGAAAAAACGATCGTAGGAGCAGAGCTTGTTGATTTTGATTTTGATTTGCCGATTGCTGTAAGTGGGTTTAAAATGAAGATACCCAATCAGCCTACTATCGAGGTTAAAGGAAGTCGAATGGATGCCAAGGCTGTATCTGCAATCCGAAGAGCTTCTCGTGGAGATGTGGTTCGAATTTTTGACATCAAAACTTATCCAACCACAGATACCTCGTATTTTTTAAAGCCTGCCGCGCAGGTAATTGTTGAAATTATTAACTAATCACTGCGATGAGAATTTTATTAGTACTCGCTTTAACGATATTTTTCAACTCTGCTGCGAATGCACAGGGTAACGCTAAACTATTTCAAGTTCCTAAAGCCGAAGACAAGGCGTTGGCACCTGATGATAATGAGTCTATCATCCGGTACGAAAATGTGGCTGATCGTTCTATTCTATGGTCAAAAATTGTTTGGGAAAAGGTAAGCCTAGAAGAGGAGACGAATAAGGTACTTTACTATCCGGTAGATACCCTACGAACTGAAAAGCGTTCGCTGTACTATACACTACTAAAGGCTCTTAAATCAGGACGTCTTCGTGCTTACTCAGATTCGTACTTTGAAGAAGCTAGACAGTTCGAAGACTTATTACCTGCCATTCAGAAAAGAGATACTACTTCAGCTGGTTTCGAACTATTAAACCAAGGAAAGGCTTTAACCGAGGCTTATATTGCTCAACGAGATATTTCCGCTTACGATATCAAGGAATATAGAGTTAAAGGGGTTTGGTATTTCGATAAAAGAAGATCAGAGTTACGTTATAGAATCTTAGGAATTGCTCCTGTAGCTCCCGATGTAAATTTCATTGATCAGGTAGACAGCGAGTCTGGAGAGGAGTATTTGATAGAGTTGTTCTGGGTATGGTATCCGGATGTTCGGCCTCTACTTGCCGCAACCCCATCTTTTAATAACGTAAATACTAACTTCCCTGTATCCTTTGATCGCATCTTGAATACTCGAACCTTTATCGCTGAAATTTACAAGACAGATAATGAGCTAGACGATATTGCCGCCTTACAGCGCGACCTACAATTTCCTGATTTCAGTTCAGGTACAGCGGCCGAGGAAGAGCGATTAGCGCAGCGTAAGCGATTATTTGATCTGTTCAAGGGTAAGAAGAAGGAGGAGAATCAAACGACCGTTCTCAACCCTACTAAACAACAATAATTTTGTCTACTGAAGTCGATTACATCATTGTCGGCTCAGGCTTAGCGGGAATCTGTTTTGCCGAACAGTTGAGGCGCCGTCATCGATCTTTTTTAGTAATCAGCGATGAATCCCAATGTGCCTCTGAAGTGGCAGGGGGGCTTTACAATCCACTAATTTTAAAGCGATTTACCTTAGCTTATAATGCCGCTGAACAGCTCGATTATGCTATGCCTTTTTACGAGGAATTAACGGCTTTCTTAGGTGTTGAAATCGACCAAAAAATACCTACCCTTCGTATTTTAAACACACCTTCAGAGCAAAATATTTGGTACGAGGCTCGTGATAAGAGTGGCTATGAGCGCTTTATGAAAGACGGTTTCGAAGT
>PZPI01000051.1 GCA_003045935.1 Bacteroidota bacterium | reverse complement strand
GCGAAGAAGAAGGCTTCTTTAACCATACTCTTAACGCTACTTTTACTCAGTAGTGCTTTGGCCCAATCGAATCTACCTACCCAAAAGGAGGTGGACTCTATTATTTTTTCAAATGTTGTCGATAAGAAGCATGCCGAACAATTTGCTTCTCTTGTTATTCAAGACGATCAGGGAAGAATGAAGCCGGCACACACCTTTGCTTCTGAACTACTTAGAAAGTTGAGTTTTAAAAATGATTACAAAGGACTGGCTCCTGAGCAGGTGATGCTGTCAATGATGTTGTATCCAGGCCTTTGGTATAATACCGAGATCTTGGCTTTAGATAAAAAAGCCCAAAACGACAGCATTCGTAAAATTATTGGAGTCGATAGTGATCAGCGTTTTGTTAAGGTTACTGATTTTTTTGATGAATCAGGTTCGAATAAGCTCGGTCCTTATTTACAAGAAGCCTACGCAACAGCTACTCCAAATAAGTTTCAACAAGACTTCAAAGATGCGGCACTGCGATTGGCACTTCTAAATCGTGCACTAAGTGGTGATATACTGCGCATATTCCCTGTTCCGACCGATGAAAATAATAAGTGGACATCGGCCTTAGAATATCGTTCAGGAGCCGTAACCGTTGCGGATACTCTTTATGGGAGTTTTGTTTCTAATTCGGTTCCGCTCTATTTACAATATGTAGATCAAGGGGTACAAACAGGCGATTACAGTAGGGCTGAACAGCTCCTCACTAGTCTGAAGAGAAGTCAGCAACAGCTGGGTTATGAGGTGATACCTTCTGATTCGAAAATAAAAGCTGAGATTATTTATAATCGGGTAGATTTATTCAATCGTCTGTATAAGTACGATGCGCTGATTGGTATTTTATTATTCTTTATAGTGGTTGCCAATATCTACAAGGAACGCAAGTCATTGAAGTTTACGATTTCGGGTTTTAGGTATTTGATTTATCTACTCTTTGTGTTGCATACTGCTGGGCTGATTCTTCGGTGGTATATCTCCGGACATGCCCCTTGGAGTGATGCTTACGAAAGTATCTTGTATGTAGCCTGGGCAACCATCGGTATGGGAATCGCTCTTGGTAAAAAGAGTGACTTTACATTAGCCTCTTCAACCTTTGTTGCTTCTATGCTCTTATGGATTGCTCATCAGAATTGGGTAGACCCTGCTGTTGCTAATCTGCAACCTGTTTTAGATAGTTACTGGTTGATGATTCACGTGGCAGTTATTGTGGGCTCTTATGGGCCACTTACGGTCGGCATGATCCTTGGTATCGTTTCTTTACTACTGATCACACTGAGTAATTCTAAGAATATTGATCGAATGAAAATCAGTGTCAAAGAGTTAACAATTATTAATGAGCTAGCCTTAACTATAGGTTTGATAATGCTTACGATCGGAAACTTTTTAGGAGGTCAATGGGCCAATGAATCTTGGGGTAGGTATTGGGGCTGGGATCCTAAAGAGACCTGGGCCTTGATCTCAATTTTGGTTTATGCTTTTGTATTGCATATGCGTTTAGTTCCTGGTTTAAAGGGGCGTTGGGCGTTTAATTTTGCCAGTATTGTAGCCTTTGCAAGTATTATGATGACCTATTTCGGAGTGAATTTTTACCTAGTAGGTCTTCACTCATATGCTTCTGGTGATCAGGTCATTACACCAACCTTTGTATATTACACTTTAATTGGGGTAATAATTCTGGGAGGAATTAGCCTGTATAAGTATAAGAAGGTATATAAGTAACCACTCAAGTAATGACTCAATTAGATCTATTAGTATTTGGAGCGCATCCTGATGACGCTGAATTAGGTGCCGCTGGTACTATCGCTTCTGCTGTAGCAGAGGGTAAATCGGTAGGAATCATAGATCTTACCCGTGGAGAATTAGGAACTAGGGGTTCTGCGGATGATCGCGATAAGGAAGCCTCGAAAGCTGCAAAAATACTCGGAGTTAGTGTTAGAGAAAATCTAGGCTTTGCCGATGGCTTTTTCGAAAACAACAAAGAACATCAGCTGGCAATTATTCAAAAAATTAGAAAGTATCGTCCAAAGATTGTAATTGCCAATGCGATTCACGATCGACATATTGATCACGGGAGAGGAGCGAAGCTAGTCAGTGATGCTTGTTTTTTAAGTGGCTTACAGAAAATTACCACTTCAAATGATCAAGGAGAAAATCAAGAAGCCTTTCGCCCAAAGCACGTTTATCACATGATTCAATGGTACGATCTTGAACCTGATTTTGTAGTGGACATCAGCCATACCATAGATAAGAAGGTAGCGTCTATTCTTGCCTATTCTACTCAGTTTTATGATCCAAACAGCAAGGAGCCTGAAACACCTATTAGTAGTAAGAACTTTTTAGATTCGGTGAAGTATCGCGCTCAGAATATGGGAAGAATTACTGGAGTAGCTTATGCAGAAGGTTTTACGGTTCAACGATATCCATTAATTAAAAGTTTGTTTGATATCCACTAATTTGTTGTGCTTTTCTCTTTGAATTGAATCAAGAAAAATACTACATTTGCCAACCTGAAATTACACGGTGGTTGTAGCTCAGTTGGTTAGAGCGCTGGATTGTGGTTCCAGAGGTCGCCGGTTCGAACCCGGTCTTCCACCCAAAGAAAAAGGGCTCCTAAATGGAGCCCTTTTTTTATTGATCGATCAACAACACCTTTATTCTTCAACCTCAGCCTTATCAACCACTGGTTTTTGGTCTCTATTGGCAACTTCTAAAGCGGTATGAAAAACTAATCTTGAGCGATTCTCTAATAGATCATAATTGATCTTGTCAGGGGTATCGCTTTCACGGTGATAGTCATCATGTGTTCCGTTGAAATAGAAGATAATTGGGATATTATTTTTTGCAAAATTGTAGTGATCAGATCGATAATAAAATCGGTTCGGATCATTCTCATCGTTATAAGTATAATCGAGTTCAATTTGCATATACTTTTGATTCACCGCCTCAGAGAGTTCATGAAGATCAGTACTTAGTTTATCTGACCCAATGAGATAGATATAATTACGATTTCCTGAGCGTTCGGGGTCGATACGGCCGATCATATCAATATTTAGGTTAGTTACGGTATTTTCTAGCGGATACAGAGGCTCAAAATCGGTATAGTATTCAGACCCTAATAAACCTTTTTCTTCTCCAGTAACATGCAAGAATACTACGGTTCTTCTTGGGCCTTTTCCTTGCTCTTTGGCCATTTTAAAAGCTTCAGCAATTTCTAAAAGGGCAACAGTCCCTGAACCGTCATCGTCAGCACCGTTGTTTATTTCTCCGTCAGCATTGATTCCAATATGGTCTAGGTGAGAGGAGATTACAACGTACTCATCGGGAAATTCAACTCCCTCAATAACCGCAGCTACATTTTCAGTATCCACTTCTTTAGTTCCTCCTTGAATAGAGGCAGTAAAACTTAAATCAAGGGTTTTACCTTCAAAATCATCCTTGCTTAGCCCAAAAAGCGCCAAAGATTCTGATTTTAATAGACCACTAAAAAGAGTTTCTTCTCCAATATCTAAGCGCATTTGCCCACTATTGTTTCGTCTCATGTAAGAGAAGTATCGATTATAGCGTGTAAAATTGTCATCGTCGACGAATAGAAGACCGGCCGCGCCATTTTCATTAGCTGCATCTACTCTTTTAGGTAGTGCTTCAGATCGATTGCTCCATTTTGATATTTCCTCTGTCCCAGTAAGAACATAGGTTCCGTCGTCATTTAAAGGTTCTCCTGCCACAGCAAGAACAATTTTTCCTTCAACATCTAGGTTTTCGTAATCATTAATAGTCCCATCTACAATACCATGGCCAACAAACACCATTGAATATTCACCTTCAAGTGGAGTAAAGCTTACCAATTGCTCTCCCAATTCTAAAGAGGTGCTTCCTACAGAAGCTGACCCTGTCGGAGCCGTCGTGTAGTTTACGGGTACTTTCTGTATATAGTCGTTGGTTCCTGCTGCAGGGTCAAGATTTAATTCTTTGTAATAATCAACAAGGTATTGAACGGCCTTTTTCTGGCCCTCGGTTCCTGTTTCACGTCCTTCGAACTCATCTGACGCATAAATGAATAAATGTTCTTTTAATTCAGCTTCGGTAATTGAGGCTGCAAGAGCGACTGCGTCAGCATCACTAACCTCTACGGGTTTTTTGGTTTCATTTCTAGCACATCCGACCAATAATGATAAGATTAATAGAGAAAATAAACTTCTTTTCATGTTTGAATTATTTGATACCAAGTTACACAAACTACCCAATATGCCATTTCATTCTTGTAATTTTGATGTATGCTTAGATTTAAAATCTTTGGTTTAGTAATTTTTCTCTTCAATTGCATTAGCGCCCAGGTAAACCATCCGACGTTAAAGGATTTTAATCTAAAAGGAAGGGTTGATAAGTGTATTCAACAATCAGAATACGGGTTAGAAACCTATGAATTTGATAAGGAGGGGAGATTACTCCGTTTAAGCTCCTTACTTGATCAGAATAAGCGTGAAGAAATACGATTTATTTACAAGAATGATAAATTAGATCAAAAGTGGATTGAAGTATATCAAGACAATTCACTAGAAAAAGACAGGTCTTATGTATTTCATTTCGATTATAAAGAAAATAAAGTGATCGAATGGACGATTAGATTAGATGAGGAAAGCGTTTCTAAAACCACTTACTATTATGACGATCAGTTGAGATTACTAAACCGATTACTGTCTGACGGAATAGAAGAAGAACGTTACGATTATCAGTACTTAGAAACCAGAGATTCTACAGTGACACGTACCTTTAAGAACAATGAACTGGTCGAGCGCACATGGATTAAAAAAATGACTTCAGATAGCATAGAACAGTCTTTTACGGAAGAATGGAGCCAAGGAATACTGCTGCGTAAAAACTCCATTGAAAAAAATCAAAACGCTCAAATAATTAAAGAAGAGCTTATTGATTATATCATTCAAAGCGATACGATTACCTCCACTTCACAAAGACAGTTGACATATGCTTACGATGAAAACGGTAATATCAACAATATTGTTACCAGTAATGGTCTTATCAGCAAGCGTCAAAATTACATTTATCAATACGACAATCATACCCCATCGAATTGGGTGAAAAGGATCGAAATACCAAGTAACAAATACATTAACCGAATAATTACTTATCATAAAGAACTATGATTTCCAAACAAGAAGTTTTAGATCGTTGTAATTCAAGAAAGAAGGGGACACTAATGGAAACCTTGGATATTACTTTCGTAGATGTTGATTTTGAAGATCAATCTATAACTGCCAAAATGCCGGTGACAAAAGCAGTTCACCAGCCCGACGGTGTTTTGCACGGTGGGGCTACAGCTGCTCTAATAGAAACGGTTGGGAGTGTTGCTGTATTTGTTTTTAAACAAACTGAAAATTGGATAGTGAGAGGAATCGAAATCAGTGCAAACCATTTAAAATCAATAAGGGAGGGCGATGTATTCGCCACTGCTAAACCGGTACACCTCGGCAGAACCACGCAGCATTGGGAAATTAAGGTGACTGATAAAGAGGGTGCTTTAATTTCTATAGGAAAATTACTGACGATAACCTTAGAAAAGAAGTAGTGTTTAAGGAAACTCCTTTGTTACTTTCTAGAATCGAGGAACTCTTACAAGAGGGTCTTGATTTCGCTTTTTACAGATCGCCAAAAAGTGATCAAGTTATACTTTTACAATTGAGCCCTATTAAGGATGAAGCGCGCAATTCATTTGATGATTTATGGGTGACATGTCCCTTTTCTTCAGAACATACCCCTTATTATTACAGGGTGCTCTCTGAGGAGTCTTTCATGTTAAATTCAAGATTTGGAGATGATCAGTTTAAAACGCTGGATATTCCTAATTCAACTTTAAATGATTATCGTTTAAAAGTTGTCAATGCCATCGATGAAATAGGAAAGGGTTTACTGAATAAGGTTGTACTTCACACGCAGATTGAAGTAGCATACTCAAAGGAGATACACCGTTTAATACACAAAGTTTTAGCAGCAGAGACTGAAGGTTTTCATTATTCTTTTTACAGTGCAGAATTGGGTCTTTGGATGGGTATCACCCCAGAAGTATTAGTTCATTCAGAGAATAGAGATTTTGAAACGATGGCTCTTGCTGGCACTCGAAAACTTGAAGACTTGGATGCCGACCCTTTCAGAGAAAAGGAAAGAGCAGAACAAGCTTGGGTAACAAAAGAGATTGTTGAATTATTGAATAAATCTACTGATCTAATGCATGTAGGAGAAGTAGAGACGATAAAGGCGGGTAAATTGGCTCATTTAAGAACGATTATAAAAGGGGAGATAAATCCCCCCTTAACTACTGCCGACATTGCAAGTGTTCTGCATCCGACAGCTGCGGTATGTGGTTATCCGAAAAGTTTAGCCTACCGATATATTGAAGAAAACGAATTACTTAGCAGATCCCTTTATTCTGGTTATTTAGGAAGAGTTCAAAAAGAATCCTCTTCCCTTTACGTGAATCTAAGATGTATGTCTTATCAAAAAGGAATGATCAAAGTGTATGTTGGAGCAGGAATTACAGCCGATTCTGATGCTGAGCTAGAATCTGAAGAGATTCGAATTAAAACTTCAACTTTAGCTTCCATTTTAATGGCTTAGATTACTTTCTGCCTTCTTACCTTTGCCGAACAATGTATAGTTCGATTCCATCGGCATTTTTAATCACAGAACTTTTGCGACTTCATGGCGTAAAAGAGGTAGTGATTTCTCCAGGTTCTCGAAATGCTCCATTAACTATTGGTTTTTCTGAAAACAAAGCATTTAATTGTCACTCGATAGTTGATGAACGTTCAGCGGCTTTTTATGGTTTAGGACTTGCCATGGCAAAAAATGAACCTGTAGTTCTCGTATGTACCTCGGGATCGGCATTGCTTAATTATTTTCCGGCAATAGCTGAAGCTTTCTACAGTGATGTTCCGTTACTTGTTTTATCGGCTGATAGACCAGAATACTTGTTAGAAATCGGAGATGGTCAAACGATTCTTCAGGAGGATGTTTATGGAAGAATGATTGCCCATTCAACGAGCTTATTATTAGACGGTACATCCAACCAAGATTCTATTAATTCAATTAATAAATCACGTATTGAAGAGTCAATAGTTCAGCTTAAAACCACACAACGTCCAGTTCATATCAATATCCCATTTGATGAACCGCTTTACAATAAGACAGAAAAACCTTTATTCTTTGTAGAGACAGAAAGACTTAAAATTGAAGATCAGGTTAAAGATTCCTTATCCATAGAATTTGATCCAACCAATCGCCCACTAAAGGTGATGTGTTTGGTAGGTACTTTGAAGCCTTCGGCAGAGGAAATTAAATGGCTCACAGATTTACAATCTCATTACTCTGTATTATTTCTTCACGAGAGCTTGTCTCAATTGAATTTGTTAGATACTGTTGACAGTATAGATACCTTAATCGCACCTTTGGAGAAATTGGAAGATTCAGTGGATTATTTCAATCGACTATTGCCCGACTTACTTATTACCGCGGGTGGTATGATTGTTTCGAAGAAAATTAAAGCACTTCTCAGAACTCATAAAAATTTAATTCATGTACATCTTAAGGGATCTCCTGCTAGAGATACCTATTTTTCGCTAAAAGGTTGTTTAAAAATGGATTCACTTAAAACCCTTTTAGGTAAAGTAGAAATTGATGACTCATACCAGAAGTATTGGATGAATCACTACCAAGGACTTGAAAAACGAAGAAGCGAGTATATCGAAGAGGCTCCTTATTCTGATTTTAAAGCCTATGCCAAGATTTTTAAGTGTATTCCCGAGGCATATGTGATACATATGGCCAATTCTTCGGCTATTCGATATGCACAATTATTCCCAACTGCGAATTATCAGTTTTGTAATCGAGGTACGAGTGGAATAGAAGGCAGTGTTTCTGCGGCTGTCGGGTATGCTAAGGGAACCGATAAACCAGTAATTTTAGTCACTGGCGATCTTAGTTTCTTATACGATTCTAATGCTTTGTGGACTCGAGACTTACCTTCTAATTTTAGAATTATCATTGTAAATAATAGTGGGGGAGGTATTT
The DNA here is from genome assembly GCA_003045935.1 of Bacteroidota bacterium. Classification (GTDB taxonomy): domain Bacteria; phylum Bacteroidota; class Bacteroidia; order Flavobacteriales; family Flavobacteriaceae; genus UBA3478. The sequence goes on along the minus strand of PZPI01000051.1, from coordinate 2,023 downwards.
TTAGAATTCTACCGGGAAAAGAAAATAGTTTACATTTTTCAGAATTCTTCGAAACCCATCATCAGTTTACCGCCAGACATCTGGCAGAACACTTTGATTTGGATTACATTTCTGTCAAAGCGTTAGACGATTTAGAAAAAGCCCTAGATTCGTTTTTTAATCACTCATCAAAACCGAAGCTTCTGGAGGTAATTACTCATCCTCAAAATAATGAGGCTATTTTATTAAATTACTTTAAAGCGCTCGAATGATTGGTTTAGGATTATACAATGAACTGCAAGCCTCACATAAAACACCTCAAGGCTGGTATTTTACTGACGAGGAAGGAACTGAGGTATTATTACCCAATGCTGAAATTACGCCAGACCTTGAACAAGGAGTGACAAAGTCCCTTTTTTGCTATCTAGATCATGAAGAAAGACCTGTACTTTCACTTAAAAAGCCAAAGGTGATTCGCGATCATTTTGGTTTCTTGAAAATTGCAGATCGTTCAAAGAATGGATATTTTTTAGATTGGGGATTACAAAAGCAACTCTTTCTACCCTACCGAGAATCTTCTGAAGATCTTGAAGTAGGTTCTTCTGTTTTTATCTTTTGCTATTTAGACGAATTGTCCGGTAGATTAGTAGCTTCAAAGCGATGGAAGCGCTTTATCGAGGCCATTACTGAACCTATTACTCCTGGCACCTCATTTCAAGCCATAGTTGCTAGCCGTTCAGATTTAGGGTTTGAATGTATTCTAGAAGGTAAATGGTTAGGCCTAGTTTATCATGACAGAGATTCAGCTCATCTTAGAAGAGGGGATGAGATAACCGTTTATGTGATTCGCCAGCGTGAAGACCTTAAAGTGGATTTAAGTTTATATCCGGTCGGGTTAAAAGCTCTAGAGGAAGGCGCAATGAGTTTGTTGAAATTATTAGAAGCCGAACCTAAAGGCTTTCTTCCTATTCACGATAAGTCTTCTCCAGACCAGATTTATGCGCTTACCCAAATGAGTAAAAAGCTTTTTAAAAAGGCAGTCGGAGGGCTTTTAAAATCTAAAAAAATTTCGATAGAAGAGACCGGTATCCGACTTCTTCAATAATTTCTAATTAAGGGAGTTTAAGTATATTTACTGATCAAAAATAGTTTCTGTGTCTAAACAACTTCATTCTCTAAAACGTCAAAACAGTCTGCTTTCGTATAGCTTAATGGTATTATCATTATTGGTAATCGCCTTGGTTTTTTTTGGAAGTCTATCAGAATGGTTGGTTAAGATTCCGGAGGTTGATACCACTGAAATTACTCTTCTTGAAGAAAAAATTAGTTTGCTAGAAGAAGAAAACACAGAGCTAAAGAAAATTCAAGATTTTTATTTGGCCCGTAATTTGGTGACTTCAGATACTATTTACAGCGTTCAAACTGGCATGTTGACAATGGAAGCTACCGGTTTAATTTCTCCAGGTTTAGCCAATGGAATATTCGTAGAAGCTCATCCTTACATGAAATATTCTATCGGTCTTTATGAGACCTTAGAAGAAGCGAACGCATTAAGAAGAGGGTTGGTTAAGCTTGGTTTTTCAGACGCTTTTGTTGCTTCTTACAAGGGTACTACACGTCTTAAGATTCACCGCGCTGAATAATGAAGCAAACCTTTATTGCTTGGTTAACCGCAGCTCGACTTAGAACGCTTCCACTTTCACTTTCAGGAATATTTTTTGGGGCTACAATAGCCCTTGCTATTGAAAACTTTGACCCTTCTGTTTTTCATTGGGCTTTGGTTGTAACTATCTCATTACAAATTTTATCCAATTTTGCTAATGATCTAGGTGATGGTTTAAAAGGAACGGATAATGAGAATAGAATAGGGCCAAAAAGGGCACTACAAGCGGGTTTATTGTCTGCTCGTGAGTTGAAAACTGGGATTGTAGTACTTGTTATCCTGACCGGATTGGCTATCTGTAAGCTACTTCAAAGCGCAAAACTAAACAACACTTCTTTTGTTGTTCTTGCAGTGCTGGGTGCATTATCCATCGTAGCCGCG
>PZPI01000050.1 GCA_003045935.1 Bacteroidota bacterium | reverse complement strand
AGCGAAGTATTAATGTTGTAGGAAAGTCTATAAAAGTCATTTGAATAAATCGAATTCCTAACTTCTAATTCTACACCATAAACGATTGCCTCAGGGGTATTTCTTGCAATTAAAGTATTTGGCGTAGTAACATCGTAATAGTTAATTTCGATTGGGTCTGTAAATTGTTTGTAGAACGCACTTAAAGCCATGAAACGATTATTCTCACCATAGCGCTCCCATCGTAAATCAAAATTATTGATGTAGGTAGGTACGAGATCAATATTACCAACAAAGAATCGTTCGGTAATTGGGTCATAAATATTAGCCGCTGAATTTTCTTTAAAACTTGGTCGAGCGGTTGTCATAGAATAGGAAGCTCTAATATTTGTTTGATCACTAACCGAGTAAATAAAATTTGCAGATGGGTAAATATCTGCAACATCAATAAACTCGCTGTCTCTATAAATTTCACCCGAAATAGCTTGGCCAGAGTACAATACGTTATACGACTCATAACGAACTCCCAGAATAGCCTTTAATTTTTCTGCTACTCTCAGTTCTGTAGAAACATAACCTCCGATTGTTGTATTCTCAGCATCATATTGATTGGTTGGTTGATAGTCTCCAATAACAAAGGACCCTGTCCCTTTAGTAGAATTCCAGATAAGATTTGGATTTAGGATATTATTGTAATCACCCTGTAAATCAAGAGAGGAGCCTCTATATCCGATTGAAAACACATCGGTTCCAAAATTACGGTCTTTATTATTGTAGGCGAAACCAACTTTTAGATTATTTCCTTCAGATCCGAACAGATTGAAATTATATTTAAAATCTGCTTTTGCTGAAAGACCAAATTCTTCAAGATCTCTCCACAGTCTTAAAGGTAGAGCAGATGAAGAATTATCTATTATTCTACTACCATTAGGCAGTACATTAAAAACAGATTTTCTAAAATCAATATCACGAACACGAACTACAGAAGGAGCCACTTTCCAATCAAATGATAATTTATCTCCTAGTCGATAAACGCCTGAGAATGGAACGGTTAAAATGTCTCTTTGAGTATGTGTCATGGTATTTGTAACCCCTGAATATGGGTTCTCAATGTAGTCTTCGATAATTCCGTCGAAACCATTACTCTCACCGCTACGGATAGCTAGAATAGTTGCTTTATGCTTGAAACTTCCGGTTTTCAACGAAAGGCCAAATAATCCACTAGCAATCGCCTGGATAGAACCTAGCTCTCCTTCTTGAGCATCAAAATCTTGTTGAGTCCCATTTCTTACTGCTACACTTCTATTAATTGTATTTTCGTAGTAATCCGAGTCATACTTGTAGTTTACAGATGCTATATAACCTATGGCAATTTTGTCATTGATATTGTACTGATTTGAAGCCGTACCTCCAACGCTAAAATCTAGCATATTATTCTCTCTACTAATTCCCATTTGGCGAGTAAAGGCCTTTGTACTTGAGACCAACAATGCCTCTTGCTGAGCATTGGTAATATTTACAGGTCGAGGAAAGGCGGTGATCGACGAGAATGGAAGGTCATTTACCCCTGAATCGAAAGCAAGGCCGTTTAACGAATAATCAGGAAGGCCAGGAGCATCTTGAAAATTGGTAGCTGAGTTATATCCGGTAGAAATAGAGAATGTATATTCCGATAAAGTTGAAAAATCTTTCAAGATTACATCAACCAACCCCCCCGTGAAATCGGCAGGTAAGTCTGCGCTAACTGACTTACTTACAAGTAGGTTGTCAAGAAGATTGGTAGGAAAAACATCCAATTGTAAAGTATTTCGATCAGGATCTAGGCCAGGAACCTCAAGACCACCTAATAATGTCTTTGAGTAACGATCTCCTAAGCCACGAACGTAAACGAATTTCCCTCCTTGAACAGAGACACCAGGAATACGTTTGATAGCTGTCGCTACATTGCCGTCACCGGATTTCTTAATTGTTTGAGCAGAAAGGCCATCAAGCATAGTTACAGCTCCTTTCTGAATTGCAAGTACAGAGGCTTCACTATTCTTACGAACGGTCGTAGTTACAACTACTTCCTCAAGTGCATTGGCTAAAGGGTTAAGAACAATACTAACCTCAACCTCATCTCCCTCTGTAGTTTTAATCTCACTTACTACCTTGGTTTCATAACCTAGGTAAGAAAATTCAATTTCATAAGGACCAGGACCATTCACTTCGAAAACATATTTTCCCTCAAAATCGGTGATAGCTCCTGAAACAGTTTCAGATGAGCCCTGTTCACGTAATACTACGTTTGCGAAAGCTAGTGGTTCATTAAAATCTCCATCGATAACCGTACCAGTGATCACAGACTGACCAAAGCTTAATGAAGTGATGAGGACTAAAACAAAAAGAAAGAAGTTTTTCATAAGGGTATAAATTGAAAAAATAGCCCAAGCAAAGCAGGGCTATTTACTGTAATAGATTTATGTCTATTGGGTTTAGTTAAAGAATTGTGTCCAAGCGAATACAGATTCATCAGCACCTTTACCTGATGGGCGCGAAGCGCTTACAGAAACCCAGGTAGCAGATGCCTCTTCAACTTGACCTGCTACAACATCAGTCTTAGAGTCTGCAGTTACAGCAACAAAATCTCTAAAGAATAATTTACCTTCTGCAGTGGCTGTACCAGCACCAGCATAAGTGTCAGCATCAATTCCTCCTAAAGTAGATCCTGTTGGGAAATCTACAAAAAGAACGTTGTCATTGAAGCCTGTCGCATCAGATTTCCAGTTTCCGAAAGTATCGAATTTAGCCGCATCTGCACGACCATAAACAGTTACATTTTCAACAGTATACTCTCCTAAAATAGCATCGTTTGGCTCTTCAGTTCCATCAATTTCAAAAGCTGTATCTGAACCAGAAGCGAGGATTACCACTGCATTAGAGATGGTACCTGCATAAGCTTGATCAAGGTCAATACCATCGTCATCGAAATTAGCAATAACAATGTTGGTAACGTTCACAGCACCACCAAAAATTTCGATACCATCATCCTCAGATCCAACTAACTCAATATTCTCGATAGTAGTACCTGAACCAACACCACCCATAGTAAGGCCTTGAAGTTCATTACCAGGAGATACCGCAGTTCCTGTGTGACGGATAGAAACATATTTCATAACTCCTGAATCCTCAGTGTTGTCAGATCCCCCGTATTTAGTGAACTCATATCCGGAAACAACACCTTCAATATTAGCTTCACCATTTGCAGCACCTACAACACCATTACCTAAAATAATTACAGATCCCCAAAGACCTTTATCAGTAGCTGAGCGGTTTGGAGAAGTAGTTCCATTAGCGTAAACGATTTGATCATTTGCATCAGTAAAAATAATTGGCTTTTCTGCAGTTCCTACAGCATTGATTTTTCCTCCTTTAGCGATGATTAAAACGGTAGCATTAGCACCTGTTCCTGCAGAACCTTTAACGATAGTACCTTCTTCGATGGTTAATGTAGCACCGTCTTCAACAACGATTTTACCATCCATTAACCAGATTTTGTCATTAGTCCAAGTAGTATCAGATGTAATTTCAGTTACACCACCTGTACCTACACGAACAAGTGGAGGATTCGTAAGAGCTTCTGCAGCATCAAGAGCTTCCTGAATAGCAGAATCAATATCACCAAGGCCATTTGCAACGGCAGCAGTAGCAGCAGCGGCAGCAGCGTCAGCGATTTCTTGAGTGTTTGGGTAGTTAGCTAATGCAGCAGCTACAGCGGCATCAACAATTGATTGAAGCTGAGCATCGTCAATAACGACCTCTTGCTCACAAGAAGTAATAAGCATTGCACCTGAGAGGGCTAAAGCTAAAAATGATTTTTTCATTTCGAGGGTTTTTAATTTTTTCCAAAACTACGTGGCCTTCCTCAGCTTAATTTTAGAACAAGGTTAACTTTCGCAACGCAAATCGTTAAAAATGTTAAGTATTACACTCTTACACGTTAATTAATCTTTAACAACCGATTAGTGTCCTCTTGAAAGACCTTAATTCATTAGTCTTAAACGAAAAACAAACCATTCTAGTTAACTTTGTTTCACTTTTAAAACATAATGGCAGAAGCAGAATTCATATCTATAACCGAAGGTGATTTTGAGAAAAATGCCCTGACTCTTTTCAGAGAACAGTTTCAGAACATCGAGATATACCACACTTACTGCCAACTTTTAGGAAAAAATCCTGAAAATGTCTCTACCCTGGTTGAAATCCCTTTTCTACCCATTTCATTTTTTAAGACTCATAAAGTCTTTCATAAAAACCGAAAAGAAGAGGGTTACTTTATGAGTTCGGGAACGACGGCTCAGCCCAATCGAAGTAGGCACTACTATCATTCATTAGAAGGGTATGAGCAAAGCTTTCTAACTTTTTTCGAAACTACCTACGGGCCTATTTCAGATTTAGTATTAGTGGCGCTTCTACCTTCTTACAGGGAGCAAACCCATTCATCACTTATTTACATGGTAGACTACCTAATAAAGAAAGCAAAGCCAGGATCAGGTTATTATAAGTTAGGAGATCAGCAGCTAACTGAACTACTTGCTAGCGAAGAAAAAAAACTGCTAATCGGAGTCACCTTTGCACTTCTCGATTGGGCAGAAAGCAATCCCATGGTGTTGCAGAACACGATTGTAATGGAGACAGGCGGAATGAAGGGACGACGAAAAGAAGTTATCAGAGAAGAAGTGCATCGCCAATTAAAAACTGCTTTCAAATTAGACACGATCCATTCTGAATATGGAATGACCGAATTATTTTCGCAAGCCTACTCATCAGGAGAGGGAATTTTTTATCCTGCACCCTGGATGAAGGTACTCATTCGAGAGGCAGAGGATCCTTTTACCATGAGTTCACACGAAAAAACGGGGGGAATCAACATTATTGATCTAGCCAATACTCACTCCTGTGCATTTTTAGCAACAGAAGACTTAGGCAAGACTTATTATGACGGAAGTTTCGAAGTACTTGGCAGATTCGATACTGCAGAAATTAGGGGATGTAATTTAATGATGGCCTAAACAACCTTCAATAGGTAATAGTTCTTTTTACCCTTTTGAAGAAGAACATATTTAGAGGCTATCAAATCTTCTGATGATAGCCTGTAATCTTCACCAACTTTCGATTTATTCACCGAAATAGATTGTTGTTTGAGCTCTCGACGTGCTTCACCATTGGAGGTAAAAAACCCTGTTTCAGCAGCCAAGGCAGCGATCATATCTAGGCCCTCGTCAAATCTCGCTTTGGAAACCTCAGCACTCGGCACCCCGTCAAATACCTCTAGAAAAACCTTTTCAGGCAGCTGCTTTAGGTCTTCAGCAGTAGATTTACCAAATAGAATGGCACTCGCGGCTACTGCATTTTCGTAATCAGCCTCAGAATGAACGAGTATAGTTACCTCTTTAGCAAGTCGCTGCTGTAGTACCCGTAAATGTGGCGCCTCTGTATGTTCACTAATGAGTGAATCAATTTCTTGTTTTTCTAAGAAGGTGAAAATCTTGATAAAATGAGCTGCGTCCTCATCAGAGGTGTTCAGCCAATACTGATAGAATTTATAAGGAGAGGTTCTATTTGGGTCTAACCAAATATTTCCTCCTTCAGACTTTCCGAATTTTGTTCCATCAGCCTTCGTAACTAATGGGCAAGTAAGTGCAAAACCTTTACCGGTAGCCACACGTCGAATGAGCTCTGTACCCGTGGTAATATTTCCCCATTGGTCGCTTCCGCCCATTTGAAGACTAACTTCTTTATCGCGATACAAGTGTAAAAAGTCATAACCCTGAACGAGTTGATACGTAAATTCAGTGAAAGACATCCCGTCACTTTCTTCGGCAGAAACTCTTTTTTTCACCGACTCTTTAGCCATCATGTAATTGACGGTAATATGTTTACCTACATCTCGAATGAAAGCCAGAAAACTAAAATCTTTCATCCAATCGTAATTGTTAACAAGCTCGGCACTGTTGTCGAGAGAAGGATCAAAATCTAAAAACTTCGCCAGTTGATTCTTAATGGCCTCCTGATTATGTCTAAGAGTAGCTTCATCGAGTAGGTTACGTTCTTTCGATTTTCCAGAAGGATCACCAATCATTCCTGTGGCACCTCCAACCAAGGCTATGGGGCGATGTCCTGCTATCTGAAAATGACGTAGCATCATGATGCTCACCAAGTTTCCGATGTGTAGTGAATCAGCTGTTGGGTCAAAGCCCACATAAGCCGAACGCATCGATTCTTTCAAATGATCTTCGAGGCCTGGCATAAAATCATGCACCATTCCTCTCCACTGTAACTCTTCTATAAATGTCTTGCTCATCATAACTTTAGGCCTACAAATATAGCTTCTTTGCCTACATTTACATTATGATTTTAGTAACAGGAGCCACGGGTATGCTAGGGGCTCACTTTCTTCTTAGTCTTAGTTCTAAAAAAAAGAAGATTCGGGCGTTCTACAGAACCGAAGAGAAACGATTAGAGGTCATTGCTTTTTTCAAGTATCATAAGAAAGAAAAAGACCTCAACTATATTGAATGGCTGAAAGGTTCTTATGATCAAATCGATTTACTCGATCAGGCTTTAGAAGAAGTCGATACCGTAATTCATTGCGCTGCACTAATCTCATTCGATCCTAAACGCAAAAGCCAGCTTTACAAGATCAATGTTGAGGGTACAAGAAATTTGGTAAATGCACTTATAATTAATAAAATCAATCTGATCTTCATTAGTTCGATTGCAGCCGACAATGAAGGTGCGTCGAGTTATTACGGTTATACCAAATACTTATCTGAGCTAGAAGTCTATCGGGGGATACAAGAAGGAATCAAGGCTACTATCGTTCGGCCTGGAGTGATATTAAGTGATTTCTTTTGGAATAGACCCAGCGGAAGAATTTTCAAACAACTCGCTCAGACAAAAACAAAGATTACAAAGGGTTCTGTTGGCTTAACCTCAGCAAATACGGTTGTCAAATGCACCCTTCATCTTTCAAAAGATGAGCAGAAAACCCCTACCATTCTCGTCTCTAAAATCATGCGATATGATGAGCTTGCCAAGGCGATGGGTGCAGAAAAAATAGTAATGATAGGCAAACCTATATTAAGAGTCTTGAGCGTTATCGAAGGTTTTTATGCTTTTATTTTTAGAAAGCCACGTAAACTATCACCAGAAATTGTTGACTCACTAACCTCCGAATCGAACTATCCGACTCTATCTGACTATCCTGAACTGGGTGGAGTAGAGCTAGAAGATTTCGAAACTGAATTAAATCATTTATCTCGATCTTATCGCACTACATGCGCTGGGGCTTTGAGGCGGCTGAAGCTCTAAGACTGTCGATCACCTCACTTTTTTCTGCCAATCGAGTTTCAATAGATTCAAATAACTTGAAATAGCGATCACCTAGTGTGGAGTAATATTTATTCGAATTAATCAATTGAAGACTGTCCACATCGTACTTTTCATAGATGTAGGGCATAATAAGTATACCCTGGCTTTCTAAAGTTGCAGGGGAAGTACTATGTACCGCCTTTAAAACTGCTACATCATAAAGAATATCTGAGAAAACAGATTCTTCTATAAGATCTTCGGGGGGCTCCATCATTCTTGTAGAGCAAGAAGACAGCAAGACTAACAATAGGATTAAATAGACGATTCTCATTTTCTAGTAAATGCTAGTTTTTGGGCATGACGATCCTCGCTCACGACCCCATCAGAAAAGCCTAAATGGCCGTTTACCCAAACTTTATCAATAGTGTAGGCAAAAGTGTGTCCTTCAAATGGGCTCCACTTACAATCATACAATAAGCTTTCTTTAGTTACCTCATGTGAGTTTTTCTTGACGGTAACCAAATCGGCATAATAACCTTCTCTAAGGTACCCGCGACGATCGATATGATATCTGTCAGCAACGTTATGTGCAAATTTTTGAACGAGTGTTTCAAGGTCAAAGGATCCTTCTTCAACTTTATCTAAATAGCCAAGTAAAGCATGCTGCACTAATGGGCCTCCAGAAGGAGCTTTTAGGTAGGTATTTGATTTCTCATCTATCGTGTGAGGCGCATGATCTGTGGCTAATATATCTAAGGCGTTTCCTCGAACCCCTTTCCAAAGAGCAGCTCGATCAGAGGCGCTTTTAACTGCAGGATTCCATTTAATTAAAGTTCCCTTTTCCGCGTAATCCTTATCGCTAAACCAAAGGTGATGTAAACAAACCTCAGCAGTAATTTGCTTCTTTGCAAAAGGTAAGTGGGTATCAAAAAGCTCGAGCTCCTCAGCTGTAGAAACGTGAAATACATGAAGTTTTGCGCCCGTCTCTCTTGCGAGTTCAATAGCTCTTGAAGAAGATTTATAACATGCCTCTCTAGACCTAATGATCGGATGCATCTCAATCGGAATATCCTCTCCATATTTCTTTATAGCCGCCTCAGTATTCGCTCGAATAATGGGTTCATCCTCACAGTGTGCAGCGATGACCATTTCGGTATTCGAAAAAATCCCACGAATCGTTTCCTCTCGATCAACGAGCATATTCCCCGTCGATGACCCTAGAAAAAGTTTAATCCCTGCACAGGCGTTAATATCTAAACGCTTGATGAGTTCTAGGTTATCGTTAGTGCCACCAAAGAAAAAAGAATAATTCACATAAGAACCTTTTGCAGCACGATTAAATTTATCTTCTAAAGCTTCGAAAGTAACCGTTTGAGGGTTGGTGTTTGGCTGCTCCATAAAGGTTGTAATTCCACCAGCTAGAGCTGCTCGACTCTCTGAAGCAATCGTTCCTTTGTGGGTTAATCCGGGTTCGCGAAAATGAACCTGATTGTCAATACATCCGGGCAGAAGTAGCTGTCCTTGTAAATCAAAAACCTCAGCAGTATCATCTGAAATGGAGGGAGCTATTTTCTTTATGAATTGATCTTCAACGAGAATATCAGATTCAAAAATGGATGATTCATTTACAATTCTCGCATTTTTAATCAGGGTTTTCGGCATAGTAGAATCTCTTTTTAGCAAAGATACTATCCAAACGCATTTTAAGCACTCCGAGAATGGCTTCTTTGACTATTGCCCCACTCATCTTCGAAACTCCTCTGATACGATCTGTAAAGACAATGCTCACTTCTTTGATTTGAGCGCCTTTCTTATAAGCTCTAAATTTCATTTCAATTTGAAAGGCGTATCCGACAAAGCGTACCGCATCCAAATTCAGTTTTTTTAGTAGCGACGATCGATAACACATAAAACCGGCTGTAGGATCATATACAGGCATTCCTGTGATTAAACGAACATAGAAGGAAGCCCCGTAGGAGAGCAGGATTCGATGTAGTGGCCAATTCACTACATTCACTCCCTTGCAATATCTACTACCAATGGCGACATCGGCACCGTTCTCACAGGCCGCATGTAGTCGAATTAAATCACTTGGAGTATGAGAAAAGTCAGCATCCATCTCAAAAATATAGGAATAGCCCTTTGCCAAGGCCCATTTAAATCCATGAATGTAAGCCGTACCCAGTCCAGCTTTTTCAGTTCTTACTTCGAGGTGAAGTGAGTCGGGATAAATGTTCTGTAGTTCGCGAACCTTATCTGCTGTTCCATCAGGAGAATTATCATCAACGATAAGTACATGATACCCTTTATTTAAATCTTGAACAGCAGCAATGATCAGTGCGACGTTTTCGATTTCGTTATAGGTTGGGATAATGACTAGGCATTCACTCATACGTGGCTAAAATAGGATATTTGTGTCGATCCAAGGACAACTTCAAAAACGTACCTTTGATTTCTGTGAGACGGCTTAAGTTTTCCTTCGAAGTTCAACTGGTTGTAATTACCTTGATGAATCTGCTTCAGGCAGGGTTTACTGGTCTATTAAAAGACGAGGCCTATTATGCCTATTTCGCAAAAGATATGCAGTGGGGGTATTTCGATCACCCACCTCTAGTTGCCTTACTAGCGATCCCGTCAAACTTTGATGGATTGGGTATTCTAGGCGTCCGATTTCTAAGTGTGCTCAGCGTGTCTTTTAGTTATTGGCTCTTGTATCAAACTCTAAGCAGAGAGGCTAAAGAAAGAGTTTCTAACGGTCTATTTTCTTTGTTATTACTGGGCTTGCCTTTAGTAAATCTTTATGGGTTTCTCACCTTACCGGATACAGGAACATTGCTTTTTACC
>PZPI01000049.1 GCA_003045935.1 Bacteroidota bacterium | reverse complement strand
TTATCTGTTCTTCCGGCATCTTCAGCGTAGAACTCGACATCTTCTACAAAGGTCTTGGCGTAAGAGACTGCCTTAACTGCGCGCTCAATAATTTCTTCTCTCGTTGCTTTGAATTTGTGAGTAATGTGAGAATCTGAGGTTCCAATTCCTGTGTGAATTCTAGGCCTTTTGGCGTACTTGAGCGCTTCGGCAGCAACCTCAATATCTTTTTGAACGGCTCTGGTTAGCCCGCACACTCTTGCATTTTTAACCAGCTTGGCAATTTCTTCAACTGAATGAAAATCGCCAGGGCTCGAAATAGGAAATCCGGCTTCTATAATATCAACACCTAGCAAATCTAACTGCTCAGCAATTTCTAGTTTACTTTTAGTGTCTAGTTTACAGCCAGGTACCTGTTCTCCATCGCGAAGGGTGGTATCAAAAATTTCAACTTTTTCTTTACTCATATAGCGCTAGCGCATAAAATTTTATCAAAAATAATGGCTTAAAAAGGCCTTTATTCAGACCTTAAATATATATTACGATGCCTAACAGTGCTCAAATATACTTAAAGTGTTGATATGAAGAGATTTAAATCAAATAAAGGTCTGACGACTAAAAAAGCCAAAGAACCCGTCTTTTTATTGGTTAAATCACTTACAAAAGCTCAAAAACGGCAGTTTAAACTGTTTGCTAGTCGTATTGACGGACATAAAGACGCCAAATTTATTCAGCTTTTTGATTTTTTAGATAAAGCAGAGGTTTATGACGAGAAAGAGTTAAACAAACAATCTTTTGTAAGCAAACCTCAACTTGCCAATCTTAAATCGCATTTATACAAGCAGTTACTTACGAGTCTTCGAATGAGTCCTAGTATTCAAAACCCTAGGATGCAAATACGCGAGCAACTCGATTTTGCTACGGTTTTATATCAGAAGGGTTTATATAAGCAGAGCCTAAAAATTCTCGAAAGAACGAAACAACTCGCTCAGAAATGGGATGAGAAATACGCTGAGTATGAGATTATTGAGTTTGAAAAAATTATCGAGTCACAATATATAACTCGAAGCCTTAGTAATCGAACTGATCGGTTGGTTTCTGATACCAAAAGACTCGGTGAGGCCAATATGCTCTGTAGCCAATTGTCTAACCTTTCCCTTCGACTCTATGAGAAATTATTAAAGGGAGGCTACGTTAAAAGTGATCATGAATATCGGGAGATCACCCAATATTTCTTTGAAGAGTTGCCGAAGGTTGACTACGAGCAACTAGGCTTTAGAGAACGGCTTTGGTATAGTAAGGCGCATGTTTGGTACAGCATGATTACTCAAGATTTTCTGGGTTTATACAAGCATGCATCAAGGTGGGTGACTTTGTTTGATCAGAGTCCGGAAATGATTGCGTCACATCCGATTTTTTATCTCAAAGCCAACAATTACCTGCTTGAATCCTTGTTACTTCTTCGGCATCCAGAGCGTTTTCGACAAACAATTGAGGCTTTAAAGGATCAGGTTAATTCTGATTTTTTTCCAAAAAACACCAATACCAAGGCACTGGCCTTCTTGTATCTGGGGAATAACCTACTCAATCTTCATTTTTTACAGGGAGATTTTCGAAACGGGATGAATGTTATTGATGAACTATTTCTAGGTATTGAAAAGTATAAGCACCAAATCGATGACCATCACATTATGATGTTGCACTATAAAATTGCTTCAATGTGCTTTGGGGCTGGAGCTTATAATCGATGTATTGATTATTTAAAGCCTGTCATTGAAAATCGTTCATTAAGTATGCGTGAAGATCTATTGTGTTTTTCTAGAATACTGAATGTTATCGCACATTTTGAGTCAGGAAATGACGCTAATCTTGATGAGCTCCTTTTAACTACGTATCGTTTCCTAATTCGAATGAATGACTTACATGAGGTGCAACGTTTGCTTATTCAATTTATACGAAACTTAGGAAGTGTCTATCCTCAAGATTTAAAACTGAAATTCAAGGAGCTTTATGATGAATTAAAGCCCCTTGAAGAAGATTATTACGAGCGAAGATCTTTCCTATATCTAGATATTCTTTCGTGGCTAGAGAGTCATATCAGTGGAAAACCACTTGAAATGGTTGTAGCAGAGAAGAATGCAATCGCCGTAAAGGCAACTAGACTCTAGGCCTTATTTAAAATTGGGTTAGGCTAAGGATAATGAAGCTTATCAGGCTGATCATCCAGACTGCTAATAATCCGATTTTTATACCTGCACTAAGTCGACCCATGTTCTTGAATAATAATTGGAGTGCAAAAAGTAGTAGGCTAAATGCGGGTATTCCAAAGGTTAACATCATGCTTATGTTATACCAGATAGGATGAAAAGGTCCTCCCCAGTCAGGTCTGATAAATTCGAATCCAGGCATACTTAGTAGGTCATTGCCTATATTGATATCGATGAACGAACCAATGATAAAACTAACTGTTAATGCTATAATTAGCGCCACCGTTGTTGTTAGAATGATGACGCCCAAAAGCTTTCCCAGGATATTGGCAATAAAACTCAAAACTTTTCCTAACGCAGAGAATAATTTTGAAAAAAGTTCGCCTAGTAAAGCGAAAAATCCGCTAGCTCCTTGCTTCGCTTTTTCTCCAGCACCTTTAAAGTCTACATTTTTGAAGTCGTCTTTTACATTTTCGTATCCCTTACGAACATAGTCTTCGATATTACTAAAGGTAGCTGCCTTACCCTTCATTTCGAGCTTTTGAGCCGTTGTTTCTGCCTTTGGAATAATTGCCCAAAGTATAAAGTAAAACAGAATGGATACCCCGCTCCAGACCATAGCTAAGAAGATGAGTCGAATCCAAATAGCGTCAATACTTAAGTAGTGCCCGATTCCTGAACAAACCCCTCCTAGGACTGTACTATCAGGGTCGCGATAGAGACGTTTATTCGATGACTTATAGCTTGTCTTTTGTTCTGTTTCATCCTCAGACATGTAATCTTCGGGTTGCCCCATCACTTCAATGACCTCACTTACTTCGATTAGCGTGATTACTTGCTTCTGCTTTTCTGAAAACAGCTCTGCGATACGACTCTCGATATCGTCGATTATTTCTTCTCTGCCCTCAGTATTTCCAAGGTAGGTTTTGATGTTTTTCAGGTATTTCTGTAGTTCCTCATAAGCATCTTCATCGATATAAAAGACGAAGCCTGCGAGGTTGATATTGATTGTTTTTTTCATTTTATGATTGTGTTACCTTATTAATGGCGTGTTGTAATTCTTCCCAAGTTGATTTAAGTTCTTCTAAGAATAGGGTTCCTTTTTCAGTGAGCGTATAGTATTTTCTGGGAGGTCCACTACTAGATTCTTCCCAGCGATACTGAAGTAGATCGGCGTTTTTAAGACGCGTAAGAAGTGGATAAAGCGTTCCTTCGACAACGAGTAGTCGAGCTTCTTTAAGGCTTATTAGGATCTCAGAGGCGTAGAGGTCTCTGTCTTTTAGAACGGAGAGAATACAGAATTCGAGAATCCCTTTTCTCATTTGTTGTTTGGTGTTTTCTACCTTCATTTAGTTCATATTCTAACACAAAGGTATAAATAATATAGTACTATGCAATACCAAGTACTATTTATTTTCAAAAAATAACTAATTCTTGACTCCTTTGTGTACATTAGAGCTATGGATTTACTTTTGGTTATTCTAGGGATCATTCTACTTATTGTTGGTGTCATTGGGTGCTTTGTTCCGGTTCTACCAGGACCAATCATTGGATATTTTGCCTTATTGGTTTTAAAATTTACGGACGGATATGAACTTTCGAATCGTTGGCTCTGGATTTTTGGAGCTTTAGCTATAGCGGTGTCTTTAATCGATAACATCATCCCTGTCTTTGCGACAAAGAAGTACGGAGGTTCACGTGCTGGAGTTATTGGAACGTTCGTCGGTCTAGTGATCGGATTATTGTTTTTTCCGCCCTTTGGGTTCCTATTTGGTCCCTTTCTTGGAGCCTTTGCTGCCGAGCTATATGTTCAGAAATCGGAGATTAAACTGGCACTTCGAGCAGCCTTTGGATCCTTGGTAGGGGTGTTAGCGGGTTCGGTATTGAAACTAGCTCTTGTTCTTTGGATGAGTTACATTTTTTACACCGCACTCTGATGGTTTATGTACTGTTTGGAGTATCAGGCTCTGGAAAGACCACATTGGGAAAGCTTCTTGCTAACCGATTCAACCAACCTTTCTACGATGCAGATGACTTTCATCCTCTTTCGAATATCGAGAAGATGAGATCAGGGGAGCCCTTAAATGATACCGATCGGTATCCTTGGCTTCGGAATCTCGGAGACCAGGTTATTGGAGCGTATCAGAACAGCACAGCCATTCTAGCTTGTTCGGCATTAAAAAGAGAATACCGTGAATTACTTGCCACCTATGGGTCAATCCGTTTTTATCTCATAGAAGGAGGTTTTGAATTAATTTCTAGTAGATTAAAACAAAGAGACGAGCACTTTATGCCTAATTCGTTACTAAGGAGTCAATTTGAAGCGCTGGAGTCAGTACCTAATGACGGGGTAGTTTCGGCTGAATTATCTAAAGAGGAGCAACTATTACAATTAGAGAAGCTATTATGAATATTGAATTAGCCGTTATTCTTTCCTTTACCACCCTGCTAGTACTTATGCTTAGGTTTAAGGTTCACGCTTTTCTATCGATTCTAATTGCTTGTCTTATTTTAGGAATACTAGGTTTAGAAGACCCAATGTCAACCTTTAATTCTATCCAAAAAGGGCTTGGAAGTACCTTGGGCTTCGTAGGGGTAATTGTGGGCTTAGGATCTTTTTTAGGAGCTGTTCTTCAGCACACAGGAGGTATCGAACTCATTGCTAATCGTTTAATTCAGACTATTGGAATTAAACGCTCGCCAATAGCACTTCTCGTAGCTGGTTTAATCATATCGATTCCTGTCTTTTTCGATGTTGCGTTTATATTGCTCATCCCACTAATTAAACATTTGTCGAATCAAAACAAGGGAATGCTTCTGCGTTTTGCATTGCCCTTTTTAATTGGAATATCAATAGCACATGCTTTTATTCCGCCTACGCCGGGACCAGTTGCTGTTGCTGATTTGTTACAAGTCTCTGTAGGAGTTGTTATTTTCTGGGGGATCCTTATAGCGGTTCCAACAGCTCTGATTACGTTTTCTATCGCCAATCGATTTTTAGTTTTCCAGAGCGCT
Source organism: Bacteroidota bacterium (assembly GCA_003045935.1). Lineage (GTDB taxonomy): Bacteria > Bacteroidota > Bacteroidia > Flavobacteriales > Flavobacteriaceae > UBA3478. The sequence goes on along the minus strand of PZPI01000049.1, from coordinate 5,148 downwards.
TTCGAACTCAACCAAGTTTCTTTTGAACCTAATCATGAAGTTAGTCAGAAGCCATCTCCGAATGCTTGGGCGGTGTTCATTGTTATATTTCTACCACTATTCCTTATGATTTTTGGAGCTTTTTCAGATTGGTTATTCGGTTCGGGTACAACCGCAAAAATTATTGAAGGTCTTGGACATCCTTTTATTGCACTTACCCTAGCGAATATTCTTGCTTATCCATTACTTACTAAGCCTGGCGGCTTCTCGAAGTCTCAGGTTAATCAGTTGTCTTCAGATTCATTAAAACCGATTGGTATCATTTTGTTGGTTACCGGTATTGGTGGCGCTTTCAAGCAAATCCTAATAGATACTGGTATTGGTGCAAGCCTAGCTGAGAAGGTAAGTTCTTATGGGTTTTCAGTGGTTGTTCTTGCCTTTTTATTAGCAGCAATCGTTCGTTTACTACAAGGATCAACTACCGTGGCGATGATTACCTCAGCAGGTTTGATTGCTCCATTGTTAAGTGTAAACAGCTCAATAGAAGGAGCTTTAATTGTACTTGCCGTGGCTTCAGGATCACTAATATTCTCACACTTTAATGATAGTGGTTTTTGGTTGGTGAGCCGTTATTTAAATTTGACCGAAAAGGAAACCGTAAGGTCATGGTCACTGATGACACTAACTCTTTCGCTGGTTAGTTTTAGTTTGATTCTGATTCTCTGGCAATTCTTCGTTTAAGAAGAATGATCACTTACGATTACCCATTTACCTTTAATTTTTCTGAGCAGTAATGTAAAGTGACCTGTGGGGGTGTCGTTTTCGCGAACCAAAGTAAACTTGCCGATGACTTGTAAGGTTTTGCGATCCCATTGTCGCATCTCTATAATGTCAAATTTCAAGGTACCCATGGCTGCTTTAGTCGGATATCCCTTTTGATAGCCTTTTAGGGTGTTTTCATAACCGTATGTTGGCCCTCTACTGCCAACAAATAGCAGTCGTTTATCTGCCCAATAACCATTCATAAAGGCGTTTAAGTCGCCTTCATTCCATGCTGTGATTTGCTTGTCAAAAATACCTTGTACTTGTTCCCTAGTCTTTTTGTTAGCCGGTTTTTGGGCTAGTATACATGTTGTTAGGGCTAATGCCAATACTGTGAGTAGTTTTTTCATCGTTAAAACATTTTATTGCCGAATAAATCGGTGGTATTTCTTCCTTTGGTGATCTCTAACATTACCTCTGTTTGTGATTTTAGATTTCGACTATCAAGAATGTGACTAAGGTCTATTTTCTTTTCATGGAGGACCTCTCCAATTAATTTAGATCGATGGCAAGTGTGTGGTTCAACTTCACCACACATTAGTGCTACATTCAATCCTTTTTGTTGTGCGGTTAATAGGCGATTAATGCCTTTGATAAATTCAGGGTGTGCTTTCGCTTTTTGATAATCCAATTTTCCTGACTCGTTATAGCAGTTAGAGTCTTTAGGGATTCCCCCGATCATGTCTCCGATATAAACATATCCAATGCCCTTTTGCTTTAGGTATGCCTCAATAGGTTCCCGGCAAAAATCAGGGTTCCATTTAGAATAAGGGTTGGATCGTACGTCTGCGATATAGTCAATTTGGTAGGAATTTAGAAGTGCCAAAAATTCATCTGGACTTCTTAGACCGTATCCTACACTATAGAGCTGACCAGTATTCACTTGAAATTTTGATAAAAAAATGCCATATCTTACTATGAAATTTTAGAATAGTAAGGTATGAAATTCATTACATCTTTTCTTTTCACTTTAGTTGTCGGTTTAGTCACAGCACAAGACTACGGAGCAATACTTCCTATGAAAGAACGCGCACGTGTAATCAATGAACTGCTTGAAGATAAGATTGCAAATTACCTCCCAGAGATGATGCGTACTGCAGATATCGATATGTGGATAGTAGTTTCGAGAGAGTATAACGAAGACCCAATTATAAAAACTATGCTGCCGGCTGAGTGGTTGGCCGCTAGACGTCGCACCATTTTGGTTTTTTACGATAACGGAAAAGAAATAGAAACGCTTGCAGTAGCTCGTTACAATGTGGGGTCTTCTTTTAAGAGTGCATGGGATAAAGAAAAGCAACCCGACCAATGGAAAAGGCTCAGTGAGATTGTAGCAGAGCGCAATCCCAAAAAAATAGGAATTAATCAGTCTGTGCATTTTGGATTAACCGATGGTATTGTCGCTACCGATAAGGCTGAATTAGAAAAGGCTTTAGGAAAACGTTATGCAGGTCGAATTGTTTCTGCCGAGCCACTCGCATTAGCCTGGTTAGAGACTCGAACAGAAAAAGAGATGGCAATCTATCCGCATATTGTTAGAATTAGTCACAATATTATCAAGGAGGCTTTCTCAGAAAAGGTAATTACTCCAGGGGTTACAACTACTGAAGATGTCGTTTGGTGGATGCGAGATAAGGTGAGAGAACTTGGGTTGCAAACCTGGTTTCACCCAACAGTTGATATCCAGAGAGCTGACCCAGAAAGATTTGATCACCTCAGAACGTTCTCGAAGCGACCAGACACCCAGGTTATTCAGCCAGGAGATTTATTGCATTGTGATTTTGGAATCACCTATTTGCGTTTAAATACCGATCAACAACAGCATGCTTATGTGTTGCGTTCCGAAGAATCAGAGGCTCCAGAATTTTTAACTTCAGCGTTAGCAACAGCTAATCGTTTACAGGATATTTTTACTGGAAATTTCAAGCTGAAACGCACAGGGAACGAGGTTCTTTCGATGAGTCGAGCCTCAGCCATCAGCGAGGGAATCACACCTTCTATTTATACCCACCCCATAGGTTATCACGGACACGCTGCTGGGACGACTCTAGGCATGTGGGATTCTCAAGGAGGGGTGCCTTATACTGGAGATTATCCATTACATGCGAATACTGCCTACTCGATTGAACTGAACGCCTCGGTAACTATCGAACAGTGGGCTAAGGATGTACGAATTATGCTCGAAGAAGAAGCGTTTTTTGACGGTGAAACAGTAAGATATATTGACGGACGTCAAACTGGCCTTATTCTTGTGAATCAGCTTTGAGGTAGAAAAATCTCAGCCATCATACATCGAGCGCTGCCACCTCCGCAAGTCTCGATGATATCTAACTTTGGGTGAATAATAGGGCCAAAGCTTTCGAGGATTTTAATTTGATCGGGTTGTAGTGAATGATAAGCACGATCACTCATCACTAGTGCTGGGCCATTCTTTGCTTTTACCTGGAGCATGTTACCTGCAAACTCGTGCATTTGCTTTTCGGTAATAGCTACCACCGTTTTACCGTTGGATTTTAATTGCTCCTTGACCGCTTTACGGTCTTTCTTGTCGTCTATACTGTCTAGACAGATAACAGCAAATTGATCTGCCACGCACATCATAACATTAGTATGATAAATAGGTAAGCGTCGATTGTCAGAGGTTTGATAAGCGCCAAAAATGATAGGGGTATATTCAAAATCTTCACAAAACTCGATGAGTAAGTCTTCATCTGCACGATCTGAAAGCGCACAATAAGCGATTCTATTTTCACGATCAAGAATTAAACTGCCTGTACCTTCTAGAAAAATCTCCTCTTCTTCGGCTGAACTGTAGTCGATGATCTCGCTAATTTCAAATCCATTTTCTTCAAGTAAATCCAGAATATCTTCGCGTCGTTCTCTTCGTCTATTCTCGGCAAACATCGGATAGAGACCTACTTTTCCGTCTTCATGCATTGATATCCAATTGTTTGGAAATAGTGCGTCTGGGGTATCATTCTCTTTGAGGTCTTCTGCGACAATCACATTAACGCCATTCGCTCTTAAAAGAGTAACGAACTCATCAAATTCTCTTTGAGCAGCGCCAACCACCATACGTGGGTCTAACTGTGTTTCGCTTTGAAAATAATTGTTCACCGCCGTTTCTTCATTCAATCTGAAACTTGCTGGACGAACCATTAATATATTAGAAGTGTATTGCATAAAATTAGTAGTTACGAATCAATGGTAAGGTGCTGCAACGAAGAAGCCCTTCTTGTTTGGCGATTTCTCCGTAGGGAATGGCTTCAACACGAATACCTTTATCACCCAGCCAATGGTTTAACCGATTAAATCTAACATCAGAGATTACTAGATCAGGAGCCACTGAAAAAATATTACTATTCATAGCGTACATCTCTTCTGCACTGATTTCAAAAACGTTCTCCTTTTCGAAATAATTGATGAGCCACTCGGCATCTTTCTCATGAAGAAACCCGTCTTTATGAATAATGGCATATTTTTCCCCAACAGGTTGAAAACAACAATCTAAATGTAAGGCGTTAGTATAGGGGTCTGTGTTTGATTTTTTTAACTCAAAGGCTTTTACTTCTCGATCCTTAAAAATTTCACTAAGCCAGTCTACTGCTGCCTTGTTCGTTCTAGCGGTAATATAGCTTCGGTAATCTCTTTGAAGATAGGTGCCTACAAATAGATATTCCTTGTGAGGCATCACATCACCTCCTTCAACATGCACTTCTTCTGGTGGGCTCAGGATTTTTATAGGATCAAATAAATCCAGAATCGGTTTCACTGCTCCAAGTTCGTCTTGGCGGTCAGGAAGGATGTTAGAATACACAAAGGTGTCATCGACTACAAAACCGATATCTCGTGAAAATATTTGATTGTAATTCTCAATAAGCTCAGGACGATATACTTCGACGCCCAATGATTTTAATTTCTCTGCAAGCCCTTCAATCTCGAGAATCATATCCGCCTCAAGAGGATAGGTGCCACCCTTTAAGTGCTCAATCGATTTAGGATCATAAGCTTCATCAATAGACGGAGTAGGGCCGTTACTTGTCGCTCTACCAACAATTACCGCCTTCAAAGGGGCGGTCTCATCTTTGACACAAAATGATTTCATAAACCCGATAATTTACATGGTAAAGGTAAGGCTCTAAAATAAGATGGCTTCGCTTCAAATTTTAGTATTTTTAATGCGATGAATGCATATGCTAGCGCCTTATTGTATGCGATACCTGCTTTTGTGGTCTTAGTATTAATTGAGATCGCATATGGGCATTTTGTTAAGGATCAAAAGCATCGTTTTTTTGATACACTCAGCAGTCTCAGTAGTGGGGTGACCAACGTACTTAAAGATAGTCT
>PZPI01000001.1:38089-40276 GCA_003045935.1 Bacteroidota bacterium | reverse complement strand
ATTTTAAAAATGCGAATCCTTTTGTTCTGAGATATGCACTGTATGTCTCACTCGTTGTAACGGTTTTCGTCACTTCCCTGCTTTACATTTTAGGCCTGTCAGAGCCGTTAATTATTGTTGCGTTTTTTATTCTGTCATTAATCTCGAGTTTTTTGATTCTCCGTGTAGGCATTGAGAACTATGTTTTAAAACTTATCAAGGAAGTTTATTCTGAGGTTTCATTGTTAGAAGGTATTCGATTTACAGGCAGTGGTGTTTCTACCGATTTAGAGTCGTTAACCTCTGATATTGAAAAGTTTGCTCGAGGAAAGAAAATAGAAATTGAGACGCTTAAGATTCGGGAGGAGTATCGAAAGGATTTTTTGGGTAATGTGGCTCATGAAATGAAAACCCCTTTATTTACCATTCAAGGCTATATCCTGACGCTCTTAGATGGTGCTATGCAGGATAAAAAAGTGCGCAAAAAATACCTTGAACGAGCCAATAAGAGTGTAGATCGGCTCCTTTATATTGTTAAAGATCTAGACACCATTACCAGACTAGAATCTGGATCGCAGAAGCTTTACATGCAGCCTATGGATATTGTTGAGCTCATCGAAAGTGTTTTTGAGATGCTTGAAATGAAGGCTGCGAAGAAAGATATTACGTTATTTTTTGATAGGGTTTATGAGCATCCGGTTTGGGTGAATGGTGATGCAGAGAAACTAGAACATGTTTTAAGTAATCTCATTGAGAACTCTATTAAGTATGGGCATCAAGGAGGTACTACAGAGGTTACCATCGAAGAGTTGACAGAGGATAAACTAATCGTAAGAGTCACCGATAACGGAGACGGAATTGCCAAAGAGCACTTACCACGACTCTTTGAACGGTTTTATCGAGTCGACAAGAGTGGATCAAGAAAAGAAGGGGGCTCTGGTTTAGGCCTTTCTATTGTAAAGCATATCGTAGAAGCTCATGGCGAGCGAATCTATGTTGAGAGTGAACCAGGTGTTGGGTCAGAATTCTCTTTTACGCTTCAAAAAACCGAAAATAGTTCGTCGAAATTAACCCCTGAACTAAAGGCTTCAAGCCCTGAATAGCTCGAAATACGCTCAAGTTGATTAAGACTAAATTCTTCTTGGGTACAGCTAGGAACAACCCCTAATTTGTCAAGTCTTTCGGCGATATGAACCTGTTCGTATTGACCGGGTGTAGGAATAAAAAAAGCTTTCTTTCCCAGTTTAGCCAAATCCATAACAGTAGTATAACCCGATCTACACAAAATAAAATCACTGGCTTGAACACTTTGTGAAAGCTCTTCAGATCTCATGAAATTAATCTTGAGCATCGTTCCTGAATCACGAGCCATTTCTTCTTTTGTTTGCTCTTTTTCAATGACTCCGCGAACCATAAGAATATTACCATTAAAAGTTTGTAACTCTTCTGTTAATCGATCTTCAAGTAGGGTGCGTTGGGGTTCTGGGCCTGATAAGAGTACCATTAAATCATAAGCTTTCTCTACCGACTTTTTCTCAAATCTACTCAGTGGCCCCATGTATTTCAGGTTTTGCGGCTTTTTGTCAAGGTGCCCGAGTTCACCGGTTAAGTTATTCTCTTCTTCAAAATCTGGCACCCACACTGCATCATATTTTTTAAATATTTGCTGATGCATCGCCGAGCTAATTTGAGTCGTACTTCCTGAAAGTACGCGTAGCTGATGGGTGATAAACACATTAGGGATACCGTTTACATAAATCCCTAATCGATTATCTGAGATGATACCATCGGCACTTACCAGTTTTGCTATTTTTTCAATGGCCTTTCTCTCTTTACGCATAGCCCCTAAAATTTTAGGGGAGTCTAAAATCATTTTGAGTTTGAAAAATCGTCCGTCAGAAGCGTAGGTAATATGGTAAGAGGGTAGTTCGAAACTCGCTAGTTCTGGAAATTCCTTGGTGAGTAGGCCTAAAGCTACACCATCAGAGGCCAAGACTACTTCATAGTCTCGCTCCAATAAAGCTTTAATAATCGGAATGCATCGGGTTGAATGCCCGAGCCCCCAATTAAGAGGCGCTACCACTATCGTCTTTTTTTTCATTGGGTTTAGGGCGATATTGGGTTAGCTTTGTAGGCTTAAAACAGATAAACCTTGGGTAGTAAAAATAAACTAAAACGCTTTAGAGATAATGATTCTTTTGAGAATGT
>PZPI01000001.1:0-37631 GCA_003045935.1 Bacteroidota bacterium | reverse complement strand
TGCATGGCCTAGGCAAAGAAATTGTATATTCGAACGACGATGTTTATCGACAGTCGGGTAGTCCTTCAGTAGTTACTGAGGTTCAAACTTTTTATGAGAGCCAGTATCTACAAGTGGGTAAGCCGATAACGTATGTTTCATTTAAAATCTAACTAACACTAAAGGAGGTTGCACTATATCACTCTTTTTGCTCTGACTTTTTTAGCCGCTGCCGTAGCTACCTTGCCTCCCGGTTTACTTAATATGAATGCCGCCAAAATCTCTGTGGAAAGAGGTAAGAAATTTGGTATTTATTTCTCTTTAGCTTGTTCTCTGGTCATCTTCATTGAGGCCCTAGGTGCTGCTGCGTTTTCAAAATATCTTTTCGAACATCCAGAAACGATCAACCATATTTTAGTCGGAGCTCTTTTGATTTTCATAGTTCTCTTTTTCTATTTCTGGAAAAAGTCAAATCGCGACTTAACAGAACTTGCACCTTCTTCCTCTAATTCTTTTTTGAAGGGAATCAGCTTAGCGTTACTCAATGTACTTACCCTTCCTTTTTACGCAGGTCTACATGCCGCGCTTCGAAGTTCTAAAATTGCACGTCTAGCGACCTCTGAAACACTGGTTTTTGCTACTGCAGCGCTATCAGGAACCTTCGCAATTCTCTATGGTTACGCTTATGGGTTTGCTAAAATTTCTTTTGATGAGCAGCGCTTCGAAAAACGCTCGAATCGAATCATCGCAGGCCTGATGTTGTTGCTTGTAGTATTCACTTTTATTCGTTTATGGTTGAATTATGAGTAGTAGTGATTTTTATGAGCGCGTATATGAAGTCACCCGACAAATTCCTGAAGGAAGAGTCACTTCATATGGCGCAATCGCCAATTATCTTGGCCGAAGGGGCGGAGCCCGAATGGTCGGATACGCAATGAATTTATCTCACGACAAGGATGTACCAGCTCATCGAGTGGTGAATCGCATGGGAATGCTTACAGGGAAACATCATTTTCCTGGCACTAATCTTATGCAGCAATTACTTGAAAATGAAGGAGTTGAAATCTCAGATGATTGTGTAGTTGACTTTGATCGACTTTTTTGGGATCCGGCAGAAATGCTTTTCTAACCTTTGTTATCTGCGTATCTTTGTGGTAGAAAAGGAGATCTATGACAAAGAGTGAAATTCTTAAAGCTTTAAGTACTATTAGTGCGCCTGGAGAAGGTCAAAACCTAGTTGAAAGTGGAGCGATAAAGAATGTGCAAGTATTTGGGGATGAGGTTGTAGTCGATGTGACGATTAACAATCCTAGCCTACAAGCAAAAAAGAAGACTGAAGTTTCTATTCTACAAGTGATTCACGCCGAAGTGCATCCTAAAGCTAAAATCAAAGTAAATCTAACGGTTGAGGCTCCCGAGAAAGTACAGAGTTCAAATCTGATCAAAGGAAAGCCAATACCAGGTATAAAAAACATTATCGCCGTTGCCTCTGGTAAAGGTGGTGTTGGTAAGTCTACCGTTACTGCAAATCTTGCCGTTTCATTGGCTAAAATGGGATTTGAAGTGGGCCTTTTAGATGCCGATATCTATGGCCCTTCTCAGCCATTGATGTTTGATGTTGAAAATGAGAAGCCGTTAGCCATTGATGTTGAGGGAAAATCTAAAATGAAGCCTGTTTCTAACTATGGGGTGAAGCTTCTCTCTATCGGGTTCTTTACCGAAAAAGACCAGGCTGTAATTTGGAGAGGGCCCATGGCTGCTAAAGCACTTAACCAGATGATCTTTGATGCGCACTGGGGTGAGTTAGATTTTTTAATTGTCGATCTGCCTCCAGGTACTGGGGATATTCACTTGAGTATCATGCAGTCATTACCAATTACTGGAGCCGTAGTAGTGAGTACTCCTCAAGAAGTGGCTTTAGCTGATGCTCGTAAAGGGATTGCAATGTTTGCCCAAGACGCCATTCAGGTACCGGTACTCGGTATTATAGAGAACATGTCTTACTTTACCCCAGCAGAATTACCTGAGAACAAATACTTTATATTTGGTGAGGGAGGTGGGAAGCATTTGGCCGAACGAATGGGCGTGGCTCTTTTGGGAGAAATCCCACTGGTTCAAAGCGTTCGAGAAGCTGGAGATGTTGGTCGACCAGCTGCCCTGCAAGATCATACACCAGTATCAGAAGCTTTCGAATCTTTAACCAAAGAAGTAGTTTCAGAATTGGTAAGAAGAAACGAAAAACTCCCGCCTACGGAGGCAATACGAATTACAACCATGGCAGGATGTTCTGCCGTTAAACCAAAACGCTGATGATAGCAAATGAATTAAAAGAGAAGGTTGAAGCTGCTCTTGCTGAAATTCGACCCTTTCTACAAAGCGATGGAGGAGATATTTCTCTGGTTTCTATAGATAACGGAACCTCAGTTAAGGTTCGATTAGAAGGAAATTGCGTGGGTTGTTCAATCAATCAGATGACCCTTAAAAGTGGGGTTGAGATGACTATCAAAAAATTTGCTCCTCAAATTGAGGAGGTTATTAATATCGCCTAGAATAAAAACCATGATTACAACCGATATCCTAATCATAGGAGCGGGACCTACAGGCCTTTTTACCGTTTTCGAAGCAGGATTATTACAGCTTAAATGTCATTTAGTCGATGCCCTGCCACAACCTGGCGGTCAACTAGCCGAGTTATATCCTAAAAAACCGATTTACGATATTCCTGGGTATCCTGAGGTGCTAGCCGGTGAATTGGTTGATAATTTAATGAAGCAAATCGAACCCTTTCAACCTGGATTTACTCTTGGTGAAAGAGCAGAGACCTTAGAACGTACCGAGGATGATTATTTTATTGTCACCACTAACAAGGGAACAAAGCACAAATCAAAAGTAGTTGCTATCGCGGGGGGTCTTGGAAGTTTCGAGCCAAGAAAACCTGAAATTTCTGGTATAGAGAAGTTCGAGGATCGCGGAGTTGCTTACATGGTTAAAGATCCAGAGCAATATCGCGGCAAAAAAGTTTTGATTGCGGGAGGAGGAGATTCGGCCCTAGATTGGTCTATTTTTTTAAGTGACATTGCCAGTGAGGTGCATTTGGCTCATCGTCGCAACGAGTTTAGAGGTGCCTTAGATTCTGTTGAGAAAGTTCAAGAACTCAAGAATAAGGGAAAAATTCTACTAAATACACCCGCTGAGGTGGTTGAAATAAAAGGAGGAGATTCACTACAGTCTTTAGTGATCCATAATCATCAAACTGATTTAACCAAAGAGGTGGCTGTAGATGCTTTTATTCCACTGTTTGGTCTTTCTCCAAAATTAGGCCCCTTATCTGATTGGGGATTGGAGATTGAGAAGAACGCCATTAAGGTAGATCACACTCTAGATTATCAAACGAATATACCGGGTGTATATGCTATTGGTGATGTAAACACCTATCCAGGTAAATTGAAATTGATTCTTTGCGGTTTTCATGAGGCAACTTTAATGTGTCAAAGTGCTTATGCTCGAATTTACCCAGAGAAGCGCTATGTGATGAAATACACTACGGTAGGAGGTGTTACCGGTTTTGATGGCTCTAAAAAAGAAGCGCCTAAAGCCGTTGTTAAAACAATCGACTAATCATGAATGAGGTTGCAATAACAGTCATCGATCGAAAAGGCGTGAAGCATGAATTGCAAGCTCCGACAGATATGAATATGAATCTCATGGAGGTAGTACGCTCCTACGAGATTGAGCCAGAAGGCACTGTTGGTATTTGCGGGGGAATGGCAATGTGCGCCTCGTGTCAATGCTACATAGAATCCTCACATGAACTCAGCCCAATTTCTGATGAGGAAGAGGCTATGCTATCAGAAGCCTTTCACGTTAAAGATAACAGTCGTCTGGGTTGTCAAATTCCCATTATTGAGGAGCTAAAAGGTTTAGTCATTCAGATGGCTCCAGAATCTTAATGAAGGCTATTAAATGCGAGCTTGTCTTGTATACAGACTGTGGTATCTACCTTGCTTTTCAAACAGCTCTTTGTGTGTTCCCTGTTCTACAATTTCACCTTTTTCTAAGACGATAATCACATCTGCATTCTGTATAGTGCTGAGTCGGTGGGCAATCACTAGTGTGGCTCTATTGCGAGTTAGATTCTCGAGACCAAGTTGAATGTAGTGTTCGCTTTCAGCATCTAAATTCGAGGTGGCTTCATCGAGAATTAATAACCTAGGATTTGCCACTAGCGCCCTGGCTATCGCTAATCGCTGTCTTTGCCCCCCAGAGAGTTTAATTCCTCTCTCACCGATAACGGTTTCAATACCTTTTTCTAAGTCAGCTACGAATTCGCTTATATAGGCAGCATCTAATGCTGAATTAAGTTCTTCCTCACTGCATTCTGGATTACCGTAGAGTACGTTTTCTCTGATCGTTCCATCGAAAAGAAAATCATCTTGAAGAACCACCCCTAGCTGCTTGCGGTACGAGGCAAGATCTATTTCATTGGCGAATTGCCCGTTGATTATAAGTTGTCCTGAATCGGGTTCAAGAAATCGAGCTGCTAGATTAGCTAACGTAGATTTTCCTGCTCCCGAACTTCCTACAAGAGCTATGGTTTGCCCGGCTTTTAATTCGAAACTAATATTGTTTAATACTTTACGACCTTCGTTATAACTAAAACACACCTTGTCAAAAGCTAGCGACTGAAAACCTCCATTTAACTCAGCTCCCTGATGTTTTTCAAATTCGGAGATCTTTTCAAATAACTCTTCGGTACGATCAAGACCCGCTAGGGCGTCAGTGATTTCAGTACCTACACTAGTTAACTGAAATATTGGACTGATTAGTAAACCTAACAAGAAGGTAAATTGTAAAAACTCACCAAGACTTAATGAACCCTCGATAATGTAGTAACCTCCGAGGCCGGTAACTAGTGTAGTGGCGACCCCGGCGAGCAGTATAGACCCACTGCTAATCAGCGCCATGTAGATCATCGACTTTTTAATATTTTCGAAAAGTGTAGTAGCTCCCTTTTCGAATCTCGATTTCTCTCTTGATTCTGCCGAAAAGCCTTTGATCATTCGAATCCCCGAGAAAGTCTCATTTAGCCGCCCTTTTACCTCTGCCTCTATTTTACCTCTCTCTCTGAAGATAGGTCGTACCGTTGTAAAGGCCTTAAATGCAATAAGTGCAAAAAGTGCTAGAGGAGCTAAACTAAAAAGAGTCATCGGAAGGCTCAGGCGGATAAGAAATAGGAATGCCACCGCAGCAGTAAATAATCCACCAATCAATTGAACAAGCCCAGTTCCTACGAGGCTTTTAACCCCTTCTACATCTTTCATCACTCTAGAAACCAGTGCTCCTGTTTGAGTATTTTCAAAAAAGCGAACGGGGAGAGATAGTAGTTTTTGCTGTACTTGAATACGCAACTCAGTAATAAGGTACTGTGCCGCCACGCTGACTAATCGAGTTAATAAAAAACTTGTTGTGGCTTGCAGAACAAGGGCGATTAATACCACCATTACCAGGGTTTTAATCCCTTCTAAATCTTGTTTGGGAATGAGCTCATCGACAAAGGTTTTCATGGCTAAAGGAGCTACAAATGAAGCTCCCTTACTGATTACGATAAGGCCAAGGCCTGTGAATACTAAATGAATTCTAGGCCTAATTATTGTTCTGAAGGCTTTCCTTAAACTGCTACGTGTCTCGCTCATATCCGCAAAGATAAGGTGCATCACTGCAGTCAAAATGCAGTATCTTGAACAAGTATTAAAATTGAATTCAAATGAAGCAAATAGGGTTATTACTATTCTTTTTGGTGCTATCGGCATGTACCGGTTCTGAAGAACTTTCAAGACTCGAGGCTCGGGCTGAACGTGTAGAGATTATTCGAGATGATTTTGGTGTACCCCATATTTACGCAGAGACCGATGCAGATGCTGTTTTTGGAATGCTGTATGCCCAGTGCGAGGATGATTTTAATCGAGTCGAACAAAATTATATTTGGGCAACAGGAAGACTTGCCGAAGCTGAAGGTTCATCGGCCTTATATAGCGACCTTCGAGCTCAGCTGTTCATGACTGAAGATGAAGCCAAAGCTGCCTATCAGGAAAGTCCTGATTGGCTCAAAGAACTTTGTGTTGCTTTTGCGGATGGTGTGAATTATTATTTAGAGACTCATCCAGAGGTTGAACCACGAGTGATCAAGCATTTCGAGCCCTGGATGCCCTACTACTTTAGCGAAGGATCTATCGGGGGAGATATTGAGAGGGTTTCGACGCGTAAGATCAAAGCTTTCTATGGTGATCAACGACCCATTAATTTAATCGAATCTGAGGCTATTGCGGCAGAAGTTGCACTTTTAGAACCTGCAGGATCCAATGGAATCGCACTTAATTCCCATAAAACGAAATCGGGTAATGCTATGCTGCTTATCAATCCTCACACCTCGTTCTTTTTTAGAGGAGAGATGCATGTGGTTAGTGAAGAAGGCTTGAATGCCTATGGTGCTGTGACATGGGGTCAATTTTTCATCTATCAAGGTTTCAATGAGAAGACCGGATGGATGCATACCTCAACCTACACCGACGTCATCGATGAATTTATAGAAGAGGTTCGCAAGACCTCAAACGGTCTTGAATATCGATACGGAACCCAGTGGAGACCTATAAAATCCTTTGACACCACTTTAAAAGTTAGGTCAGAAGATGGCAGCCTAGTTGAAGAGACCTATACCCTTTATCGCACCCATCATGGCCCAGTCACTCATCAGTTAGACGATAAGTGGGTATCAACGGCGATGATGTGGTCGCCGGCTCGTGCACTAGAACAGTCGTTTATTCGAACCAAGCAAAACGGATATGAAGGCTTTAGTAAGATGATGAACTTGAAAACGAACTCTTCTAACAATACGGTCTATGCTGATGCAGAGGGTAATATTGCCTATTGGCATGGGAATTTTATTCCGAAACGTAATACGCGATTCGATTATGCACAACCCGTAGATGGTACTAACCCAGAAACTGATTGGCAAGGGCTTCATGAAGTAAGCGAGCATATCACGCTCTTAAATCCTTCGACCGGATGGTTGCAAAACTGCAACTCTACCCCATTTACATTAGCAGGGGACGATAGCCCAAAACCTGAAGACTATCCGTATTATATGAGTACAGCCCCCGAGAATTTCAGAGGCATTCATGCAATCCGGCTGCTCGCTAAGGAACAAAAACACGATTTGCAATCGTTGATTCAGCTCGCTTATGATCCGAGTTTACCTGCTTTTGAAGTGCTAATTCCGGGTCTTATTGATGCTTACGATCGTTTTCCAGACCCAGAACTCTCTCAGATTATCGAAGAGTTACGCTCTTGGGATTTCAAAACAAATCTAGACAGCAAAGCCATGAGTATTGCGCATTTCTATGGCACCCGACTTCTAAGAGAAATTAAACGCCCTAATGGATACAGCGAATTGGAACACTTGACCTTTTGGGGAAGTAGTGAAAGTGATCCTAAAAAGAAATTAGCTCTGTTGAAGGCCACTGCAGAACAGATGATTACCGACTTTGGCACGCCGCTTATTGCATGGGGTGAGGTAAATAGATATCAAAGGATTGATGGCTCTATTTTTCAAGCTTTCAGTGATTCTTTGCCAAGTATCGCTATTCCGCATGCCAGTGGTCGCTGGGGTGCACTGGCGGCCTACGGTGCGCGTTATTATAATAATACTAAAAAGATATACGGTACCCGTGGTAATAGTTTTGTGGCAGTTGTAGAATTCGGTGATAAAGTTGAGGCGTACAGTCTACTGGCAGGTGGACAGAGTGGTGATCCGAACTCTAATCATTTCGATGATCAGACATCACTTTATATCAATGGCGCTTTTAAGAAGGTTCCTTTTTACAAAGAAGAGGTGCTACGAAGAGCAATAGAAACCTACCACCCTGGCGAACGTTACTAGTCTTCTAGGGTTGGTGTCTTTACAACGATAATTTTCGCCGTAGAACCGGTGGCTAGATACCAACTTTGATTTTTAATCGCTTCACCTTTGTCATCCAAAACCAATAATTGGGCAGTGTTTAGGCCAGCGTATCCTTGATTAAGAGCTCTGAATTCGATGGTGTTAAAGCCTTCCTTTAATGCTACATTGAGTTTTTGAAAACGTCCACTTAGTAAGGCGTTGTATTCAACGATGACTTCATTGACGAGAATGAGTACGCGATCCCCGTCAATTTCTCCGTGATCTCTTATAGCTATCCCTATATTGTCTGCAGAGGTTTTAATATCTCCGAGATACATGTCTCCTCTAGCGAGATTGGTATTGGCATTTTCTGCCAGTGCGATCTTAGGATCAATGACTAAATCAAACCCTGCATCTTTAAGGTTTGATTGATCGATGAGTTGAGGTCCTGATTTTGGTTTTGTGAGGCTACTATCAAGTACAGAAGGCATTCTGAGCAGCGTTCCTTTCGAGTCATTTTTAACGCCTAGATTAGGATTTTGTCCTTTAATGATAGGTCTAGCCTTTGGCAAATCGCCGATTTGAGCCTGAAGATTCAAGCTCAGAATTACAAATCCGACAAAAAACAATTGCTTTATCACAACACTCAGTGTTAATTCTAAAAAAGGTCTAAATTGCAAAGTTACTAATCATAATGACAACTTTATGGAAACCCTAGGAGCTATAGATTTCACTGTAATCGCTGCTTATTTCTTACTGATTTTTGGAATTGCTTGGTTTGTCACCAAAAAAGAAAAGGCGGGAGCTGATGCCTCTAGTTATTTTCTAGGAGGGCGAGATTTGGGCTGGTTTGCAATTGGAGCCTCACTTTTTGCGAGTAATATTGGTTCTGAACACCTTATCGGGCTTTCTGGTTCAGGAGCAAGAGGAGCCTTTCCTGAGGCTCAGTTTGAAATTTTAGCTTCTTTGATTTTACTCCTTTTAGGATGGGTGTTTGTTCCATTCTACATCAGGAGTGGAGTGTTTACTATGCCTGAATTTTTGGAGCGTCGATACAACAAAGGTGCAAGGACTTACCTTTCGGTAGTTTCTATCGTTTCCTACGTTCTCACCAAAATTTCATTCACCATTTTCGCAGGGGCATTAGTGTTTGAAGTGTTGTTGGGTATTCCATTCTGGACAGGTGCATTGATTACAGTAATTGCAACAGGTCTATATACCGTTTTTGGAGGTCTTAAGGCGGTTATCTATACAGATATGGCTCAGGCGATCATCTTTATTTTGGGTGGTTTAGCAGCGACCTATTTCGGGTTAGAAGCTATCGGCGGGTGGTCAGAGGTGACCGCTGCGATACAGGCGAATTCGCCAGATGCCGATACGTTTATGAGTTTATGGAGAAATAAGGAGTATCCTTGGACAGGTGTGCTATTAGGAGCTCCTATTTTAGGTATTTGGTACTGGTGTACTGATCAATTTATTGTTCAACGTGTACTGTCTGCTAAGGACATATCAACGGCGAGAAAAGGAACCATTTTTGGTTCTTTATTAAAGCTACTTCCTTTATTTATTTTCATCTTCCCTGGTATCATTGCATACGCACTTTCAGTGACCTCGTATCCAGATTTATTTACAGTTACCAACCCAATTACTGGAGAGGTTCGCACAACTACAGATGCTGCATTGCCTGCACTGATTTTAAGAGTGCTCCCTGTTGGTTTTAGAGGTCTTGTTGTGGCAGGGTTCCTAGCGGCGCTTATGAGTTCGTTGTCTTCTGTATTTAACAGTACCTCAACACTTTTTACTTTTGACTTCTATAAGCAATGGAAGCCAGAGGCAAGTGAGAAACAATTGGTAATGGTAGGTCGAATTGCTACTGTAATTCTTGTGATTGTAGGTTTAGCCTGGATCCCTTTTATGAAAAAACTGACTGAGGGTGGAGGAATCTACAGATATCTACAGAGTGTACAGGCCTATGTTTCACCTCCAATCGCGGCGGCCTTCTTATTAGGTATTTTCTACAAGAAGATTAATGCTAAGGGTGCAGTTGCAGCACTTTGGACGGGTTTCTTTTTGGGAATGGCTCGTCTAGTTTTAGAATACATGACTCAAGAAGGTGGTTTACAGTTAGCTGAAGGAGGAATGATTAACACCCTGGTTACGATGAACTTCTTACATTATGCAATTTTCCTTTTTGTAGTTAGTATTGCCGTAATGGTACTAGTCAGTCTTTCGAACGCATCTACCGCCAAAGAAGTTGAAGTAGGTTTAGTTTACGAGCGGGGGACAGTTGCCTCTGCAGAGCAAAAAACGCAGCCTATTGAACGCTACCTAACCATAGCAATTATTCTAGTGGTTCTATTCTTGTGGTATTATTTTAGGTAGGTCGAATAGCTTTATCTTGATTACATTTGTCCCGATAAAAACAAAGGTATGAGAAGTGGTCGTAACGCTTTCATCTTTGATCTTGACGGTGTAATTGTAGATACCGCCAAATACCACTATTTGGCGTGGAAAAAATTAGCCGATCGCTTAGGGATCTTTTTCGATGAAACAGAAAACGAGAAATTCAAAGGAGTAAGCCGTCAAAAGAGTCTCGAATTACTACTGCAAAGTGGAGGAGTCAGTGCCTCAGAATCTGATTTTATTCAGTGGATGCACGAAAAAAACGAAGATTATTTGAACCTCATTCAAGACATGACTGAGGATGAAATTCTCGTAGACGTCAAAAAAGTTTTAGATCACCTCAAAGTCAGAGATCAAGGGATAGCTTTGGGCTCTGCGAGTAAAAACGCCACTTTAATTCTCGATCGTGTTGGGCTTACCCCTTATTTTGAAGTAATTATAGATGGTAACAAGGTTTCTAAAGCGAAACCAGATCCAGAAGTTTTTATTAAAGCTGCAAGCGGATTGAATGTCTCACCGGAGTATTCAGTGGTTTTTGAAGATGCCATTGCTGGAGTTGAGGCGGCCAATCGAGCCGGTATGTATAGTATTGGTGTTGGAGACACCGAGACACTGCAGCATGCCAAACATGTTTTTAAAGATTTTACCGAGTTAACACTTCCATTTTTAGATCAATTAATTGATAGATAATAGATGAACCAAAGCTTAGTAGAGGCCAATGAGTGGTCGATTATAGAATCCAAGTACAGCCCTGAAACCGTAGTTTCTGCAGAGAGTCTTTTTAGCCTGGGTAATGGTGCGATGGGCCAACGTGCCAATTTCGAAGAGAATTACAGCAAAGACACGTTTCAAGGGAGTTATATAGCGGGGGTTTACTACCCAGACAAGACCAAAGTAGGATGGTGGAAGAATGGATACCCAGAATATTTTGCAAAGGTTTTGAATGCTCCGAATTGGATCGGTATTGAAGTGTTGATTTCAGGCGAAGAGCTTGATATTGCGGCTGCCGCTGAAGTTTTGAATTTTCGCCGTGAGTTGAATATGAAAGAGGGCTGGTATTGCAGAACCTTTGAGGTCATTTTAAACAATGGGGCCCATGTTCAAGTAAAATCAACACGCTTTCTAAGTCTTGCTTTAGATGAAGTTGGGGCTATTTCTTATGAAATTACGCCACTTAAGGATGGAATTGATTTAGAGATTCGGCCCTATATCGATAGCGGTATTAAGAATAGAGACAGTAATTGGGATGATGCCTTCTGGTCGACAACTGATGTAACTCAAAAAGGAAATCGCGCCTTCATCGAGGCACACACTAATAAGACGAAGTTCTACACTTGCACCTTCATGCAGTCGAACTTAGAAATTGATCAGCGTGCTATCAAGCCGGCGGGTGAGGAATGTTCAGATTCGAAGGTGTCGATTCATTATGTTACCCGAGTGAATTCTGGTCAAACGGCGAGGTTAACGAAGTTTGGTGGGTACACGGTTTCTAGATATCACGCTAAAGAAAACTTGGTTACCGCAGCTAATGAAGCCCTCGATAAGGCAAGTGGTTTTGGTTTTACAGGACTTCTTGATCTTCAAAAGTCAGCATGGGCTGAAATCTGGAAGCGTTCAGACATTGAGATTAAAGGAGACGTCAAAGCACAGCAAGGTATTCGTTATAATATCTTTCATTTAAACCAGACATACCTTGGTAATGATCCTGATTTAAATATAGGTCCTAAAGGATTTACAGGTGAAAAGTACGGTGGAAGTACCTATTGGGATACTGAAGCTTATTGTTTGCCTTTTTACATGGTGACCAAGAGTGAAGAGGTGGCTAGAAATCTTCTTGCCTATCGATATCGACAACTTGACAAGGCAATTGCTAATGCCAAGATGTTAGGGTTTACGGGTGGAGCAGCTTTGTATCCGATGGTAACCATGAACGGGGAGGAGTGTCACAACGAATGGGAAATCACGTTCGAAGAAATCCATAGAAATGGAGCGATTGCCTTTGCGATCTTTAACTATGTAAGATTCACAGGAGATTATAGTTACATCCCAGAAATGGGGCTTGAGGTACTGATTGCGATCGCGAGATTTTGGAAGCAACGCGTAAACTACTCAGAAGATAAGAAGGCTTATGTAATGCTCGGAGTGACAGGGCCTAACGAATACGAAAATAATGTCAATAATAACTGGTATACCAATTATATTGCTAAGTGGTGTTTGCAATATACCAAGAGACAAGTAGAGAAAGTTCAAGATGGATATCTAGAAGATTATCAACGAATTATCGGAGTGACTAAGCTCACAACCAACGAGCTTTCAAAGTGGGAGGAGATTGCAGAAAATATGTACTTTCCTTACAGTGAATCTAAAGAGGTGTTTTTACAACAAGATGGATTCTTAGACAAGGTTTTAAAACCAGTTAACGAATTAGGGCTAAGTGATCGTCCGATCAATCAAAAGTGGTCCTGGGACCGTATTTTAAGGTCTCCGTATATCAAACAAGCCGATGTTCTTCAAGGATTTTATTTCTTTGAAGATCATTTTTCGGTAGAACAATTAGAGAAGCACTTTGATTTCTACGAACCTTTAACGGTTCACGAATCCTCACTTTCTCCATGCATTCATAGTATTCAGGCCGCTAAACTTGGCCGAATGGATCAGGCGTATCAGTTGTACCTCAGAACTTCAAGACTTGATCTTGATGATTACAATAAGGAGGTTCATCAGGGGTTGCATATCACCTCTATGGCGGGGACATGGCTAAGTATCATTGAGGGTTTTGCAGGGCTTCGATTGATTGAAGATAAACTTCATTTTAATCCTCAGATTCCTCAGGAGTGGGATAGTTATAAGTTTTCAATCACTTTTAGATCAAGAACTATTGAGGTTGAAGTGTCTAAGGATGTGGCTTCATTCACACTACGATCTGCTGAACTACCTATGAGTATCCGAATTAAGGGTGAGCGAATCGAATTACAACCTGAAGAAAAGTATATTCACCAATTATAATGAAAGTCATGAGAAAAATCATTTTAGTTACTATTGCAATTATTCTAAGTTCTTGTCAAATGGGTACTTCGGACGATTTTTTAGTCATTGGGCATCGCGGAGCAATGGGTTATGTTACTGAAAATACTATTGCATCGGTCGAAAAAGCGATTGATTTAGGAGTGTCTATGGTAGAGATAGATGTCTTTCGTATTCGCTCTGGAGAGGTTGTTGTTTTCCATGACGATCGCGTGGATGATTTGACGAACGGTGCAGGCGAAATAGAAGATCTATATATGCCTGAAGTGCTGGCCTTAACCCTTCAAGGCGGACATAAAATACCTAAACTTCAAGATGTACTTAAAGCCGTAGATGGTCGAATTTCTCTAAACATCGAGCTTAAGGGGGCTAATACTGCAGCCAAAGTCAATCAAATCATTGAATACTATAGTTTACATCAAGGCTGGAGTTTAGATCAATTCGTGATTTCATCATTTCGGTGGGATGAACTAGAAAAAATGCGAGAACTAAATCCAGAAGTGGCTATTGCGGTACTTACTGAAGGTGACCCTGTAGAGGCTATCCCAATGGCTGAAAAGTTGGGAGCTATAGCTGTTAATCCTTGGTATAAAAATCTTACTCAAGAAGCGGTTGAAATAATTCATGAGAAAGGCTTCAAGGTTTATACCTACACTGTTAACGAAGTAGAAGATATCGCCCAGATGAAAGCGATGGGCGTGGATGGAATTTTCTGTAATTATCCCGATAGAGCACTTTAATTAACTAAGATACTGGTGCAGTAGTGCTGCAAAAATTCCTCCTGCAATTGGAGCAACTACAGGTATCCAAGCGTAAGTCCAGTTTCCATCAGCCTTTTTCTGCATAGGTAGTAATGCGTGTGTTAGTCTAGGCCCTAAATCTCTTGCTGGGTTAATGGCGTATCCGGTTGTGCCTCCTAGACTTAGACCTATTCCCCAAACGAATATCGCTACCGGAAGTGCCCCTAAGGAGCCCATTCCTAACTTTTGACCGGTTTCTAGCACTTCAGGATCGGTAATGTGGAAAATGGCAAAAAGCAGTACGAAGGCGCCAATAAATTCACTGAAAAAGTTTCGACTTATGCTGTACACTTCAGGTGCAGTGCAAAATACCCCGCGTCTGGTTTCAAGACATTCGGTTGCCTCAAAGTGATCTCGGTACATGAACCATACAGCTAATGCTGCGAGCATAGCACCTGCAAATTGCGCAGGAACAAATAAAACAAAATCAGCTAGAGACAACGATCCCTGAACAAGAAGCGCCGAGCTAACCGCTGGGTTGAGGTGAGCACCACTTATTGGTCCAGCAACCACTACGCCGATGTAGACTGCAAAGGCCCATCCCGCGCAGATGAGCACCCATGCACTAGCACTGCTATAGGATCCTTTCGTTCCTTTAAGTGCCACGTTTGCATTGACTCCTAGACCTAGAAGCATCATTAAAAAGGTTCCGATAAATTCTGCGAAAACGATATTCATAGTTATTTGGTTAGACAAGTTGACACCGCCTCGTGCCAACCCTTAATTCCGTTAGTAATTTTTGAGTTTAGTGGTTCTGGAATAAATCTTCGATCTTCCTCTGAGATGCTATTAATCTCTTGAGTGGAAGTCCAGAAATTTACAGCAAGACCTGCAAGGAAGGCTGCACCCATAGCAGTAGTCTCTACTTGCTTCGGTCGAAGCACTTGACTTTGTAAAATATCTGCTTGGAACTGCATTAGAAGATTGTTATTTGAAGCACCTCCGTCTACCTTAAGTACTTGAATTGAGGTCTTTGCATCTTTTTGCATGGCCTCTAAGATATCTAATGTTTGATAGGCAATTGCATCTAATGCGGCTCTAGAGATATGGGCTTTTGTGGTCCCTCTAGTCAGTCCGGTGATTTGACCTCTAGCATAAGCATCCCAATAAGGTGCTCCAAGTCCAACGAAAGCAGGCACAAAATAAACTCCCGAACTATCTGGCACGCTTGCCGCAAGTGCCTCCACCTCAGAAGAGGCTTCTATAAACCCTAGACTATCTCTAAGCCATTGAACGATGGCGCCAGCCATAAAGACACTACCCTCAAGTGCGTAGGTGACCTGATCGCCGATTTGCCAAGCTACTGTACTCAGTAGATTAGCATTTGAGAAGACTGGTTTGTCACCGACATTCATCAGCATGAAACAACCTGTACCATAGGTGTTTTTTACCATACCTACCTCGGTGCATTGTTGTCCGAACAGTGCAGCTTGTTGATCTCCTGCAATCCCCGCGATAGGAATCTCTTTTCCGAAAAGTTCTTTGTGAGTATGTCCATAGACCTCGCTTGAAGACTTAACCATTGGTAAAAGATTGTGAGGTACTTTGAAAATTTCGAGTAACTCTTTGTCCCAGTCGAGCGTATTAATGTTGTAGAGTAAGGTTCGTGATGCGTTAGAAGGATCAGTAATATGAAGCTGATGATTACTCAACTTATAACAAAGCCAACTGTCAATAGTACCAGCCATAAGCTCACCTTGCTCAGCTCTTTTTCGTGCTCCGGGTACATGGTCGAGTATCCAGGCAATTTTGGTTCCAGAGAAATACGAGTCGATAACGAGCCCGGTTTTAGACTGAATGAAAGCAGCTTTGCCCTCAGTTTTTAAATGTTCACAGACATCGGTGGTACGTTTATCTTGCCAGACAATGGCTTGGTAGATGGGCTTTCCGGTTTTTCTGTCCCAAACTACAGCAGTCTCTCGTTGATTAGTAATTCCGATAGCGCTTATTGACGATGCTTCACCTTTGATTTTGGAAAGGGCTTCTCGAGTAACTTCGAGTTGACTTTCCCAAATTTCATTGGCGTCGTGTTCTACCCAGCCATTTTGAGGAAAGAATTGCTTGAATTCTTTCTGAGCCATGGCAACAACTTCACCTTGGTGGTTAATAATTAACGCTCTTGAGCTGGTGGTTCCCTGATCGAGGGCCAGTATATATGATTTCATTAATAACCCATTTAACTCCAAAAAGATACAATAACATTCTGTTATCTTTGCCCTTTATTGGGGAAGTTATGAATGATCAATTGCTCGAAGAATTTAAATCAAACCTCAAGGAGAACGAGTTTTCTTATAAAGCCACACATCGTGCGCCGAGCAATATTGCTTTAGTAAAGTATTGGGGAAAATACGATCCTCAGATTCCTGCTAACCCATCGATTTCGTTCACTCTTAGTAAGGCTTTTACCGACACTACGGTATTTTTTGAACCTTCTAAATCTCCTGAAATTAACTTAAAATTTGAGGGAGAGGCCAAGCCAAGTTTTATTCCAAAGATTCAATCTTTTGTCGATAGGATAGGAGTTTATTGTCCTTATTTGAAAGGTTATAGCTTGAATATCGAAACCTCGAATAGTTTCCCACACAGTAGCGGAATAGCTTCTTCAGCTAGCGGAATGGCAGCTTTAGCAATGGCTATTTGCAATCTCGAGGCGAAGCTTTCTGGTAGCGAAGTGAATTTGAAGAAGGCTTCTTTTCTAGCTCGTCTTGGATCGGGAAGTGCGGCTCGAAGTATTGAAGGACCTCTTATGAGCTGGGGTTTTCATAAAGATATCACTGAAAGCTCAGATCTTTTTGCAACTCCTTTTCTTGAGGCGCATCCGATTTTCAACACCTATCAAGATGCCATCTTATTAGTACATAAAGGAGTGAAGTCTGTAAGTAGTACGGTGGGTCATAATTTAATGAACAATCACCCTTTTGCTAAGAGGCGATTTGCTCAAGCAAATGATCATCTAGCGAAGCTTCTAACTGTCTTGCGTGGTGGTGAGCTCGATCAGTTTATCGAAATTGTAGAGTTAGAGGCGCTTAGTCTTCACGCGATGATGCTTAGTTCCACACCTAGTTATATTCTAATGCAACCGGGTACGTTGTCGATTATACAGCGCATCAGAACGTTTAGAGCAGAGACCAACATACCGGTTTGTTTTACCTTGGACGCTGGCGCAAATGTACATGTCTTATACCCGGTTGAAAATAAGAAGCGTGTTATTGATTTGATTGATAATGAGCTAGCTGCGTTTTGCGAAGACAGACAGTACTTGTTAGATGAATGTGGATTTGGAGCGAAATAATTGTTTACCTTTGAGATGAAAAACTTAAACAAAATGAAAGGCCCATTATTTTACGCTAAGATTCTTCTTTTCGGAGAGTACGGGATTATTAAAGATTCTAAAGGCCTTGCGATACCGTTTAATGCGTTCAAAGGAGCCTTGCGTTTTAAGGAGGATACCTCCTCTGAAATAGCTTCTTCTTCTAACTCTCATCTAAAAAGTTATGCTGCCTACCTAAAGAACCAGGTGGCTGAGCAGCGACTTGATGTTTCGTTTGATTTTGAACGACTAGATGCCGATTTAGAGAAAGGTATGTATTTCGATAGTTCGATTCCTATGGGATATGGGGTAGGGAGTAGCGGAGCGATTGTTGCTGCGATTTATGACCGATACGCTGATGAGAAGGTTTCGGTCTTAGGTTCGTTAACTAGAGACAAACTGCTTACACTCAAAGGACAATTTGCGATTATGGAATCTCATTTTCATGGGACTTCATCGGGTCTTGATCCGCTCAATAGCTATCTAAGTCTACCTATTTTAATACACGCTAAAGATCATGTAGAATCTACTCCAATACCTTCGCAAAACCAAGCGGGTAAGGGAGCAGTTTTTCTGTTAGACAGCGGGATAACTGGAGAGACGGCACCTATGGTTCAACTCTTTATGGAGAATCTCAAGAATAAGCAGTTCGAAGAGGTCATGAGAGAGCAATTTGTTCAATATACCGATGCGTGTATTGATCACTTCTTAAGCGGTAATATACGCTCTCTTTTTAGCGATCTTCGAAAGTTATCAGGAGTAGTCTTCGATCACTTTAAACCAATGATCCCTATGAACTTCCACGATATTTGGAAGAAGGGGTTAGAAACTGATACCTATTACCTTAAACTTTGCGGCTCTGGCGGTGGAGGCTATTTTTTGGGATTCACTCAAGATTTAGAGGCTACTAAAAAGGCGCTGGACGGTCATCAATTAGAGGTAGTTTATACCTTTTAGGTATGCCTAGCGTCAAAAGAAATCTCCTTACGTTTTTTAGTGTTACTCGACTCCAAAATGCATTTTTGGTAGTTTTAGCTCAATATTTATCCGCTATTTTTATTCTCGGATCGACTTATCCAGTCGCTGATCTATTGCAAAATCTAGAGCTTCACTTACTCGTTGGTTCAAGCTTCTTTGTTGTTACGGCCGGATATCTAATCAATCAATATTACGATCATCCCAAAGACCTTATTAATCGTCCGGTCAAAACGGTCATTGACGGCCAATGGTCATTATCCTCCCTTATGCGAGGGTATTTGCTGCTTAATTTTATTGCCTTTTTAATGGCGCTTAAGGTCTCTCTTCTAGCAGCGCTTTTTTTCGTCGGATACATCATGACCATCTGGCTATACTCCCATAGAATTCGTTCCCTCTTTATTTGGGGGTCTGTACTCAGCGCTTTTCTTGCTGTTAGCCCTATTGTTGCTCTTTTTCTTTATTACAGGCATTTTGAATCCCGTATTTTACTCTTTGCTAGCTTCTTGTTTCTACTCCTTTGGGTACTCGTTCAATTAAAAGATTTGAACAACCTGAAGGGAGATCTTTCTAGCGGTTTACATTCGCTACCCATTCAATTAGGAGAGTCAAAAACCAGAAACATTACAGCGGGTATGCTTTTTGTTCTTGCCTTCTTAGGTCTTGGTTTAAGTCTACGGGCTGACCTCGGACAGATGCAACTTTACTTTAGCGCCTCGGTGGCAGTTCTAGTTTTTGTAGCTATCGAATTGATTTTCAGTTTTATGGGTGTTAGCTATCTAAAAATGCGCTTGTTATTGAAATTTTGGGTGTTGTTAGGTACCCTGAGTATTTTATTGTTTGATTTGAATCGATTACATCAATTAAAAGCGTTTATTTTTGCGCTCTAAACGAGTCACATTGAACAACCGTAAACCAAAGAAAAACGCAGGAGGTCAGAGATCAGGTAAACAACGACCCTCAGAAGGACCAAAACGAGAAGGCCAACAAAGAGAAGGTCAACAAAGAGGAGGTTCGCGACCTTTCAATAAGCGTCCTGCGAAGCCCAGGACTAGTGAGCCCAAGAAGGCAGATGATGGAAGCATGCGGCTTAACCGTTACATTGCTCATGCAGGAATCTGTTCGAGACGAGAGGCGGATACCTTCATTACGGCCGGTAGTGTAGAGGTTAATGGTAAGGTGGTTAGCGAAATGGGATACAAGGTCATGCCGGGTGATTCAGTTAAATTTGATGGCCGACTACTAACCCCAGAAAAGATGGAGTACGTACTCCTGAATAAACCCAAGAACTTTCTTACCACCACCGAAGACGATAAAGGCCGTAAAACGGTCATGGATTTAATTAGTAATTCAAGCAAGAGTCGTCTTTTGCCTGTGGGTCGATTAGATCGCAATACTACGGGTCTGTTACTTTTCACTAACGATGGCGATATGGCGGCGAAGCTTACTCATCCTCGCTATGCCGTAAGAAAGATTTACCACGTTGTGTTAGACCGCGCGTTAAAGGTGAGTGATTTACAACAAATCGAGAAAGGAATTGAATTAGAAGATGGCCCAATAAGTGTTGATGCCGTTTCTTACATCGCAGGAGCCACTAAACGCGAAGTGGGTCTTGAAATTCACTCTGGAAGAAACCGTGTTGTACGCAGAATTTTTGAACACTTGGGTTATGAGGTTTCAAAACTCGATCGAGTGATGTTTGCGGGGCTTACCAAGAAAGATCTTCCTCGAGGGCAGTGGAGAGTTCTTGATGCTAAAGAAGTTTCTTTTCTAAAAATGATCGGAAAGAGAAGCTAGTCAGTGACATTACCACGGGGATAAACTGAAGAGCCACAAGCCATAAAGGTAGTTCGGTAGGGTTCATTTTATAAGCTACATAACTTAAAATAATGGTAAGCGACCATAGCATTGCTGACGGATGTTGGCTAATTGCCCCGAGCGCAAGCAGGGTAATTAGATACCATGGATGAATGGTTGGCGCAGTTAAAAGATAAATCATTAGAAGCAAGTAGCTTTTGTCAAGAACCTTTGAAAAACGGTCACATTCCCAGGTAAATTTTAGAGCAAGAACTAAAATGACAAACGAATGCACCTTCCCGTAAAATCGAATCATTTGCCAATCTTGAACTCCAAATAGAGTGCCCAATTCTTTGACGACTCGATAGATACCCGCATTGAATTCAAAATTCGAAAACCATAAACCCACACTTTCACTATAGGTGACAAAAAACCATGGGTCTATGAAAGGAGTGGTGAAAAGAGCTAGGGTTATAATGAAACCAAAAACCATAACTTTTAGTTGCTTTTGCTTTACTACTTTAAGAAGCAAAGGCGCGAACATAAGTGGTATCAGTTTTAAAAGTACAGATACTGCTAATGCGACAGAAGATCTAAAGGGTTCCCCTTGCTTAAAATGATAAAGGCCTAAGACTAGGAATGCGACCATCACCGGCTCAAAATGCAGGTTGCCTGCACCTTCTAGAATGACCATTGGAGACAACCAATAGGTTAGACCCCAAGTCTGCGAGCTTAGTTTAGTCAGTAATTTAAAGGTTATGAGATCAGCCAGTATTAGTAAAAGTCGGTAGATCAGTATCGGCTTTGTTGAAAGAACTCCAAGCGCAAATAGCAGCTGATTAATCATCGGATAGTTCGTGTAGTGTCCGGCACTCATTGGGCCCATTCCAGAATACAAATACTCCCACTTACTAAACATTTCGATCAGTTCGTCGGGAAGATAGAGATAGGGGTTGATGCCTTGCGAAAGTAGTTTTCCGTCCCAAATGAATCGAAAATAGTCTTGTGAAAGAAGTGGTGTGTAGTCTATGAAAGCCAATCGAAAACTTAACCCGATAAGAATCCATCCGAGATGAGTGACTTTTAGTTTTAGTAGACCAATATAGATGACAAAAAGAAAGGTAAATAGGCCAATAAGCGTTAATACTTCAAATCGCTCTACTTGAGTTAAAAGGTAATACCCTAAAATGGATAAGGGTAGAAGGATATAAATACTAAATCGTTTTAAGCTTTGCATGCGTGAGAAAAACTTAAAAGATAGCCTAATCCACCAACAAGATGTATTCCAAGTATAGGCCAGAATCCAATACGGGTATCCACAATCACTGCTGTAAAGAATATCAACGAAATGAAAAGTTCGAGGTACGGTGGTTGAAGTTTTTTTGAGGGAGGACTGCCTTTTTTAGGAGTCCGTTCAAAGGGAGATTTAATCCCTAGTAGACCTTCAATTACAGCTTTGCCATGATGCCAGCCTAGCCCTGTAGTATATAATAGGTAGGTAATAAATAGACGCGTAAATTTCAAGGTGTTGAAGCTGAATGTCGATTTGGAATGTGCCTTGTAAAAGCAGATGAATAAAATCAGCGTATTAATGCTTAGTGATACCTGTATGAATGTCCAAAACAGGGGGCTTTCGTTTAATAAACCTGAAGCCTTAAGAGGAATACCGAATAAGCTAATGATAAATAGTCCTAACGAAGCGAGGTAAAAACTGGAGCCTGACAAATGAAAAAAGGCGAAAAGCTTTTGCGATAAGGTTAGTTCTGATTTTAAGATCGGTGCAAATAGTTTTTTGAGTGTTTCAGCACCTCCTTTATTCCATCGGCGTTGTTGTGTTCGGTAAGCACCAAAGGTGCTTGGAAGTTCAGAATCTAATGATGATTTATCAATATATACCAATCGGTATTTGTTTAATTGAATACGATAAGACAAATCAATATCTTCGGTTAAAGTATCTCCACTCCAGCCTCCGGAATCTTCTACAGCCGATCTTCTTAAAATTCCAGCTGTGCCATTGAAATTGCTTAAATAATGATGGTTATATCGAGCATTATGTTCATTTCTGAAGTGAACCTCCAAGGGTAGTGCTTGCATTTCCGTAAACCAACTCTCGCTTAAGTTGAAGTAACTCCACCTGAATTGGACGATACCTACCTTAGGGTCTTTAAATGGGGTGAGTCCCTTTTCTAACCAATTCTGTGTACCCCTAAAATCGGCGTCTAAAAGGGCGACGAATTCTGAGTCTGTTTTTACCAAACCTTCTCGAAGCGCACCAGCTTTGAATTCAATTCGTTGGGCTCGCCACAAGTACTCGGCATTAAATTTATGCTGCTTTAATCGTTCTACCCATATTTTGGCTAAAGCACGTGATCCTTCATCTGTCGAATCGTCAAGAACCTGAATTTGTAACTGTTCTTTAGGATAAGTTAATTCAAGGATCGACCTAAAAGTTGAATCAATTGTATTGCCTTCATTAAATAGGGGTATTTGAAGAACTACCGTTGGGAACTCTTTTAAGTTGGTATCCTCCTCTATTGATTTTATTCTAAAGGAGAGGAGGGTTAAGTACCCTTGGTAAAATGAATAGATGCTTAGCATCAAAACGCAAGAGCTTAGGGCCAATTGCCATATAAGAACGAGTATACTCATTTTTTGAAGGCGTAAATAATGATCCAACCAAGAATTTTATAGCCGGCCATGATTGTTCCCTTTAGGGTGCCAGATACCTTTGACTCACCGATTCGGGGACGATAGTTAACGGGTATTTCGGTATACTTAAGTTTATACTTCAGTGCCTTGAGTTGCATTTCTACCGTCCACCCATAGGTTTTGTCTT
Organism: Bacteroidota bacterium; assembly: GCA_003045935.1. Lineage (GTDB taxonomy): Bacteria > Bacteroidota > Bacteroidia > Flavobacteriales > Flavobacteriaceae > UBA3478. The sequence continues at coordinate 14,571 of PZPI01000001.1, read as the reverse complement.
TCATATTAAGTCGACCCAACGCTTCAAAACTTATGGCTCGAAATGGTCCGAGATCAGTATATTTTCCGCCATAGAATAGGGCCATTAATCGGGTGGCAAGCGCATTTCCGAAGCGTTGTTGTGGGGTTAGCGCACCTTTTTGTAATAGGGGATTATTTCTGGTTCCGATAACTAGATCGTAATCACCCTTCTCTATAGGAGCGATTAGGTTCGTGAGCTCTCCTGGATAGTCAGAATAATCACCGTCTAAGAAGACGATGATATCCCCGTCTTTCTGTTTGTCTTTCAAATAAGCGATTCCTTTCAGACAAGCATAACCGTAACCTGCTCGGGATTCTTCAAGAACGGTAGCTCCAGCTTCTCTAGCCACCTCTGAGGTAAGATCTGTAGACCCATTATTAATCACGATTACTTCGTCGACTACCGTAGGTATATCTTTAATTACTTTGGATATAGCCTTCTCTTCATTAAGTGCAGGGATAATTACATAAATCATGACTCTAGTCGAAGTACTCCTCTTGGACAAACTTCGGAGCAGATTCCGCATCCCACACAAGAGGCTCTTTTTATTGGTTCTTGTCGTTGCGCATAGGAGCGAACGTCTATTCCCATTTCACAATAAGCTGAGCAGTTGCCGCATGAGATACATTGCCCGCCGTTGGTACTGATCTTAAATTTTGAAAAAAGCTTTTGCTGTATTCCTAAAATCGCTGCCATAGGGCATCCGAATCGGCACCATACTCTGTTACCAAGTATCGGATAAAACCCTGTACCAATCACCCCAGAAAAGATACTGCCGATGAAAAATCCATAGGCTGAACGAATCTGATAAGAAGGTATAAAGAGTACTCGATCACTTTCACTGAAAAAGAAGAATCCTAAAAGCAAAACAACTATTGAGCTGATGGCAATGACCGATGACCGGGCATCTTTTGCTAACCAATCGCTTCGCTTCCAAAGAATTAATCCTACCACGAGACTAAAAAGAAGACCTACTGAAATGAGGAAGGTATTAGGGCTAATAAAATAAGAGTCAGGAGTTTGTAGGAGATAGCTGTAAACGACCCCGACGGTGCTTATGAAAACCCAGACTAGAATAAGATGAATCATCCATCTTTCGAGTTTCCATGCTCGAAGGCTCTTGTCGCTTAATTGTCTAAAGGGATCCCCTGCAGTCTCAGCAAGACCACCGCACCCACAAACCCATGAGCAGTACCATCGTTTCCCAAATTTATAAGTCAGAATAGGCGTAATGATTAGCGTAGACAGAATACCAAAAATCAAAAGTGCAGTTCCTAGGCTGCCGTTTTGTATAAATCCATCTAATTGGTAACTATCGAACAGGTAATAATTCAAAGGCCAAATGCTTTTCAGATCGTAATAGGGTAGATCTCCGTTCAGTCGAGCCATAATTTCCGGTATTAAAAACGCGAAAATGGTCTGAAAAAATATGACGCTGTAGGTTCGGTATTTTTGGTACTTCGAGTGCTTGTATTTTTTAATAAACTTAATTCCAAAAAGAACGATAGCAAGGGTGTAAAGTACTCCGTACACGAACCATTGCGATGCCTTTTTCCCACTCAACCCTTCACTTAATGGGTCGAATAGTCGAATAATTCCCTCTAAGTACTCGGGATAAAAGTAGAGTACAACATAAAAGGCAGTTAAAACAACTCCGACCACCCAAGCGACAATACCCCTCGAAGTGAGTGATCGATACCAAACGCCGTTATTTTTAATGCCTGCTGGCAGGCCTAAATAGCTTGAATAAGTATAGCCTATTACCCCAGTACTGATTAGGCTTAATCCTAGAATAAGGCCTGTTGATTTGAAGAAAGATATCGTGAACCCCGCAAGTATTAAAACTGCTAGGCCAGCCAGTCCTGTATAGGTGAATACCTTTTGTATACTAGTGGTTCTGTAAGAATGCATGTTTAATCTGCTTGTAGTGTCGGTTACTAAATTCTGGATCGAAGTGCGCTTCCTCTAGACGATCAATTACTTCTTGTATCGTAATAGCCGTTTCAATCCAGTGGCTGACCAATTTATGATTCAGACGGATACCGAAGGTATTGATTCCTAAAAATACTTCGGAGGTCTTGTCATAGGACAAGGTCACTGCTTTGTCATCAGTCTCCCAATGAAAATGTTGCTCACTCTCGGGTTGCAATGTTTTTGGACTGACTTTGCCATAAGTCTGATATTCGAGATCGAAAAACTTCGCTGAGTTATACCATACCCCAGGGTTATATGAGATCAACTCGCCAGAAAAAGTCTGAGCGAGTATTTCGCCCATCAATTTTCCAGTATACCATACCGGTTCTATTGCCGAACGATTCGGGAGTGGATTTCTAAGCTGTGCGCAGTCACCAATGGCATAAATCGAAGAATCTGAGGTTTTCAGATATTCATCGACGAGTACTCCTTTGTCTAGTTCTAATCCACTAGTTTTTAAAAACTCAATATTTGGACGTACACCGGTAGTAATTCCGACTAAATTGCACGTAATCGTCTTGCCTTTCTTAGTCTGAATTGAAGCGGCGCGACCGTTTTCATCTGCCCTTATTTCTAATAGCTCATCTTCTTTAATGAGATTTAAATGGTGCGAACGAATGTGTTTTTCTACGAATTGAGCATCGGATTCTGGCAAGTGGCTTGACCAAAAGAAGTTTTCTCTGATAATTAGGGTTGTTTTTATTTTGCGACTAAGTAGCATCTCGCAAAGTTCGATACCAATTAATCCACCCCCAATCACAACAGCTTCGGGACAAGTAGTAGCATTCGGAGCCCATTCTTCCAATTGCTCTAAATCGTTTAAATGGTAGAGGCCTAAAACTCCTTTCGCTTCTAGCCCTTTCCAATCATAGAATGCCGGTTTTGATCCGGTCGCAATCACTAACTTATCATACGATAGTTGCTTTTCGTTCCCTTCGCTGGTTCGAAATGAAAGCTCTTGATGTTCAGGGCTAATCGATAAAACCCGGGCTTTGATGCGCTGAATCGGATATTTATTCCAACTTTCTCTAGAAAAAGGCTCGAGTTGCTCCTTAGTTAAATGCCCCATGTAAACGTACATCAGAGCGGTACGAGAGAAGAAATAAGAACTTTCCTCTGAGAGCAAAGTTATTGAAGCAACTCCTTTCTCTGCTAATCGAAGAGCTAAAGTGCTTCCTGCAACACCATTACCGATAATGACGATTTTTTCATCCATTAACAGCAGCCTCCTCCTCTGTAATGATAGGTAGATTCACTAATATGGATGTCGGTATCTAAACGGTCTAGTTGAGCGGCTGTCTTATCACAAACCGCGAGTGGTTGGTGTCTTAACAGGAGGTGGCCTTTATGATCGTCATAATACTCCTCTTCTCCAAAGTAAATTGCGGTTTTGCCCGTAAAAATACAAGGCCCGTCTGAAGGCATTGGATCTTTAATCGCACATACTTCAACCGATTCAATATGTATTAACTGATCGGTCGAATAGTGTTTCGGATCAAGAATGCGATATGAGTGCTTGGCTCTCACCTCGATAGTGCCGAAGCCAGCTTCGGTAAGTGCCTTGAGGTAGTCTTTTAGTGGAATAGCTCCGCTCAAACACTCCGCTCTTAACCGGTCGTCGTTTCGAAGCGTTTCAGAAATCGGTTGCTCACAGATTGGGTCGCTCATAACTAGTCTGCCGTGCGGTTTTAATACCCGATACATTTCAGAGATCGCTTTCATGAGATCCTCTGATTTGAAGATATTAAAGAGGCAATTTTGTGCGGCAATATCGACAGATTCATCTTCAATAGGCAAGTTTAGCGCATCGCCCTTTCTTAGTTCGATAAATTCGTGTTCGAACCATTCATTTTCTTTTTCAGCCACTAAGAGATTCTCTTCTGCCGCTTGAAGCATTCTGTCGACCGAATCTACCCCGATGATATTCCCCTTTTCTCTAGAGAAATACGCAAACTGAAGCAGCTCCATTGCTCCGCCCACTCCGACATAGAGTATTTTAGGATTGCCCACAAGATCAGAAGCCGAAACCGTTGTTCCGCAGCCGTAGTTCATTTCTTGCATCCGTTTAGGGATCGACAATCCAGGAAATTGCCATATGGGGCTGGTGGTACAGCACAAGCCTATCTCAGGGGTTTCAGCAGCTTTGGTGTATAAATCATGTGTGGCATCTAGATAACCCATTAAATAACCGATTTAAAAAGTTGGATAAGTTTTGGTTCGCTGGCCTTTGCGATTTCCATGATCTCAGGCACGTTTATGGGCTGCAGATGATCAGGGTCACATTCATCGGTAAGCACTGAAATCGCTACTACGGGAAGGTTTAGCTGGTTGGCCACAATGACCTCAGGTACTGTACTCATCCCTACAGCATCAGCACCTAGAATTCTCAGCATTCGATACTCGGCACGAGTCTCTAGTTGAGGCCCTATAACGGCGGCATAAACGCCACGGTGAAGTCTAATCCCGACACTGCCTGCCTTTTCTTCTAATTTTTTTGAAAGTTTTGCATCATAGGGACAAATCATATCTACAAATCGAGGCCCGAATTCACTCACGTTCGAGAAGGCAAGTGGTGAACCTCCTTGTAGGTTGATATGGTCGTCTATAAGTAATAAATCCCCTTTTTTATAATCAGGGTTAATCGCTCCCGCAGCATTCGATACCAAAAGTTTATTAATCCCTAGAGCGTGCATCACCCGTATCGGATAAGTCAGTTCTACAAAGTCATAGCCTTCATAGAGGTGAAATCTTCCTTGCATTACAACTACCTTTTTACCCTGAAGCGTACCATAAAGGAGTTTTCCTGAGTGGTATTCAACCGTTGATATAGGGAAGTAAGGAATATGGTGATAATGTGCTACCGCTTCAATGGTGATTTCATCTACAAACTGACCAAGGCCTGTGCCTAAAATGATACCGACCTCCGCATCTCCGAATCCTTTGGAACGCAAGAATGCCAAAGATTCTTTTAAAACATCTTCTGTTAACATAGCCTCTAAATTACGACTATTTTGGGCGGATATTAAGCCTTCACCTGCCTATTTAAGTTTGCTTAAATGAAGGTCGTCTAGGGTATCAATGTCTCGTAACTTTTCTAAGAGTTGAACTTTGAGTGAAAGTCGTTCGGCCCTTTCCAGTGTTTGTTTTAAGACCTTTTCGCTGCTCCAAGAAATCTCTTTGAATAGGTCGGGTATTTCCTTTTTCAAGCCAATGAGATAATAACCGCCGTCAAAACTAGGGCCTATTACTAAATCATTACTTTGGAGTGCATCGAAAGCTTTAGAAATTAGCGCTGAAGTTAAATCAGGAAGATCACAGCCAATAAGGACAACTGATCGATGATTTTTGAAGAGATTTTTGAATGCCGCAAACATTCGCTGACCAAGATCTTCTCCCTGCTGAATTGCAAAATTGATTTTAGGATCGATAAATAGGTCTTGCTGTTGAAGAGTAGATTGCATTTGTTCTATAGAATCTTCTAAGGCGCTCACTAAGAATAGATGTCTCGAAGAAGAGAAGGGCTTGGTCTCTTGATCTGTAATTTTCAAAAGGTCAAGGTAGATCTCTAAAGCCTTTTGGTCACCTAAACTGGCAGCAAGACGGGTTTTTACAAATCCTCTCTCAGGTGTTTTACAAAAGATTGCAAGTGCCTGTATATCGATCATTTTTGCTTGATTGGAGAGGCGGGGTGAATGAATTTGTATATTTTCGACCAAAATAGCCCAATGATGAGCATTAAAAAAGTTTTTATTGCGAGTTTTGCACTGCTTTTAGGTGCATGTAGCACAAAGACCACTATGAATTACAACGAGCCTTACCGATTACAATATCACTTTTCTCCTCCACAGAAATGGATGAATGATCCGAACGGATTAATCTATGAAAACGGAACCTATCATTTATTCTATCAGTATTACCCTGAAGATATCGTTTGGGGACCTATGCACTGGGGGCATGCGGTAAGTAAGGATTTGATTCATTGGGAAAATAAACCTATTGCACTGTTTCCTGATGAGCACGGATATATTTTCTCAGGAAGTGCAGTCTACGATAAGGAGAACACTTCAGGTTTAGGCACGACCGAAAATCCGCCGCTCATTGCCATTTTTACCTATCACAAAATGGAAGCTGAGAAGGCAGGTGATATCGACTATCAGACTCAAGGGATCGCTTACAGTCTTGACCATGGCGATACTTGGACGATGTATCAAAACAACCCAGTCATTGCGAACCCTGGTTTAAAAGACTTCAGAGACCCTAAAGTTTTCTGGCACGAAGCATCTTCATCATGGATTATGAGCCTAGTGGCTGGCGATCATCTTCAACTCTTTCGTTCATCGAACCTGATTGATTGGGAACTCAGTTCAACGTTCGGTCAAGGGGTGGGTGCCCATGGAGGGGTTTGGGAATGCCCTGATCTTTTCGAGCTAGAACTTAATGGAGAGAAGCATTGGGTCCTGTTGATTAGTATCAATCCAGGAGGCCCTAATGGGGGTAGTGCCACTCAATATTTTATTGGAGATTTTGATGGTTATACTTTTTCAACCGATCAGGAAGATATCCGTTGGGTAGATCACGGGCCCGATAACTATGCCGGTGTCACCTACAACGATGTGCCCGATGATTCTAGGATGTTTATCGGATGGATGAGTAACTGGGCCTATGCCCAGCAGACTCCGACAGAAGCTTGGAGAAGCTCGATGACCTTGCCTAGAAAACTGTCTTTATTTCAGGCAACCGACGGTGTACGTCTTCAAAGTCAAGTCTTAGAGGCAGCTGATAGTCTAAAAGCAGAAAGCCCATCTGTTGAGACCCTTGATTCAGGTCAATCACTTATCCCTTTTGAGGGTGCTAGTCAATCTAGAATTTATTTAGAAACAGCAGCTGAGGCATTTAGTTTTGCTTTACAGAACGATACAGAGCGAGTGGTATTTAGCATCAACAGAGCCGATGGTGAAATCGTCGCTGATCGCTCTAAATCAGGAAACGTTTCGTTCAGTGAAGCATTTACCTCTGAAGAGCTAACCGCAGATATTAGCTATATCAATGATGAATCTTTGAGTTTTGAAATCTATGTAGACGCCTCTTCAATCGAGCTTCTAGTAGCAGGAGGAAAAACTTTAATGACCTTGCAGGTGTTCCCTGACCAGGGTTATAATCAGATAGCCGTCGATAATCCAACGAATGAAGCGATCCGTTTAGAGAAGCAGCGGCTGAAGGGTATCTGGTAGTTTCGTGTTTAAGCTTTTATTGATATCTTTAAACAAAAATAAAAGCGATGAAAACAGAAAAGCACTTAAACAAGCGAAGAGATTTCTTAACGAAAGCCTGTCCAACAGTGGTTTTTGCAATGTTTGGCTTGTCTTTTCTTGAGGCCTGCTCCTCTGAAGGAACAGGTTCTGTAAATGTTATCGGAGGGGATGGCTCTAATAACTCAAATACTGGAGGGGATGGAAATACAAATACTTCTGGCTTTACCGTAAACGGCAATATGGTAACCGTTGACCTTAGCAGTGATAATTTTAAGGATCTCGAAGCGGTGGGTGGAAACGTAAACATTCTAAACGCTGGTGTACTCTTATTAAGAGTCTCAGATTCACAAATTTTAGCTTTTGATAATTGTTGTCCGCACAACGGAGCTAAGAATAGTTGGACCTATAATAACGATAACACCTTTACCTGTGGAGTTCACGGAAATATTTTTAATACTGACCAAGGTGAGGAGGTAAGTTGTGGATCAAACAATACCACTGGTAAACTCGTTTCGTATACCACATCGATTACTGATCAAACACTGACGATTCAGAAATAGTGAAAAGACTATTGCTATTGCTTATGCTTATAATTGCTCAAACATCTTTTGGGCAAGACGATTTGTTTGGTTTAATAGATGCCACAGATTCTTCAGAAAACCGATTATCAGATGATCTGCTTCCCGAACGCATGCTCTTTACGCAGAAAATACTTTGGGGTGAGAAAGGTTTGATGCGAAAGACGGGTATCTCACCACTTTCAAGGGAACAAAGAGTTAAAGAACTCAAATGGAGAAAATCTATGCTAACTGCTCACCAGGCTATCGGATACATAACCCTTGCCGGAATGATCACACAAGGAGTTATTGGCGGAAAACTCTATAATGGTAATTACGATTTAAAGGCCACTCATGAGGCCCTTGGAAATTTTGTCACTGCTTCTTACTTCACAGGAGCGGCTTTGTCATTATTCTCGCCTCCGCCACTAATCAGTGCGCGAAAAGAAGGAATCAGTGGGGCTAGAGCACATAAATGGCTAGCCACCGTTCACCTCTCTGCAATGATCGCCACCCAATACTACAAAAATCGAGATAAATCCTTACACCGAGCCGCAGCATATACAGCCGTTGGTGCTTTTGCAACCGCTACCCTAGTTTTAAGATTAGATTAATGACACTACCCAGATCAATAATAATTTTCACTTTTCTTTTTCTTACTGGATTGATCTTCAGCCAAGATCGGTTGATGTTAGATACAGAGAAATCAAGTATCATTTATTATGCGAAACACCCCGCACATAAGTGGAGTGGAGTGAATAACGTTCCAAAAGGAGTCATTGAATTCGAAGAAAATACACCAAATCGCATCGCTGTTAAAGCTAATTTGGTCGATTTTGACTCCAAAAGCGCTAATAGAGACGCTAATGCTTTAAGAATTTTTAATGCCATCGAATTTCCAGAAGTTTCGTTTTATAGTGAAGACCTAACATTAAACAAAAAGGATACCATTAGTATCATCGGCGAGTTCAATCTTTCAGGCTATAAAATCCCTCAATCGGTAGACCTGCAATACATTGAAAGCGATACCGGATATTCGATTAAAGGTGAATTCATCCTAGACCTAAGTCAGACAAAAATTCGTTTACCGAGGTTTTTGTTTAAGCCTATTGAATCCCAGATACGATGTGAAATTCAACTTTTCTTCATTAAAAACTAACTCAAACGAGGTTCTTTCTTCCTTAAAATCAGTGATTTAGTAAATCGTATCAAAAAATATATTAATTTTACAGTAATTAATTTTTGTTTATGTCCACATCAGGATCACTTCCTCTTATCGCTGGAGACTTCTTTTTAGAACATTATCATCGGCTTTGTCAAGAGCTCAATGGAAAGCACTTAGAAGAGGTGTATTCTCGATTTGCAAATAATTATTCTTGGGTAACTCCTATCGAAATGGCTGCCGAAGATTACAATGATTACCAAGCGATTATTATCACTGATAGTAGTAATAAAGTGATTTGGGTAGATGCTGGCTTTACTGACATGACAGGCTACAACGCTTATGAAATTGTAGGTAAGCAACCAACAATGCTTCATGGTCCAGGAACAAAGGATGAGGAACGTTCTCGGTTTCATGAAGGTCTGTCTGCGAATAAACCTTTTTCCGCATCCATCACCAACTATCGTAAAAACGGTGAGGCATACCTTTGTAAGGTGAAAATTGTACCGCTTTATAACAAAGCGAACCAACTCACCCATTATATCGCTTTCGAGCGTGAGGTAGCTTAACCATTCTTAATCTAGATTAAGATTTCTCCATCTTACACCTTTATTGGTTGAATATTGCTTGTACCTTTAAAAGAAAAATTCAACTTATGAAACGTATTCTATTATTACTTACTACTGTTTTTTCTATCAGTTTATCTGCGCAAGAGGTAAACCTGGAGTCAAGCAATTTGAAGTGGTCTGGATCTGATGTGGTGGGTAAGACTCATTTCGGGTCTCTCTCATTTTCTAAAGCAGACCTTCAAATCTCTAATGGGGATATCACTGGAGGAGCCTTTGAAATTGATATGACCACCCTAAAGGTTGAAGACTTAACTGGAGAGTGGGCCGAAAAGTTAGCAGGTCATCTTAGTTCAGATGATTTCTTTTCAATTGACAAATTCGAGAAAGCATTTCTTATCCTTACAGATGTAGCTAAACTTCGTGACGGATCATTCCACGCGAAAGGTGATTTAACTATCAAAGGAATTACTCAGCCAACTGAAGTGCATTTCACCTCGAACGGCACCAGTGGTTATAATGCAACAATGACATTTAACCGCGCTAAATTTGATGTACGCTTTAGATCTGGGACTTTCTTTGAGAATCTTGGAGATAAGTTAATTCTAGATGATATCAAGCTTGAGGCAACCCTTGCTTTCTAAGTTTTCTTTAACTTAGAGCAATGAGTTCAATTGCTGAAATAATCGATAAGCAGCGCCGGTTTTTTGAAGCCGGCGCTTCGCGTTCCATCCCTTTTAGAAAAGCTGCGCTGAAAAAACTTTCGGTTGCGATCAATGGCTATGAATCCGAAATTCTTCAGGCTTTAGCCGACGATTTAGGAAAGTCTGCCTTTGAATCTGTCGCCACTGAAATCAGTTATGTTCAATCTGAAATCACACACACGCTAAAACATCTTGATCGTTGGGGTGCCTCTGAATCAAGATCTGTAGGCTTAGCATCATTTCCCGCGAAGGCAAAGGTCATTAAAGATCCTTATGGGATTACTCTTCATATTGCCCCTTGGAATTACCCTTTTCAGCTGAGTCTAACTCCGCTAGTTTCTGCAATTGCAGCAGGTAATACGGTGGTATTAAAACCTAGCGAATATTCTGAAAAGACCAGTGAGCTCTTAAAAAAAATCATAGAAGAAGTTTTTGATCCTGCACATGTAGCTGTAGTATTGGGGGACGCCCAAACTAGTACAGAATTATTAGGTCATCATTGGGATTACATTTTCTTCACTGGCAGTGTTGCGGTAGGTAAAATTGTAGCTAAAGCTGCTGCTGAGCATCTTACACCGTGTACGTTGGAGTTGGGAGGTAAGTCACCTTGTATCATCGATGGAACTGCTCCAATTGAGTTGACCGCTCGCCGCATAGTGTGGGGAAAGCTGCTCAATGTGGGTCAAACTTGTATTGCTCCCGATTATTTACTGGTTCATGATTCTATAAAGGAACCTCTACTTAAGGCTTTGGTGGCTCAAATTGAAAAGGCCTACGGAAGGTCGGCAATAGAAAGTGAAGATTACGGACGACTTATTCATCCTAAGCATGTCGTTCGAATGCAGAGGTTCATTGGTGAGTGCTCTGTATATTACGGAGGAGAGACTGATGAATCTGAGTGCTATGTTTCTCCAACGATTTTGGTGGATGTTACTCTAGATTCTTCGGTGATGCAAGAGGAGATTTTTGGTCCTGTGTTACCTGTAATTAGCTATAGCGACGCTAAAGAAATGGATCAGTGGCTGAGAGGTCATCCGAATCCTTTAGCATTTTATGTTTTCTCTAAAAATAAGTCGTTTGCTGAAGAGCTTTTAACTAATTATTCTTTTGGTCAAGCAGCAGTAAATGATACTATTATGATGATTGCTGAAAATAGCCTTCCTTTTGGAGGAGTTGGTAATAGTGGATATGGAAGCTATCATGGCAAGTATGGCTTTGACACTTTTAGTCGTGAAAAGCCGGTTTTATATCGGGCTACTTGGCTAGACTTACCGCTTCGATATGCTCCGTATAAAGGAAAGTTAAAGGCGTTAAAGACCCTTTTAGGAATTAATAGCAGGCTTAGTTAACCATAGCTTCATCTTTAAGGCCGTTTTAAATCCTTAATTTTGAAAGACAAAGCTGCGCGAAATGCCCACCATTGAAAAAGAAAATTATTTAAAGGCACTCTATCACTTCAATGAGAAGAAAGAAGGGGTTACTGTAACTGCACTTAGTAAGCGCTTCGCAGTGAGTAAGTCTACGGTTTCTAATATGCTCAAGGATTTAGTGCAATTGGGTCTAGTTAAGACTGAAGCTTATAAACCGATTCATCTTACTGAAAAGGGACAGGAGCACGCGAAAATGATTGTGGCCAAACATCGACTTATCGAAACCTTCTTGGTAGAGAATATGGGATTTGATCCAAACGAGGTTCATGAAATCGCAGAGGAATTAGAGCATGTGAAACATCCGGAGTTTTTTAAACGGATGCAAGAGATGATGGCTAATTTCAGTCATGATCCGCACGGTACACCCATACCCGAACATTCTTTTAAATCTTAATTATGAATCGCGCTCAAAACCTCAAACGACTTAAATCGCGCAAGAAGCCTTGGGATATTGTTATTATCGGCGGAGGCGCCTCAGGAATAGGTTCGGCAATTGATGCTGCTTCTAGAGGATATAAGACCTTACTGTTAGAGAAATACGATTTTGCAAAAGGAACTTCTTCGCGCAGTACTAAGCTCGTACACGGTGGGGTTCGCTATCTGCAAAACGGCGATATATCACTTGTTATTGAGGCGCTTCGCGAACGTGGAATTATGCGTAAAAATGCACCTCATTTGGTGCAAGATTTGAGTTTTGTAATTCCTTCTTACGATTGGTGGAATAGTCCTTTTTACGGATTAGGCCTTAAGGTTTATGATATGATGGCAGGTAAATTGGGTCTAGGGCCTAGCACCTTGCTCGACCGAGAAGAAACCTTAGCTCTTATTCCTAATGTTAAGAAAGAGGGGCTTCGTGGTGGAGTAATTTATCATGACGGTCAATTCGATGATGCCCGAATGGCCGTTTCAATGGCGCAAACAGCCGAAAATCATGGAGCTACGCTTTTAAACTATCTCTCCGTTGAGGGTCTGATTAAGGATGAGGGCGAAATGATTACAGGAGTCACTGCAAAGAATGAATTAAATGGAGACACCTATACTATTGAAGCAAAGGTGGTCATTAACGCTACTGGTGTCTTTTCAGATAGCGTGATTCAAATGGATCAGCCGGGAACACCCGCTCACATTAGACCAAGCCAAGGAATACATTTGGTTTTAGATGGCTCTTTCTTGGATGGTAAACATGCGATTATGGTTCCTCAAACCACCGATGGTAGAGTGTTATTTGCTGTTCCTTGGAATGATTACGTGGTTGTGGGGACCACAGACACGGCGATTGATTCTATTGATTTCGAGCCGAAACCCCTTGAAGAAGAAATTGATTTTGTATTAGAAAATGCAAGTGCCTACATGAGTCGTATGCCTAAGAGAGCGGATGTTCTTAGTGTATTTTCGGGATTACGTCCGCTGGCAGCGTCAAACAAAGACTCAGAATCGACAAAAGAGGTCTCGAGACACCATAAGGTCATTGTGAGTACCAGTGGGCTGCTCAGTATCCTGGGAGGTAAATGGACTACCTACAGAAAAATAGCTGAGGATACCATTAACACAGCTATTACCGTTGGAGGATTACCCGAACGTAAATGTTCTACCGAGCTGTTACCTATTCACGGATATGATTATAATGCCGACTGGTCAGACCCTATGCACGCCTACGGTACCGATGCGGAAAAGATTCGAGAGCTATCTTTCGGAAATGATTCCCTTTCTGAAGCATTTTATATTAGCCCAAACATGGTTTATTGGGCATGCTCTGAAGAGATGGCCGTCACCCTTGAAGACGTTTTAGCTCGAAGACATCGAGGTTTATTTTTGAATGCAAAGGAGACCATTAGAATTGCTCCTTCGGTGGCCAAACTTATGGCAGAATATTTAGGTAAGAATCAGGAATGGGTGTCTGAGCAGCTTACCGCTTACCGGCAAGTAGCCTCTGCTTATCTTATTCCATAATACTTGGAAAGGTTGAATTGAAATAGAATTCAGCTAAAGCCATTTTTTGTTCAACTTCGGTATCAATGGCTTTCAGTGTGGCTTCGATAAGCTTTGATTCTCTCGAGTTTACAAGGAAGAGTGAGCTTTCTCCAGCCTCGAACTTTTGTTGTTCTCCTTTAAAGAGAGTCGTGTAGTCAATAACCATGGAGTCAGCTAGGAGACGTTGGCGAGAAAGCGATTCTGAGGCTGTATTTAGCGCGGCCAACTTATTTTTTAATTCGATGTAAACACGCTCCTGTTCTAAGGTTGCATCTTGCAGTTTTAAACGGGCAAGCTTTAGTGCCGAACGTTCTTTTCGCAAAAAGAGCGGAAGCGCTACTTTCAGTTTCGTAGTGCTATTATCTGGATCTAAAGCAAGATTGAAATTTTGACTCGGATCGGTCTCAGACAGCCACTGATAATCTAGGGTGACTTCGGGTAACAGATTACTTCGTTGGAGTCTTCTTTCAAAACGTTGGATGTCTGCTTTGTATCCAAGGGCTCTCAGTTTTGGATGCGACTCTAAATCGATTAGATCAATTGAGAAAAGGGTTTCAAAATTCTCTTGAGACAGTGCAGGTGTTACTGTTGGGTTAATCTCAACGGGTGTGTCTTCAATCCACAGATAATTCGAAGCTTTAAGCGTTTTTTCTCTCAATTTTAGGCTAGCTTTCTCTTGGCTGAGAAGTCTATTCTGATAGGCAATTCGCGCTTCTGTAGTATCGATTGCTGCCAGATCACCTGAAGTAAAACGATCTCTTACCCCATGATATCTAAACTTAGCGTTAGCGATGAATTCGTCAAAAATTTCAAAGGATTTATAGGCTCGATACCAATCAAGGTAGGCATCTGTAGCTTCAAGGAGAATTTCGTTCACACGAAGTGCATTCTCTTCTTTTGCTTGGTCTACAAACCGCTTGGCTTGCTTTAGAGC
>PZPI01000048.1 GCA_003045935.1 Bacteroidota bacterium | reverse complement strand
ACTTGTTTTTAACGCCAGCCGCTTAGGTGATTATTTTAAGGAGCAACTCATCGTTACGGCCTATTTAAGTCCCAATGCCAAAGAGGTTGAGAAAGCTCAATTACTCAAAGGTTTTGAGTTAGACGAAAATACCTTAGCGGTCACCTTCATTTCTAAAGAAGAAGCCGCCAAAGATTACAGCGAAGAAATCGGACAAGACTTTGTAGAGTTCCTAGGATTTAATCCACTAAGGGACGGTGTTGAAATAGCGTTAAAAGCTCCATTTGTGTCAGTCAGTTCAATCGACCAACTTGCGACCGATATAGAGCAAAGGCCATTTGTTGAGGAAGTGATTTATGACACTGAATTGTTGGGGTTACTAGAAAGTAACTTTTCTTCAATCCAAAAAGCTCTAGCTGTTGGAGTAGTTATCTTACTGCTGTTCTCCATTCTGCTGATTAATAGTTCGATTAAACTCTCCATTTATTCTAAACGTTTGGTAATAAAGACGCTTCGACTCGTTGGGGCAAAAAAGGCTTTTATTCGCTGGCCATTTATCTGGATTAATTTACGACTTGGACTTCTTGGAGCAACGATATCATCGATACTACTAACCACTCTCTATTTGGAACTAGATAAGTGGTATCCAAATCTTAAACTCTCGGCAGACTATTATGCCCTTGGAACTATTATCTCACTGCTGTATCTATTAGGAACGACCATCACGGTCTTTAGCACCTACTTAGCCACTTCAAGATTCTTGTCGCTCAAGGCAACTAACGATTTTGCATAACCTATGAAACGACCCCTACTAGAAAAAAGAAATTATCAAATAATCATCGCGGGAATTATTTTAATCGCCGTTGGATTCATACTGATGAGTGGCGGAAGAAGTTATGACCCCGAAGTATTCAATCCAGAGATTTACAATTTTAGAAGAATCAGACTCGCACCCACATTAATTATTATAGGCCTGGCTCTTCAAGCCTATGCTATACTATATAGGCCGAAGAAATGAGTGTCATTGAATCTTTAATACTTGGCCTAATCCAGGGCCTGACTGAATTTTTACCCGTCTCTTCAAGTGGTCATTTAGAGTTGGCTAAAGCTTTATTGGGGAGCGAAGCACTACCAAAAGAAAGCCTGCTTGTTACGGTAATCCTTCATTTCGCTACCGCTCTAAGCACCCTTTTCTTATTTCGAAAAGATGTATGGGAGATCATTCAAAAAACATTTTCTAAAGACCCACCTTCAACAACATTCACCTTTTCTATCATCCTATCGATGATACCTGCGGCAGCTGTAGGTTTTTTCTTCGAAGACCTCATCGACTCTTTTTTCTCGGGCAACCTCACCCTGGTAGGTATGATGCTCATCTTAACGGCACTTTTACTGGTGATTGCAGATCGGAGCAAGGCAAGTCAAAAATCTCTTAATTACAGGGATGCCTTTATTATCGGTGTCGCCCAAGCGATTGCAATTCTACCGGGTATATCTAGAAGCGGGGCGACCATTTCAACTTCAGTCATTTTAGGTCTCGACAAGTCAGAGGCGGCGCGTTTTTCTTTTCTAATGGTGGTTCCTCTTATCTTCGGTAAGATTGCTAAAGATCTTTTGAGCGGATCCATTTTTAGTACTGACATCGAAACATTACCGCTACTCATAGGCTTTCTGAGTGCCTTCTTCTCAGGAATTATCGCTTGTAAATGGATGATTGCACTAGTGAAGAAAAGCAAACTTACCTATTTCGCAGTCTATTGTGTGTTAGCAGGTGTATCCGCTCTTATATTTTTATAATTCATGGAGAACCTAGGCGAATTAACTACCGAACAATGGCTCGAAGGTCAACTACTTCTCGTTGACAAACCCCTCGGATGGAGTTCGTTTCAAGCTGTAAACGCCATAAAATGGGCCCTCTTAAAAAAACTAAAATTAAAGAAAATAAAAATTGGACATGCAGGTACACTAGACCCATTAGCTAGTGGACTACTAATTATCTGTGTAGGAAAATTTACCAAACGGATACCCACTTTTCAAGGTCAAATAAAAACCTACACGGGAACGATTTCAATTGGGAATACCACTCCTTCGTATGATTTAGAAACCGAATTTGACGAAACCTTTGAAACCGCTCATATTAGTATCGCAGATCTTCAAGAAAAAACCAACCAATTTACCGGCAAAATAGAGCAGGTTCCGCCGTTATTTTCTGCACTTAAAAAAGACGGGAAACGCCTATACGAATATGCTCGACAAGGGCAAGAAACTGAGATTCAACCTAGAAAAATTGAAATTCACTCCTTCGAGATTGATCCTTCAAGATTCGATTCAACAAAGGAAGTCGACTTCGAGGTGGTCTGCTCAAAAGGAACCTATATCAGATCGCTCGCAAACGACTACGGTAAGGCGCTCGAATCTGGGGCTCATCTTAGTGCCCTTCGCCGAACTAAAATCGGAGAATACGAGGTAGCTTATGCTTTAACCCCTAAAGAGATTAAAGAAAGCTTATGCGTGAATTAGTCAGAAGAGCACAGCGGATCGCCCGAATAACAACCGGGGGTTTAATGATTCTTATAAGTATGCTTTTATTTGGGTACAGCATTGAATTAAATCTCAATCGCGATGAGACGATAAAAGTCATCGAAGATCCTGAACCTGACTTTTTCAAAAATCTTGAGGAAAAACGATTCGAGGCATTTAAGGTAGAAACAAATAAAGCCTCTAACGAAGCTGGAAAAGAATCTGAATATGAAGACCCTGAACCGTTAACTTCTTTAGAAAGCCTCGAGGCAGGAAAAAACTATTCAAAAATGGCTGCTGAAATGGCCGCAGGTTCTGGGATTGGAGCCTTAAGTCAGGAAATCGAGGATCGTATCAATCGAATGAAGGAGAATGCTCCACCAAAAGGACAACCCATAAAATTAGCCAAACGAACAATCATTAGTTATAATTTAAAGGGTCGCGTACACCGTGAACTTCCGGTACCAGTGTATAAATGCTTAGAAGGGGGTGAAATCGTCATCAATGTTGCAGTAGACAATCGTGGTAGAGTCATCGATGCCTGGTTCAGTTCTGAATTCTCATCAACAAGTAACGGATGTCTAGTAGACAACGCCATAGAATACGCTAAACTCTCACGTTTTCAAGAGTCTGGGAAGCCCTATCAAGAAGGAACTATCACCTATTTATTTCCGGCCAAGGAGGACTAACAATTCTGAAATAATCTGTCGTCCCTTATTCTCGTTATACCACTGCTGTAACTGCTCCCTCGCAGTCGCATCTAGCTTACCGTGCTGCATTTTATAATTATCAATCAATTTCGCAGCACCTACAGGTCTTGGCCCCCAACTATATACAGTGTCTCCCGAATATTGAATAAGTTTAGGAATCGATTGAGCGCCTCTCGTCAAAAATTGATTCATCAGCTCAAGGTTCTCGTCTCTAAGTAGAATTTCTAACTCAAGACTAGGGTGTATTTGGGCAATTTTAGCCATTAAAGGCAATGAAGGCGCTGCATCACCACACCAAGGCTCAGTGAGCACGACCCATCTTATAGATGCTTTTTGTTCTTTGAGCCAGTCTATTTCCTCCTCAGTGAGTTTTGCTTGTTTTTCCCAACGCTTTATCCGCTGCCAATTAAGCTGTGTATATTCTAAATAAGCCAGTTCTGTATGTCCTCCTGTGGTTCTATTTTCGTCTACTAAACGCTTGTGTAAATCTTTGTAATCGCTATAATTCATCTTGAATTTTCATTGACTGTAAAGATAATGCAGTTCGGTGGCTTAGCTTTGCTCGTATCAAACAGCCACTTATGCAAATTAGATGTCACTGGTGCGGTGAAGATCCTCTGTATATTGCTTACCACGACAACGAATGGGGCAGGCCAAATAGAGACGACCAAAAGCTTTTTGAGAGTTTAATTTTAGAAAGCTTTCAGTCAGGGTTAAGCTGGATCACCATCCTAAGAAAAAGAGAGCATTTTCGAAAAGCATTCGACAACTTCAATGCGGTGAAAATTGCGGCCTATAACGAAAAAGATGTAGAACGATTAATGTCTGATGAGAACATCATCAGGAATCGCCTGAAGATCGAAGCCACCATTCAAAATGCTAAAAGTTTACTTTCCTTATATAAAGAAGGCATATCCTTAAGTCAGTTTGTTTGGGAGGTAACGGACCAAAAGGTTCTTCAACCGAAGTTTGCCAACTCAAGAGAGCTTCCTTCTACTACAGAAGAAGCAAAGGCACTTTCAAAGAAATTTAAAAAAGCCAACTTTAAGTTCATGGGTCCCGTGGTGTGCTATGCCTTTATGCAGGCCAACGGTTTAACCAACGACCATAGTTTAGAATGTTTCTTAACAAAATCCGTTTAGAAAGGGAGGTCGTCAAAGTCTTCCTCACTAGTCTGATCAGCTGCTGGGAAACTATCTAGAGGGGGAAGTGGCGGCATTCCGCTATCTGATTCTGCGGCAGGAGCAGATTGTTGAGCTTCAATTCTCCAGCCTTGTATCGAATTGAAATACTTTACCTCTCCTTGAGGAGAAGTCCACTCACGACCTTTAAGGTTAATACCAACGGTAACCTTTTGACCTGGAGAAAATTGAGATAATAAATCACATTTATCCTGAATGAACTCCACCAGTAAGTCTTGCGGATATTGCTCTTCAGTTGTAACCACAATTTCACGCTTTCTAAAGCCATTTGCGCCGTAGGTCTTGGTTTCACCTATTAATTTGATACTTCCTTGTAATTCCATGATCTAGTTTTGAGATTTATAGGCCTCTGCAATATCAGCCGCTAAGCTCTGATAGGCTTCTGAGGTTAGATTTTCTTTATGTGTGAATTGTGCGTTCTTCATCTCATTAAGCGGAATAAGATGAACATGGACATGAGGTACTTCTAGCCCAATAACCGAAAGACCTACACGGTTGCACTCAACGACCTTTTCAATAGCCTTAGCAACTGAATAAGAAAACTGCATCAGGGCAGTATACTCATCCATTGATAGATCAAAAAGTCGATTGGTTTCTTTTTTAGGGATACATAAGGTGTGACCTTTGGCGTTCGGATTGATATCTAAAAACGCCAAAAAGTCTTGATTTTCAGCAACTTTATACGAGGGTATTTCTCCAGAAATAATCTTTGAAAAGATAGTAGCCATTAAGATCTTGTAATTTTTACAACTTCAAATTCGATTTTGCCGTTAGGTATTTGAATCTCTGCCGTATCCCCAACAGCCTTACCTAGAAGTCCTTTGCCAATAGGAGAATTCACTGAGATCTTACCTGTCTTGAGGTCTGCCTCACTTTCAGCTACTAATGTATAGGTCATTTCTTGACCGTTAACCTTGTTCTTAATCGTAACCGTTGACAGTACTAAAACTTTGGAGTTGTCTAATTGTGATTCATCAATGATACGAGCATTAGCCAAAGTTTCTTCAAGCTTAGAAATTCTCATTTCTAAAAGTCCTTGAGCCTCTTTCGCCGCATCATACTCGGCATTTTCTGACAAATCTCCTTTGTCTCTTGCATCTGCAATGGCTTGCGAGGCCTTTGGGCGCTCGACATCTTTCAATTGATTTAACTCGTCTTTCAGTTTTTGCAAACCTTCTTTCGTATAATAAGCTACTTTTGCCATGGTCATAACAATTAAAAAATCCTCAAGACGATGTATAAGTCGAGAGGATTAAATCAAAGATACAAAATTCTAAAGAGTCTCGAAAGTTGCGATTACCTATTAAATTTATTGCCATTCTTCTTTTTCTAATTGTATGTAGCTGTGAATCAACAACTCCTATTCAAAATCCATTTTTACCAAAGGCCTCTTTTGACGTTCAAATTGATCTAAATCTTCCACTCTACAGTCCGCTTCAAAATACAGGGAATTCGGTCACGCTCCCGAATAATCTAGGTGGGGTAAAGGGAATTCACATTACCAACGTCGGGTTCTCTACATTTCGCGCCTTCGAAGTATCATGCCCAAATCACACCCCTAGTTCGTGTTCCTCAACTGAATTGCAAGGAAGTCAAGTCAACTGCCAATGCGAGGATCAATTGAGTTACAGCGTATTTACTGGCCAACTACTTAACCGTCAAGGTTCAGAAACCCTATTCGACCTTACCGAATATCAGGTAAGAACCGAGAGAAATACGCTCTACATTTTTAATTAATCGTTCTAGTTTTGATGAGACTCACGAAGCAAGTCGTTTACCGTTTTCACCGGGTTAAAGGTCATTGAAGGTACCTCAACGAATAGCGTATTCCAAAAAGCCATAGCTCCATTCCATAACCCGGGTAACTCGAGGGCAAGAATCTCGTTTCCTTCATAAGTTTTATGAGCAATAAATCCTTGTTTATCATCCACAAAATCTTCGAGTTGATAACGCTCTCCTCCATAATCGGTAAGGCCACAAACAATATCCACTGGATTAAAATGAGTTGCATTTTGAAGAATAGCATTTTGCTCAGGGGTTTCCTTGTCAATCTGAGCAGACTCGACAATCTGAAGTCGTTCACCATCAGAGGTGTTCACCCAAAATGGGCCTCCCCCAGGTTCACCTTCATTTCTTACCATGGCACAAACGCGCAACGGTCTGAAAAGTGCATTTTTTAAGTCAAACAAAGGGTCCTTGCGAACAGAGCTAGGTTCGTATCCAAAAGTCGCGCTTAGAAACGATTCTATTTTTGCAAGGTCTGCGGTCTCTGGGAATTCGCACACTTCTTTTTGAAAGCTATGAATTTGCTCCTGAACCTCGAAAGCAAGACCTGCTAAAACACGTTTGAACTTGTGATGTTCAGCCCAATCTCTCCTTACACAGATATTATCGATGTTCTTAATAAAGACAAAGTCTGCCGAGAGTTTAGAGAGATTCTCAATCAGTGCGCCGTGACCTCCCGGTCTAAAAAGTAAATCACCAGCTACAGTTCTCACCGGTGTAAAATCAGTATGAAGAGCAGGGGTGTCGGTGTACTTTTTCTGAAAAGAATAGGTGACCTCAACTTTCGAATGAAACAATTTTTTCAAACGCTCAACTTCTTCATAAATAGCATCGAGATGATCTTCAGAAACCGTAAAATGAACACTCCCCTTCGCATAATCTACAGCCTCCATAAGATGAATAAAAAGCGGCGTATAAGGCTGTTCTTCTTTGTGAAAGGGTAAGAGTGCTTTTGGCTTGTTTCCAAATTCAAATGGCGGCTCATTGAGCATAGTACTTACCAGTGCAATAAGGTTTTGATTGCTTATTAGACCGTTTAGTCCAATGGCATTCTTTAGATCTGCGGCGAATGGAAATCGATCAAAATGTTCAAAGAATTGCTTTACAGATGGGTGCTTTTCAGCGTACTCTTCGAAGGAGTCAGAAGGTTCAAAGTTATCTAAGAAGCTGTATAAACTTTTAAACATCCGAGAAGCAGCACCAGAAGCCGGAACGAATTTTTGAAGTTTATACTGCGATGCTTTTTGAGTAAATATTTCAAGGTATTTGTCTGAATCTTCAATGTAGATAATACCATCATTCAAAGTAGCCGGACGCGATAAATGCACGAAGGGTATGCCTTCTTTTATCTGCTTTAACTGTCTCTCGTATTGGGATAGAGAAATACCTAGATTCTCGAGTTGATTTTGGTCTCTAGGGGCTAAGTTCATAGGATTTAAAAGAGTGCCTCAATTGCAGCTGAAGCAGACTCTAATCGGGTTGTTTGGTTTCCTTGTAAAGATATATAATTACAACCATTAGCCTCAAGAGCCGATCGAAATGCCTCGTACATTTTCTCCCTTTCATGTGGTTTATCTCTGAGGTCGTCAGCTACCCAAGGTACATCGATACCCGTAAGTAGATACAAATCATAGTTTTGACTAGACACCGCGTCAAGAAGTCTTTGATCGGCCCATCCGTTATAATACACCTCAGAGTATACCAAAGTCTCGAGTAAATCTGTATCGCAGACGATGAATTGCTTATCATCGTTTTCGGCCTGAATAATTGCCTCGTTTTCAAGGTTTATCTGTCCGATAGCTATCGGCACCAAATCTTCAGGCTGACAAATAGCACGCGACCGATCCCATTTCTCCTGAAGATATTCCCTGGCATATTCAACCACCCAAGGCACATCGTACTTTTCAGAAAGTTGTTTGGCAAGCGTAGTTTTACCCGTTGACTCAGGGCCAAAAAGAACAATACGCTTTACTATAGTTCGTTTTTGTGAAGGGATTTTCTCCATGCGTAATATCCTTGAAAGGCAAGTATCGTAAAAATTAAATACTGTAATGAGAGCATCCCCCAACCTCGATAGGCGTATAGAGGGATCGTTATTAAATCGGCTGAAATCCAAAGAATCCAACTCTCTAATTTCTTTCGTGCCATCAACCACATAGCCGTGAAGAATACCCCGCTGGTAAAAATATCGATAACATTTGAAAGGTCCATCGCTGTGTTGGTCACATGATAAACCGTATAAGTAACCAGCATTGTAATAAGCACTAGGGCAAGACCAAGCCCTTTTTCTTTGCTCGTCATGGTAGTGATTTGACGAACTTTTTCTCCGTCTTTTTGTCTCGACCACTCCCACCAACCATAAATACTCATCAGAGAGTAGTAGGCGTTCATTAACATGTCTCCAAGTAGTCTGTCGGTAAAAAAAAGGTACATGGTAATCGTTGTACCTATAATCCCGGTCGGATACACCCAAATATTAGCCCGCTTCGCCATCCAAACACTCCATACGCCGAATATGAAGGCCAATAACTCAAGAACAATAAGCTCAGTTCTGCGCTCTAAATAAGGGCCTAGGAAAAAATCGACAATATTCATGATAAAGTTTTAGTCTGATAAGTATAGACTAAGGTGTGGTTGTCGAAAGTTTCGAAAGTAAAGTGGAATCGATTTTCGTCAACCCACGCACTGCTGTGGTGAGATTCTAGAGTAAAATCATCAATTTTTATGGCTTCTCTAAAGGATAATCCTTCTCGATCTAAGATCTTGTAAATCGATTCTTTGGCTCCCCAAATAGCCGTTAGTTTTTCAATACGATCTGAGGTACTTTCAAGACTAGCTACAGCACCTTCCCCCGTAAATCGAGAAGCAATTTTCAAAATTTTCTCGCGATGCTGTTCAACATCTACACCCACCTCAACATTAAATCCCAATGCAATCGCGACATAGCCCATAGTGTGCGAAATAGATATCGAAATACCACTATCAAGAAAAGGCTTTCCTGATGGCTTGTACTTTATCGCTGCATCTTCAATCTGGTAGGTTTTTAGTAGCTGTCTTACCGCAAGAAAACATTTACGATGCGTCTCTGACTTCATGTTAGACAAGCGCAGTTCAGAAACTTCAGAAAGATTTAGATTTTGACGTAGATCCTCTTCAGACTCTGAAACCCGCCAAACGGCAACTTTATAATCTTGAATACTCTTACTACTCAGGCTTTTAAATAAAGGCACTTTCTGAAAATTGATGGTATCTTTGTGGCCGTAAAAATACGGTTTTAATCATGGCAACACCCACTTACACTCCTTACAAAGTAAAAGACCTCAGTTTAGCAGACTGGGGGCGTAAAGAAATTGAGCTCGCAGAGGCAGAGATGCCGGGTCTTATGGCCCTTCGAGAAGAGTATGGCGCTTCTCAACCTCTTAAAGGTGCTCGAATTGCGGGTTGTCTGCACATGACCATTCAAACGGCAGTACTTATCGAGACCCTAGTGGCTTTAGGTGCTGAAGTTACTTGGAGCTCATGCAACATCTTCTCTACTCAGGATCACGCGGCAGCAGCCATTGCAGCAGCGGGTATTCCCGTTTATGCTTGGAAAGGGATGAACGAAGAGGAATTCAATTGGTGTATTGAGCAGACTCTTTTCTTCGGAGAAGATCGTCAGCCACTGAACATGATTCTTGACGATGGTGGAGATCTTACCAATATGGTGCTTGATCAGTATCCAGAACTAGTAGCTGAAATCAGAGGTCTATCTGAAGAGACTACTACTGGGGTTCACCGACTCTATGAGCGCATGGCAAAGGGAACACTTCCGATGCCTGCAATCAACGTTAATGTTTCGGTGACCAAGTCAAAGTTCGATAACAAGTACGGATGTAAAGAAAGTGCCGTTGATGCGGTTCGCAGAGCTACTGATGTCATGCTTGCGGGTAAGCGAGTAGTGGTTTGTGGATACGGAGACGTAGGTAAAGGAACAGCCGCTTCATTTAGAGGTGCAGGGTCGATTGTGACGGTCACTGAGATTGATCCGATCTGTGCGCTTCAAGCGTGCATGGACGGATACGAAGTAAAGCGCCTAGAGACCGCAGTAGGTAATGCCGATATTATAATTACCACTACCGGTAACAAAGACATCGTGCGCGGAGAGCACTTCGAGGCGATGAAAGACAAGACCATTGTATGTAACATCGGACACTTCGATAATGAAATCGATATGGCCTGGTTAAACGGCAACCACGGAAACACCAAAGTCGAGATCAAGCCTCAA
>PZPI01000047.1 GCA_003045935.1 Bacteroidota bacterium | reverse complement strand
TCTTTCTAAGACCGTTTTTGGATGGAGTTGACCTCCCATGGCATTGAAACCTCGTTTCAGATCTGAAGCGGCATAAACAATACGAGATATTTGAGACCAATAGAGAGCTCCAGCGCACATTTGACACGGCTCTAAGGTGACATAGAGGGTACAGTTCTGGAGGTATTTTGCTCCCAAATAATTAGCTGCAGCCGTTATAGCTTGCATTTCAGCGTGCGCGGTCACGTCATTAAGTCTTTCGCTGAGGTTGTGCCCGCTTCCGATAACCCTATTTTCAGATACAATCACCGCACCTACGGGCACCTCTCCTAGATCATAGGCCTTATGGGCCATATCAAGGGCTTTGCGCATAAAATAGGTATCGTCGAAAGGGTCTTGCATGATTCCTCAAAGGTATTCAAATATTACCTACTACCTTTGTGTTTCGATGAAGGCAGGGTTTCAAAATTTAAGTCCACAGACTTTACGTTCGCTTAAGGACGAGGAGCTTCTTTCGCTCACCAATTATTTGCGTGAGCGCATCATCCATGTGGTTGCCAAAAGAGGTGGTCACCTCGGTGCCAGTCTAGGCGTGGTTGAGCTTACCGTAGCACTGCATAAGGTTTTTGATACCCCAGAGGATGGGATCATTTTTGATGTTGGTCATCAGATTTATGCTCATAAATTAATTACTGGTCGGGATGAGGCCTTTGATACTTTAAGAACTTATAACGGAATAAGTGGTTTCCCAAAACGTGAAGAGTCGGTATATGATTCTTTTGGTACTGGGCATAGTTCAACTTCTATTTCTGCTGCAATGGGTATGGCAGTTGCCAATTGTCTAGCTAATAAGAACAATCATTTCGTTGCGGTGATTGGAGATGCTTCGATTGTTGGTGGAATGGCCTTCGAGGCCCTGAATCATGTTGCAGAAACAAAGGCAAATGTTATTGTGGTGCTCAACGATAATAACATGGGTATTGACCCAAGTACGGGGTCTTTAAAGCAGTATTTGAATCAAATCGAGGATTTGGATCATCCGAACTTCTTTGAGTCACTCGGATTATCTTACACGGGGGTAATTGACGGTCACAACCTAGGAGATTTAATCACTGCCTTTCAGGAGGCAAAGTCAAATAATGGTCCTCAGCTTATTCATATTCGAACGATTAAAGGTAAAGGTTTAGCACAAGCAGAAGCCGATCAGATTACGTATCATGCACCCGGGAAATTTGAACCAACTACCGGAGAACGAATTACCTCCAATGAGCCATTGAAATATCAAAATGTTTTTGCTCGTTCAATGGTGCGCCTAGGAGAAATTGAACAGCGATTGGTTGCCGTCACACCAGCCATGTTATCAGGTAGTGGACTACATTTGTTTAAGGAAGTGTACCCCGAAAGAACTTTCGATGTGGGGATTGCAGAACAACATGCAGTGACCTTCTCAGCGGGCCTAGCAACTCAAGGGCTACTTCCTGTTTGTCACCTGTACTCGACCTTTTTGCAAAGGGCCTACGATCAGATTATTCACGATGTGGCCCTGCAGAAGCTCCCCGTTATTTTTGCCATAGATCGAGCGGGAATTGTAGGTGAGGATGGCCCTACTCATCACGGTATGTTTGATATTGCAGCACTTCGTGCGATACCTAATTTCACCCTGCTTGCGCCAAGAAGTCCAGAAGAGCTTTATCAAAGTTTAAAAACGGTTGTAGGGCAGTTTCAGTCAGGCCAACTTTTGGGCCCAGTAGGAATTCGATACCCTAGAGGTTCGGCCGATATTTTTGATTTCACTCCTAAGGGTAATGCCTTAGAATGGGGTAAGGCCATCACTATACATCAATCTAACGAAGCTCGAATTGCGCTATTGTCTACAGGTACGTTATCTGCTTATGCTGAGGAGTTATCGTCTTACGCCATCGACAGTTATCACTTTCCTTTTATTAAGCCCTTAGATATCGAGTTATTAAATCATATTTCGAAGCACTACGACGCGGTAATCACTCTTGAAGAGGGAGCGATTGAAGGCTCTTGGGGTCAAGGAATAATATACCAGCTAAATTCACTCGGCTTTAAAGGAGATGCTAAATGCATGGGTGCCAGTGACCGATTCGTTCCTCAGGGGAAGGTAGATGAGCTCTATAAACATATCGGGCTAGATCTGACTAGCGTCGAACAAGTCTTAAAAGATACCTTGGATCGTCTGGTTTAGTTGAATCGCCTGAGAATCAGAAAGGCTTGCTACAAAGCTCGAGGCATTTAATAAACTTTTATACAAATTTTGACCGGGGGCCGATTGATATGGGGTAGGTATGCGACTTAAAATGAGCTTATCGTAAACCGTTTTTTGATCTGTCGCTTGGGCACATAGGGCCGAAGAGGTATGTTCAAGGAGATTACTGATGATTTGATATCCGGCAATTTCTTTTTCAATCACCTCGTCTGCTTGATATAGGTTTTTTACACTGAGATCAATGATGTCCCTTATGGCTGCGCTGTGAGCACTGTAGTCAATCAGACTCTTTTCAAGTCGTCCAGATAAGATAGCCTCTTCATGATCAGCAAATAGTTGTACAGCCTCGCTTACTAGAGTGCCGATAGCTAATGCTCGTAAATAACTGATTCTATCAGCGGTAGTGGTAAGACTGCGATACTTCGCCCCATCGATTTGGTTTTTGACCAGATTGATTAGGTTTTCTAAGGCATAGTCTTCAGAGATATATCCCATGTTAATCGCATCCTCAAAATCAATAAGGGTATAACAAATATCATCAGCGGCTTCTACTAGGTAAACTAAAGGGTGCCTGTGGTAACCACCTTTTTCTTTTTGAAGACCTAGTTTACTGGCTATTTGAGTGTAAGATTCCCAGTTGGCTTCAAACACACCGTACTTTTTATCGGCTACGTGAGCGGTTGGTTGATGAGGAATTGAGGCTTTCGGATACTTCACAAACGCCCCTAAAGTAGCATAGCTCAATCTTAGACCTCCAGGAACACCTTCTCTACTCTCGATCAAAAGTCTTAGGCCATTAGCATTACCCTCAAATTTTATAAGATCAGCGTATTGCCCTTCAGAGAGTTTATCCGCATAAATTTTACCAGGCCCTTTGGAGAAGAAATTTCCGATTGCTTTTTCACCGCTGTGACCAAATGGTGGGTTACCGATATCATGGGCTAAGGCTGCCGCTGCCACAATAGCTCCAAAATCATTGAAACGATAGCCTTCTGAAACTAATTCGGGGTGGCGATCGAGAATGATTTTTCCTGCGAGACGTCCGATACTACGTCCGACCACCGAGACTTCAAGACTATGGGTAAGCCTAGTATGGACGAACCCTTTTCTACTTGCTGCTTGAATAGGAAGGGGAACTACTTGGGTCTTGTCTTGTAAACTTCTAAAGGCCGAGGAGAAAATGATTCGGTCATAGTCTACTTCGAAACCTAACCTCGTTTCATCTTGATCGCTTCTTAGTCTTTTGACCGTATCGCCTTCACGTGCCAAGGATAATAAGTGCTCCCAAATCATTGTCATTCCTTTTAAGCGAATATACTTAATTCTATTCCCTTACCTTTAAGATAAAACAGACGATCGCAATCTTTTAATGCTCATAGGGAGTATGTTATTATTCCCATTGAATCTATCCGCACAAGCATGGGCTAAAGATATTCTAGCCTCATCCATAGGGTACCACGACCCCGAGAATAAGTGGGAACAGTTTAGTGGGGCCTTTACCATCCAGGTAACTTCAAAAGATAAGCCTTCTTTTTCAAGAGAGGTGATGATCGATTTACCGCAAGAATATTTCGAACTCATTGAAACTAGAGGTAACGATATCAAAACTTATCGCATCGATAAGGGAAAGTATGCTACTGAGGATTCATTAGTTCAAGCACGAACACTGAAGTTGCGTGATTACCATACTTATTTGTATGGTCTGCCGATGAAGCTCAAAGATCCCGGAGCGCAAATCGATCCTAAGACTGAACGGGTAGTTTTTCATGGGAAGGAGTCGATAAGAATGCGTGTTACTTATGACCCTTCGGTCGGATCAGATACTTGGTATTTCTATTTCAACCCTGAAAATTATGCATTAATCGCTTACCAATTTTACCATAATGAGGCGATCGGAGACGGTGAATACATCTTATTAGAAGAAATCGAAACAATTGAAGGAATAAAAATGCCTAAGATTCGTTCTTGGTATTACAATAACGATGGGTCTTATATCGGCACAGATGAACTCCTTATCGGTAGAGATTCTTCGAATCGATAAACTCAAACACAGACTCGGGTAAAAGCGGTCTCACCTCGTGCCCTAGCTTAATTTGTTCTCTAACATAAGAAGAAGAAAGCTCAATAATTGGTGCTTTGATGCGTTGCACACTTTTGTGTTTATCGATTTCTTCAGGTGGAGGAGTTCTGAGCGGACTTACTCTAGGGTATACTAATATTCGGTAATTGGCTAATAGTGATTCGTAATTCTTCCACTTATGAAAATGAGCAAGATTGTCTTCTCCCATAATTAGACTGAAATCGTACTGATAATTGGTCTGCTCTTCTAAGTGTGCAAGCGTATCTGCAGTGTAGTTGGGCTGAGGAAGTCCAAATTCGACCTTACTCGCTCTAAATTTCGGATAATCTTCAATCGCATCGTAAACCATCTGATAGCGATCAATGTCACTCGCCAGACTAACCTTCTTTTTGAAAGGGCTTTTAGGAGTAATGATGAACCATACTTGATACAGATCACTATTCTCTGCAATGTGGTTGGCGAGGAGTAAATGTGCCCGATGCATGGGGTTGAAAGTCCCGAAAAACAGTCCTATTTTTTTCTTTTCACTCATTTCGATAAAAACGATCTTACTAGCTTTTCAGTTTCGGACAGCGCCGTTGATAGGTCGTCATTGATCACAATCTCGTCGAAGGCTTGGGCCTGATTTAATTCTTGTTGGGCCTTGCTCAATCTAATTTGTAGTGTTTCTTCGGTATCTGTATTTCTAGATCTTAATCTTTCTTCTAGCGCACTTATAGAAGGGGGCTGAACAAATACGGTTAACGTTTCAGTAGGAAAACTGTTTTTAATCGATATACCTCCCATAACGTCAATGTCGAAGAGTACTGCTTTATTTTCATTCCAAAGTCGCTTGACTTCAGATGCTAAGGTGCCATAGAATAATCCGGGATAGACTTCTTCGTATTCTAAAAACTCACCCATTTCAATCTTACTCCTAAAGGCCTCTGGACTCAGGAAATAGTAATCTACACCTTCTTTCTCTGCACCTCTAGAAGCTCTAGTAGTGGCTGAAATTGAAAAGGCTAGAGGTAGGTCTGTTTGCTCTAGTAAGTGCCTAACAATCGTTGTTTTACCGCTGCCAGATGGTGCTGAAAAGACGATAAGCTTGTTGGTGTTAAAGGACATTTAGTAGCTGCTCTTTAATTTTTTCAAGTTCATCTTTCATTTGAACAACCTCACGTTGAATGGCGGCATCATTAGCTTTGGAACCGATCGTGTTGATTTCACGTCCAATCTCTTGCGCGATAAAGCCTAATTTCTTGCCAGGAGCTTCACTTTCAGTAGCTGTTTTTAAAAAATAAGAAAGATGGTTTTTTAATCGAACTTTCTCCTCCGTAATATCATATTTTTCAAGATAGTAGATGAGTTCTTGCTCGAATCTATTTTCATCTATAGATTCTTTCAATTGGGCTACTGCTTGTTCTAATCGACGTCTTACGCCTTCTCTGCGCTTTTCATCTAAAGCGAGTACCTTTTCGAGATGCTTTGTGATTAAATCAATTCGCGATTGTATATCGAGCATCAATTGTTCACCTTCTTGTTTTCTAAAACTAATAAGTGCCTCGAGAGCTTTGTCCAATGCCGCATTTACACTGCGTATCTGATTTTCGTCAGCTTCCTGTTTTTCTTGAGTAAGAGATTCAGGCATTTTAAGCGCCAAGGCTAGTGCTGCTAAGTCATCACCTTCAGCAAAGCTCTTGATTTGTCTTAGGTATTCTGAAACAATAGGCTCATTGATTTGAGCGGGTGTGCGTACCGTTTCTGCTTCGATGTAGATATAAGCTTCAACCTTTCCTCTAGTCAGTTGTTCTGCTATTTTCTTACGAAAATCGATTTCATAAGCGCGAAGGGTTTGTGGTAACCTGAGATTAAGATCTAGGCTTTTGCTGTTCAGTGATTTAAACTCAACGGTAATTTTTTCTGTGCCTAAGTGCTCTATATGTCGACCGAATCCGGTC
The DNA here is from genome assembly GCA_003045935.1 of Bacteroidota bacterium. Lineage (GTDB taxonomy): Bacteria > Bacteroidota > Bacteroidia > Flavobacteriales > Flavobacteriaceae > UBA3478. The sequence goes on along the minus strand of PZPI01000047.1, from coordinate 4,645 downwards.
ATCGAGTGTATCATAGGCAGCAAAGGTAGGAAAAGACCCCTATTTAAAGAGGTCTAATCCAAATGTTTCTGTAGCTCACGCCAGAGTTATCACCGTGATCTTGAAGTCTAAGTGCACCTGGTCCGTGCGGAATATTCTTTGGCCATCCGATATATTCGGTAGTTCCTTTTAACTCGTAATGGTCTTGAATAAGGACTCCGTTATGTATTACCGTTAGTGTACCGGCTTTGGTTCGGTTTCCTGCTTCATCAAACTCTGGGGCATGAAAAATAATATCGTAAGTATTCCATTCTCCTGAAGGCACTGAAGCCATTGCCAATGGAATCGCTTGTTTGTAAATAGACCCCACTTGGCCATTTACATAAGTCGGGTTATCATTGTTGTCTAACACTTGAACCTCGTACTTTTCTTGCAGATATACACCGCTATTAGCACGTGATTGGTTAGATCCACGCACGTCTGCCGGAGATCTCCACTCTAGATGCAGCTGAACGCTTCCGAACACTTCTTTGGTTCTGATGTCACCAGTTCGATCGGCCACGGTCATGCTTCCGTCGTCATTTAAAATCCATGGAGCCTCACCACCATTAGCACTTTCCCATGCATCGAATGAGGTCCCATCAAATAATACAATAGCATCGCTAGGAGCGCCACCATTAACGCCAGGTGTTACTTTTGGAGGTACAGGCTCATATAATTCAGTAGCCTCCGGACTAGTAGGTTCTTGTTCCATATTTGGAGCGTTTATTCTTCTGATTTTAATATTTCGGTAGGCAACCACGTCTCCGTGATCTTGAAGTCCAATTTTACCGGTACGATACTTTCCGAAAGCAGCCCAATCGGCAAATTTAGAATTTGCAACAAGCTCATTCCATCCTTCACCATGTACTGGGAAGCTCACGATTTCTTCGCCATTTTGTATCACGACTCCTTGATTGGCAAAGTAGTCAATAGTGATCGACATAGAATTCCACTCACCTGCAGGCAAGGTAACATCTTTTGAGGGCGCAACCATATCGTATAGCGCACCAGCTTGGTGAGTAAGACCTGCTTTTGCATCTGGATGTCTTTCATTGTCTAAGACCTGAATTTCTGGTCCACTTAGGTAAGGTTCTGCAAGACGCTCGTCTTCGATAATTCCCCAGAAAATTCCACTATTTGCTCCTTCTGCAACTTTGTACTCAAGTGCTAATTCAAAGCTGTGGTATTTTTCTTTGGTAACAATATTGTGACCTTTTCCCCATTGAGATCCCTCTTTGGGCGGATAAAAAACGAGAGCTCCATCTTCGATTTTCCATGCTTCTGACATGGTATCTTGATTATATTGCTTCCATTTATCTGTTGAGGTACCATCGAAAAGTACCTCCCAATCGTTTTCTTGAGCGCTTGTTTCGGTGGCTTTCTGAGTAGGGTTTGCACAGCCTACAATAAGGGCTCCAAGTGCAATTAATGCGGTTACTTTCATAGTCCTAAAATCTTTTTAAGTTCGTCTTTATTGACATCGCCTCCTGCAAAATCGTCAAAAGTTTTTTCGGTGGCTTCAATGATGTGATTTTTGATAAATGTAGCACCTTCTCTAGCTCCTTGTTCAGGGCTTTTGATGCAACATTCCCATTCCATAACTGCCCAAACATCACATCCGTATTGTGTTAGTTTTGAGAAAATGGTTTTAAAGTCTACTTGACCATCGCCCGGAGATCTATAGCGTCCCGCACGATCAGACCAATCATTGTATCCTCCGAAGGCTCCTTTTTTTCCGGTAGGGTTGAACTCTGAGTCTTTCACATGAAAAGCCTTGATGAATTCGTGGTAATGATCGATGTATTCGATATAGTCAAGTTGTTGAAGTACAAAGTGGCTCGGGTCGTACAGAATGTTTACTCGTTTATGATTACCAGTTGCTTCGAGAAAACGCTCGAAGGTATCCCCATCGTGGATATCCTCTCCTGGGTGCACCTCGTAACATACATCAACTCCTTCTTTGTCGAAATGATTCAAAATAGGCATCCATCTTTTCGCTAATTCTTCAAATCCCATTTCAACTAAGCCAGCAGGGCGTTGTGGCCAAGGGTGCATAGTATGCCATAGTAGCGAACCTGAAAAGGTTGCATGTGCATTAAGCCCTAATCGTCTACTTGCTGTAGCCGCTTTTTTTACTGTGTCAACTGCCCACTCAGTTCTTGCCTTTGGATTGTTTTTTACTGCATTGGGTGCAAAATTATCGAACATCAGGTCATAGGCAGGATGTACTGCTACTAACTGACCTTGAAGGTGTGTCGATAGCTCGGTAATTTCTAATCCGAATGATGCGATCTTTCCTTTGAGTTCATCGCAATAGTCTTGGCTTTCGGCCGCTTTATCCAAATCAATTAAGAAAGATTCCCAAGTTGGGATCTGAATTCCTTTATATCCTAAATCTGCCGCCCATTGACATAATCCTTCTAAAGAATTAAATGGAGATTTACTGTCGATAAACTGCGCTAGAAATACCGCAGGTCCTTTAATCGTTTTCATAGGGTTTTCTTTATTGTTGAGAGTCTAAAGTGACCCAAACATTTCCTTTAGCATTCGATTCAACGGTGGCCTCAATGAAGTTCATTCCACGAAGACCATCGGTAACTGTTGGGAATGCCCCGTCATGGTAGGTTTCTCCGCGAACCGCTCTAGCAACTCCTAGGTAGATATTAGCCATCGCGTCGAAAAGTCCTTCTGGGTGTCCTGGAGGCACCTTTGTGCCGTCTAATGAAAACGCGCTGTTGTATCCATGTCCTGGCTTCAGTACTTGCATGGGTTGTCCTTCTTTAAGCAGGTACAGATAGTTTGGATTTTCTTGTTCCCATTTTAAGCCACCCTCTTTTCCATATATTGAAAGAACAATGTTGTTTTCTTCAGCAGTAGCGATTTGACTTGAACGAACCACTCCTTTTACATGTTTGTCAAGGCGAACTAGAACGGTCGCATCAACATCCATTACGTTGTCATCGTATAAGAAATTGAAATCGCTTAATACTTCTTTTATCTCGAGGCCTGTAGTGTATTCTACGAGGTTAAAGGCGTGAACTCCGATATCTCCTACACAACATGAGATTCCTGATTTTTCAGGATCCAATCTCCAGGTAGCTTTTCTTGAGGCTTCATCATGAATAAGCGGATTGATCCACCCTTGATAGTATTGAACATCCACTTTATGAACCTCTCCAATAGCACCGGATCGAATCATTTCTCTCATCTGACGCACCATCGGATATCCGGTGTAGGTATGCGTGAGTGCGAATACTGCTCCACCTTTTTCTTGAAGTGCCGCAATTTCTTTAGCTTCCTGGTAAGTCGTAGTCATCGGCTTCTCACAGATAACATTGAATCCATTTTCGAGAAGCGTTTTAGCCATCGGAAAATGAAGAAAGTTAGGGGTAAGGATACTGACAACTTGCATACGCTCCTCTTCGGGTAGGGCATTTTCTGCAGCCACTAACTCTTCAACAGTCGCATAGATGCGATTGGTTGGAATATCGATATGCTTTGCAAATTCAATACTTACGTTTTTGTCTGGATTGAAAACTCCTCCGACAATTTCATAGTTATCATTAATGAATGCTGCAATTCGGTGAACGATTCCGATTAGGGAGTCACCTCCACCGCCTAATATTCCAAGTTTGATTTTTTTCGGCATAATTATGATTTGTATTCAACTTTTTCAGAACGGAAAAATACCGCAAATAAGACAAAAACTCCAATGGCGAATAGGGCAGGAAGAACCCAAATTTGCTTCCAATCGTGACCGCCACCGCTAAGAGCATAACTATCCGTGATTTGTCCGGCGATCCAAAACCCTACAAGCATACCAACTCCATAGGTAGCCAAAGTAATTAAACCTTGCGCTGCACTTTTTACACTGTCACCTGCTTTTGTGTCTGTATAAATCTGACCTGACACAAAGAAGAAATCGTAGCAAATACCGTGTAGGGCGATACCAATTAATAATAGGAACACTTCGTCATCTGCATTTCCGATGGAGAATAAGAAATAACGAACTGCCCAAGCTGCCATACCTACTAAAATCGTTTTCTTGAATCCGAAACGTGTGAAGAATACAGGTAAAAGAAGCATGAAGAGAACTTCTGAGATTTGTCCGATAGTCATTTTACCCGCTGGGTTGGCTACTTCAATTTCGCCTAGGAATTGTGCGGCGTGTTGGTAGTAGAAAGCTAATGGAATACATATAAGTACGGATGACAAAAAGAATACTAAAAAGTTTCTGTCCTTCAGAAGGCTTAGTGCATCTAGACCTAAAATATCGCTAACAGTAACCGCTCCTTTTTTAGCGGTTGGCGGTGTTTTAGGTAGGGTAAAACTAAATAATCCTAAGATTGCAGATGCGATACCCGTCATTAAGAAAGTATTTCGAAGTGCTCCTTGTGCTACTGACTCAGGCGCATCCCATTTGAAAACGAAGCTGATGATTAATCCGGCTAAGATCCATCCGATCGTACCAAAAACACGGATTGGAGAAAACTCTTTTGCTGGGTTGGTCATCTGGTTAAAGGAAACAGAGTTCACTAGGGCTAGCGTTGGCATGTAGGCAATCATGTATCCCAATACATAGGGATAGAATACTGTAAAATTTTCTGCTACAGACATTTGATAC
>PZPI01000046.1 GCA_003045935.1 Bacteroidota bacterium | reverse complement strand
TATGCTGAGAAATAGACCTATAATTACAATTGCCGCTATTCTCTTCAGCCTTTTTGGTCAGGCCCAAAAGAGACATCCCTCTGGTCTTAATCTACGAGGTGCCGACCAGGAGCTGTGGAACTTTGGAATTCTCTTCAATCTAACCAATTACGGTACCAGTTATACCATAGAAAATCCTCCGATTGATGCGACTTCATTAAACATCTTTGATGGGATTGCTGGAGGGTTTCGATTAGTCGCAGAACATCGGATTTTAGAGAGAATCGACCTTAGAATTGAACCTGGAATTATTTTGAATAGAGCAGCGATTGGAAATCCAGAAGGAGGAATCACCGAAGTACAGCTACCCCTACTGATCAAATACCAAGGGGAACGACACGCGAATTATAATCCTTTTATTCTTGGAGGTTATCTAGCGAGCTACAAAACATCACAAGAACTTGAATCTTGGACTATTCCTTATCATAGGCTTATGCACTCTATCGAACTCGGTGCGGGTGTTGATTTTTATTTAAAGAAAAGTAAACTAGCGCTAGGAGTGCGGATGATTACTCCGATCGTGTCTGATCAAAAAGATTCAGGTATAAGTACACTGAAAGATTTACAGTCAAAGGCAGTACTTTTTACGATCAGTTTTGAGACTAAAGACGGTTGGAAATTGTATGCAAGATAACCGCCGTTGAGATCGCAGCATTCAAACTTTCAGCCTTCGACCCTACTCCTCTTTCAATAGTGACTTTCGCATCTAGAAGTTTCTCTACGCTACTCGACAACCCTCTACCTTCGTTACCAATTACTAATACCCCTTTAGAAGGCACATCGTAATTTTTTAGAGGAACACCTGCAAGATCCGCTCCAACAACCGTACGATTTTGCTGTTGCAAACAGGCTTCAAGATCGATTAAATGACATTGTACCCGAGCATACGAACCCATCGTAGCCTGAACCACCTTAGGATGAAACGGATCGACTGTCCCCTGACCACAAAGAATATGTTTGAAGCCAAACCAATCTGCCGTTCGAATAATCGTTCCCAAATTTCCCGGGTCTTGAATTTCATCCAGTGCCAATACCCAATCAGAATCTCGCCAATCGTTGATTTCAGCGAAACTAAAGACCGCTAGAGTGTCTGAAGGAGTGGTCAATTGTGAGATCTTCTTCATCTCCTTTTCGGTGATTACTTGAGCATCAGGAAATGCAAGAGAAGATTGATCGGTCACATACAGTTCTTTCACTGTTAGACCTTCCTCTAATCCTTCCCTTACTCCTTTATTTCCCTCAACAATAAAACACCCCTCCTCATGTCGTATTTTCTTACGAAGAAGTTGATTAACGAAACGTATTTTGGCCTGAGACAGCATCGTTTATTTAGGCTATTTTTACACTATGATATCGAACGTATCGAGAATAAGTTCGCAAGCCACAAAGGTAATTGTTATTCTCTTAGTCTTTCTTTTATCTGCCTGTAGCAGTACCAAAAAACTTGAACCAGAAACCCTCTGGTTAAAAAAGCAGCGCGTTTATATCAACGGTGTTCAATCGAAAGACCCATCAGTAATTAATCAGCTTGTGCAAAAACCCAATCAAAAAATATTGGGAATACCTGTAAAGCTAATGCTCTACAATTCCTCAGGGCGTAATTCAAATTTTATCAATAACTGGTTAAGGCGCATCGGAGAACCACCGGTCATCTATACCGATGAAATTTCAGAAGCTAGTGTCAATCGACTAAAAAACTTCTACAAGAGAAAAGGTTATTTAAATGTGAATGTCAATAGCGAAATCGAGGTCAATAATAAGGCCACCAAAGCAAAACAATCGATTACTATTGAGACCAAAAAGCCGTTTAAAATCGACGAAATTGACATTCAAAGTCCTGACGCTAGATTTGATTCATTAATTAGCAAAAACGAAAGTGTCTTACCCTTAAAAAAGGGAATGATACTAAACCTTGCTAATATCGACGATGATCGTCAAGAGCTCACCTCTCTATTAAGAAATCAAGGTATCTACGATTTTCAAAAAAGTTCGATTTCCTATGAGATAAGAGGAGACACAACCGCCCAATCGGAATCGAAAAAATTAAGGGTTAGAAGAATCATTGATAGTAGTGCGGTTTACAGACCTTTTCAAATTGGAAGAACGAAGGTATTTAGCGAAGGTGCCACTGAAGATGACTTTACGCTTGCTATTGTAGCCGGAATCGAATTCTTTGGTTTTGACGAGTTATCCTTTGACTCTAAGGTAGTAGCGAGAAGAATCAGCTATAAACCTGGAGTAGTTTATAACGAAAAACTTCTAGCGAGTACCGTAGACCTTATCGGTGATCTCAACCACTTTCTTTATCCTAATATCGAATTAGTAGCAGAAAGCGACCAAACACTTACCGCATCAATCTATTTAAGAGATCGAAAGCGTTATGCACTGAATGCCGATTTAGATTTAACGCATTCTAACATTCAACAACTAGGTACTACTCTCCGATCATCTATCCTCGCACGTAATGTTTTTGGCTCCCATGAAAACCTAAGTCTTGCACTTAGCGGCAGCATTGGAAACTCCTTACTTCCCAGCGATAATCTAACCACTGAATTAGGGGTAGACATTAACCTTAGCGTACCTCGATTATGGATGATTTTACCCACTGGGAATCTTGTTTCTGAACAAAAACATCCTCAAACTACATTACAAATCGGAACAAATTTTCAAAAAAACCTAGGGCTTGACAGGCAAACATTTAATGCCATTTACCGATTTAATTATCGCACCGACAGAAGAAGGTATTCTTTTGAGTTTCCTAGCATCACCTATGTGAACCATTTGAATCCAGACAATTTTTTCTCCATTTATCGAAATACCTTTGATCAGCTTAATCTTCTTGCAGATCCCCTCAGGGGAGATAGTACGTACACCAATTTCTTCAACACTAATCTAGCGATAGAAGATGCTGAACTCAATATTCCTGAAGGTGCTAATGCATTTATTGAGGCTGCTTTACAAGGAGCACTACCGCTCTCTCTGGAAGAAACCGTAGAAGTTAGAAGAATCGAAGAGCGTAGAAACCGCCTCACAGAGAATAACTTCATCGTATCCTCAAGTTTCAATTATTCATTTCAAAACTCAGAAAATAGAAACACTCCAAATTACTCACAGTTTGGTTTGAAATTTGAACTCGCAGGAGCACTTCTTGATTTTATTGATTCATCGCCTAGTGAATCGATATTTAAAGTTCCCTTTGCTCAATACATTAAAACTGAGATCAACACTATTAAACATTTTGAATTGAGCGACGATACTCGGTTCGCAACGCGTTTCTTTGCAGGTATCGCAATACCCTTTGGGTCTGGAAATAACGTTCCTTTTGTAAGAAGTTACTTTGCAGGAGGCTCAAACGACATTCGGTCTTGGAACGCTTACACCTTAGGACCAGGAATAACCAATCAAATCAATGAATTCAACGATGCCAATTTCAAAATCACGTGGAGTAACGAATTGCGTTTTGACCTTAGTCAAAGTATTAAAGGAGCGCTATTCACAGATATTGGAAACATTTGGAACGTTCTTGACGATACCGAGGTAGAAGAAGCTATTTTTAAGGGGTGGTCTTCTTTCAAAGATGTAGCCGTGGGAGCTGGGGTCGGGCTGCGCTATGATTTTGACTATTTCTTATTTCGGGTAGATCTAGGTTGGAAGATTTACAATCCTGCATTTTCGGGAGATAATCGTTGGTTTTATAACCAATCAAACAATCGCCCCATTTTCAATGTCGGAATCAATCATCCTTTTTAAAAGCATTTCTTACATTTGTCGACTAACATAATCAAAAAACCAAACGAATGAGTTTATCATCAATCCCTGCAGGGGTAGCCACTGGAGACCAAGTTCAAGCTATTTTCAAACTAGCCAAAGAAAAGTCTTTCGCCCTACCTGCGGTTAACGTAGTTGGCTCAAACACAATTAACGCCGTTATGGAGACTGCTGTAGCGTTAAACGCTCCAGTAATTATTCAATTCTCAAACGGGGGAGCACAATTTAATGCCGGTAAGGGATTATCTAACGAAAATCAAAAAGCTGCAATCGCTGGAGCTGTAGCTGGAGCAAAACACGTTCATCAACTGGCAGAAGCGTATGGTGCACGAGTAATCTTACACACAGACCACTGTGCAAAGAAACTATTACCTTGGATTGATGGTCTTTTAGATGCTAGTGAAGTATTCTTTAAAGAAACGGGTAAATCACTTTTTAGCTCACATATGATCGACTTATCTGAAGAGCCGATCGAAGAGAACATTGAAATTTGTAAAAAATACCTGAAAAGAATGTCTGCAATGGACATGACTTTGGAGATCGAATTAGGAGTAACAGGTGGTGAAGAAGATGGTGTAGATAACAGCGATGTAGATGTTTCTAAACTTTACACTCAGCCTGAAGAGGTTGCTTTTGCTTACGAAGAACTTTCGAAGATTTCACATCGTTTTACCATTGCTGCTGCATTCGGAAACGTTCATGGGGTTTACAAGCCAGGAAATGTAAAGTTAACTCCAACGATTCTAAAAGATTCCCAGGCATATATACAAGAGAAATACCAAATCAGCGAACACAACCCCATTGACTTTGTTTTTCATGGTGGTTCTGGTTCATCTGTAGAAGAAATCAGAGAATCGATCGGATACGGTGTGGTTAAAATGAACATTGACACCGACCTTCAATTCGCTTTCACAGAGGGTATTCGTGATTACATGACTGAAAAAATCGATTACTTAAGAACGCAAATCGGGAACCCTGAAGGAGAAGAATCTCCAAATAAAAAGCATTACGACCCAAGAGTTTGGTTAAGAAAAGGAGAAGACACTTTCTCTTCTCGTCTTAAAAAAGCGTTCGAGGATCTGAACAATGTGAACACTCTATAACAAAAACAGCAAACTATGGCATCCGCTTGGTTTAAAAGAACAGAAAAGGGAATACAAACCGCTACGGAGGAGAAAAAAGACACCCCCAAAGGACTTTGGTACAAGTCTCCTACCGGAAAAATAGTTGAGTCTGAGGAGTTAGCTAAAAATGCGTTCGTAAGTCCTGAAGATGATTATCATGTGCGCATTGGAAGTAAGGAGTATTTCGAATTACTTTTTGATGACAACACATTTACCGAGTTCAATCAAGAACTTTCTTCAAAGGACCCTTTAAATTTTGAGGACACTAAGAAGTATAAGAACCGTCTGGTTGACGCTAAGAAAAAGACTAAATTAAACGATGCGATCAGAACAGCCCACGGATTATCTGCAGGACGCGAGATTGTTATTGCTTGTATGGATTTTAGTTTCATCGGAGGCTCAATGGGAAGTGTAGTTGGAGAAAAAATTGCACGTGCGGTAGACGTCGCTATTAAGAGAAAAGCACCACTTGTGATTATATCAAAATCAGGAGGAGCAAGAATGATGGAGGCGGCTTTATCTTTAATGCAGATGGCTAAAACCTCTGTAAAGCTAGCTCAACTCGATGCAGCCAAACTACCCTACATCTCCATATGTACCGATCCTACTACTGGAGGTACAACAGCATCCTATGCAATGTTGGGAGACATCAACATTGCTGAGCCTGGAGCACTAATCGGTTTTGCAGGCCCCCGAGTAGTAAAGGATACTACTGGACAAGATCTGCCAGAAGGTTTTCAGACTGCAGAATTTGTAAAGGAGCATGGTTTTTTAGATTTCATCACTCACAGAAAGGAATTGAAAGAAAAGATCAACTTATATATTGACCTGATTCTCAACCTACCACTGAGAAAAGTTTCTGAGAAAGCAGAGGAGCTATCTTAAAAAATAACCTATATTTGCCGCCTGATTGAGAGTCAATCAGGTACATAATAATCATTAACGAATATTGGCATGTATTTATCACAAGAAAAAAAAGCAGAAATCTTCAATAAGTACGGGGGTTCTGAAACTAACACGGGTTCGACTGAAGGGCAAATCGCTCTTTTCACTTACCGAATCAACCACTTAACTGAACACTTAAAGAAAAATCATAAAGATTTTAACACTGAGCGTTCATTAATTCGCTTAGTAGGTAAGCGTCGTAGTCTTCTAGACTATCTTAAAGCTAATGATATCCAGAAATATCGTTCGCTTATTAAAGAACTAGGAATCCGTAAATAATCTATTAAGGGCATTCCAACGAATGCCCTTTTTTTTGAAACGCTCGTTGTTTCTCAGTTTTTCATTGGTCTACCACACTTCACAACAACACAACTTTTGACCAATTGTTTAACTCGTGCCATAGGCACAAAACTCAAGGATTTATCCTTACAATTTTATGATTCCAAAAACATTTCAAGAGATCATTGATCTCGGTGATGGCAGAACAATCAGTATTGAAACTGGTAAACTTGCCAAGCAAGCGCATGGCTCAGTAGTCGTTCGTTCAGGAAACTGCATGTTACTATGTACTGTAGTTTCGAATTATCAAGCAGCTGACGTTGACTTCTTGCCACTTACAGTGGATTACAGAGAAAAATTTGCTGCTGCAGGAAGATACCCCGGTGGTTTCTTCAAAAGAGAAGCAAGACCAAGTGATGGCGAAGTATTAACGATGCGTATTGTTGACCGTGTACTCCGCCCACTATTTCCAAAAGATTATCACTCAGAAACACAGGTGATGATTCAGATGATGTCTTACGACGAATCGATTACTCCTGATGCCCTTGTAGGTCTTGCAGCTTCAACCGCACTGCAATTATCAGATATTCCATTCGAAACTGCTATTTCAGAGGTTCGTATCGGACGTGTAAACGGAAAATTTATTCTTAACCCTTCCCTAGCACAATTAAAAGAATCTGATATCGATATGATCATCGGAGCCTCTTACGATTCAGTAATGATGGTTGAAGGTGAGATGAAAGAAATCAGCGAAGAAGAAATGGTTGAAGCCATTAAATTCGCTCACGAAGCTATTCGCGTACAATGTGAAGCTCAGCATCGTTTAGTAGAACAAGTGGGCAAGAAAGAAATTCGTGAATTCGAAGAGGCAGCTAAAGATGAGATACTTTACCAAAGAATTCATGAACTAGCCTACGACAAAGTTTACGCTGTTGCAAAAGCTGGGTCTTCTAAAAAAGAACGCGGTGCGGCGTTTGCTGAAATCAAAGAAGCAGTAAAAGCGAGTTTTTCTGAAGAGGAATTAGAGGAAAAAGGCAAGCTAATCGGCAGCTACTATAGTAAGGTTGAAAAAGAAGCGGTACGCAATCTCACCTTGGACGAAGGCCTCCGTTTAGACGGAAGAAAGACCGATGAAATTCGTCCTATCTGGTGTGAAATTGATTATTTACCATCGACCCACGGTTCAGGTATTTTTACTCGCGGGGAGACACAGGTTTTATCTACCGTAACACTAGGTACTTCTCGTGAGGCAAATATCATCGATATGCCGTCATTAGAAGGAGAAGAAACGTTCTACCTGCACTACAACTTCCCTCCTTTCTCTACTGGAGAAGCAAGACCAATTAGAGGTACTTCACGTAGAGAGGTTGGACATGGTAATCTAGCTCAAAGAGCGTTAAAGAATATGATTCCTGCCGATTGTCCTTATACCGTTCGTGTAGTTTCTGAAGTATTAGAATCTAATGGTTCTTCTTCAATGGCTACCGTATGTTCTGGCACACTAGCTCTTATGGATGCTGGTGTTCAAATCAAAAAGCCAGTATCAGGTATCGCAATGGGACTTATTACTGATAGCGAGAGTGGCAAGTATGCAGTACTCTCAGATATCCTAGGTGACGAGGATCACTTGGGTGATATGGACTTCAAGGTAACGGGTACAGCAGATGGTATCACTGCGTGTCAAATGGATATTAAGGTGAAAGGTCTTTCTTACGAAATCCTATCTAAAGCTTTAATGCAAGCTAAAGACGGAAGACTACATATTCTAGGCAAGCTAATAGAAACCATCGATACTCCGAAAGCAGAAGTTAAGGCTCATGCTCCTAAAATCGTTACTACTAATATCCCTGGTGATCTTATCGGAGCGTTTATCGGAAGCGGTGGCAAAAACATCCAAGAACTTCAAAAAACTACCGGATGTACAATCGTTATCAACGAGAATGAAACCGGAGAAGGTGTTGTTGAAATTCTAGGTACTAGCCAAGAAGGTATCGATAGTGTAATCGCTTCAATTGAATCATTAATGTTCAAACCTGAAGTTGGATCTACCTATAAGGTTAAGGTGATCAAAATGCTTGAATTTGGAGCAGTAGTTGAATATGTAGAAGCTCCTGGAAACGAAGTACTACTTCACGTATCAGAGCTTGCTTGGGAACGTACTGAAAATGTCAGCGACGTTATCAACATGGGTGATGAATTTGAAGTTAAATACTTCGGATTTGACCCAAGAACTAAGAAGGAGAAAGTTTCACGTAAAGCCCTTTTAGAAAAACCTGAAGGTTATGTAGAAAGAGCTCCAAGAAACGATCGCAGAGATAACAGAGGCTCTAGAGACTCACGCCACGGCCGTGACAATAGATCTAAAGATCGCAATCATCGATCAGATCGAGATCAAAAAGAAAGCTCTGAAGACTAATTCAGACTAGCTGATTTTAAAGGGGAGTTTTTAACTCCCCTTTATTTTTTTATAAATAATTGTAACCTTTCGAAACTTACTGCGTATAACTAGGCGACATCATTCCAAAACGCACATGAGACAGTTAAAAATCACAAAGCAGGTTACTAATAGAGAAACCGCATCCCTAGACAAGTACTTACAAGAAATTGGTAAAGTAGATCTAATCACCGCTGAAGAAGAGGTAGAATTAGCTCAGAAAATCAAAGCAGGTGATCAACGTGCTTTAGAAAAACTAACTAAGGCTAACCTAAGATTTGTGGTATCGGTAGCCAAGCAGTATCAAAATCAAGGATTAACACTACCTGATCTTATTAATGAAGGTAACTTAGGTCTTATAAAAGCGGCTCAACGATTTGACGAGACTAGAGGATTTAAGTTTATTTCATATGCAGTTTGGTGGATTAGACAATCTATTTTACAAGCATTAGCAGAGCAATCTCGTATTGTACGACTTCCGCTTAATAAAATTGGATCGATTAACAAGATCAATAAAACATTTGCTCACCTAGAACAAGCGCATGAACGTATGCCATCTGCTGAAGAGATCGCTGCTGAACTCGATATGACCGTAGAAGATGTAAAGCAGTCTCTTAAAAATTCAGGAAGACACGTTTCAATGGATGCTCCTCTAATTGATGGTGAAGACTCTAACTTATACGATGTACTTCGCTCAGGAGAATCACCAAACCCTGATAAAGAATTACTTCACGAGTCACTAAGAACTGAAATTGAGCGCGCTCTTGAGACACTTACACCAAGAGAAGCGGACGTAGTAAGACTATACTTCGGTTTAGCCGGTCAACATTCTATGACTCTAGAAGAAATTGGTGAAACCTTTGATCTCACTCGCGAGAGAGTTCGTCAAATTAAAGAGAAGGCGATTAGAAGATTAAAGCATACCTCAAGAAGTAAAATTCTTAAAACTTATTTAGGATAAATTACTATATTGCCTATACTTACAGTTTTCGTGGCTGTTCGTTTTTTGATTGATGATTATGGAAACGCCGGCTTTGCCGGCGTTTCTATTTTAATTCTAATCGATTCGCTAATTTTACCCTATGGCACATTCGATAGCACCCTCACTCCTAGCTGCTGATTTTGGAAAGCTCAACGAGGCAATTTCAGAAGTAAATAAGAGCTCTGCTTCTTTATTACACCTCGATGTAATGGACGGACAATTTGTTCCTAACATCTCTTTTGGCATACCAGTTATTGAGGCAGTTGCTAAGGTTTCAACCAAACCTCTTGATATTCATTTAATGATTGTTGATCCAGACAGGTATCTAAGTACTTATGCTGCATTTAAGCCCGAATACCTTACTATTCATCTAGAGGCATCCACACATTTGCATCGCAGTATTCATCGAGTCAAAGAACTTGGTTGTAAGGCAGGCGTCGCAATTAATCCTCACACCAATATTGAATTACTTAAGGATACTATTAAAGACATCGATCTTGTATGCGTAATGAGTGTTAATCCAGGTTTCGGAGGACAGTCGTTTATCGAAAACACCTACGATAAAGTAATCGCCCTGAAAAAGTTAATAATGGAGAACAACTCAAACACTTTAATCGAAATTGACGGCGGGGTTACAAAGAATAATGCCGAAAAATTAAACCGCTGTGGCGCTGATATTTTGGTTGCCGGAAGTTCAGTTTTTCGAGCTCCATCAATTGTTGAGGCAATAACAGCACTTCATGGATAAAAAATACGATTTAATCATCGTAGGGGCGGGTCCGATAGGAATTGCTTGTGCGCTAGAAGCACAAAAAAGAGGATGGTCCTGCACGATTATCGAAAAAGGGACTTTAGTAAACTCACTTTATCATTATCCGAAAGGAATGCAATTTTTTTCCTCTTCAGACAATTTAGAACTCGACAACATCCCTTTTCTTTGCAAAGAACCAAAACCCTTTCGATCGGAAGCACTTCAATACTATCGGGTAGTTGCGCAATCGAGAAATCTTAACATTAAATTGTTTGAGCGCGTTAATACAACACACAAAACCCCTGACGGTAACTTTTCTATTACCACTTCAAAGGGGGCTTATCGCTGTTCAAATCTGGTGATTGCTACTGGATTTTACGACTACAGTAATAAACTAAGTATCCCTGGAGAAGAGCTTGAACATGTACGTCATTATTTCGATGATGCTCATTTTTACGCCAATCAAAGAGTTGCTATCGTAGGTGCCAACAACTCAGCAGTAGATGCTGCATTACAGTGCTACCGAGCTGGAGCGAAGGTTGAGATGATTATCAGAGGAGATTCTATCGGAGAACGAGTGAAATATTGGGTGCGGCCAGAAATTATTAATCGAATTGCTGACGGTTCTATAACAGCTCATTACCAAAGCCACCTCAAAGAAATACACGACGATCACCTCCTTATTTCTACGGAGAATGGAACTGAAAAATTAGATATTCATTACGTCCTGCTAATGATTGGATATCGACCTGACTACGATTTGCTTAAGCAGGCTGGAGTAACCTTTGAAAACGACACAATGCAGACTCCGAAATACGATCCTGAAACCTTAGAAACTGAGGTTAAAGGCCTATTTCTCGCTGGGGTAGTACTCGGAGGATTAAAAACAAACGCTTGGTTCATTGATAATTCAAGAGATCACGGAGTAAAGATTTGTGATGCTATCCAGAAGAGGGCTTAGTGAATTTTAATTATTTTTGTCTCCCAATTCAGATATCAATATGGCTTTAAAAGATCAGGTAATGGATGCCCTCAAGGCAGCAATGAAAGCAAAAGATGCTGTGGCTTTAGAATCACTACGTGCAATAAAGTCAGCAATACTTCTTCAACAAAGCGAAGCAGGTGCAAAAGAATTAAGTTCTACTGATGAAATTAAGCTATTACAAAAACTGGTAAAGCAAAGAAAAGATAGCGCGGCTCTCTACAACGAACAAGGTAGATCAGACCTAGCTGATCCAGAGCTAGCACAAGCTAAAGTTATCGAGCAATTCTTACCAGCGCCCTTATCAGAGACAGATCTTGATCAACTGATTAAAGAGGTCATAAACGATCTATCTGCAGAAGGAATGAAAGATATGGGACGAGTTGTTGGAGAAGTTAATTCGAGAGCAGCTGGTAGAGCTGAAGGAAAAGTTATCGCCCAAAAGGTTAAAGACCAATTGAGTAACTAATTTACTGGCCGCGTAGTTCAACTGGATAGAATATCAGATTTCGGCTCTGAGGGTTGGGGGTTCGAATCCTCCCTGGGTCAC
>PZPI01000159.1 GCA_003045935.1 Bacteroidota bacterium | reverse complement strand
ACCCGAAGCTTATTTATTGCGCCAGAGATCAAATGCTGAAGAATCGATTGTCGCTCCGGGAATGATCAAAAGGCATTATGCGCCGAATACTCCATTGAAAATTGTTGACTCTATTGAGAATCATTTAGAAGAATTCGGGAGCTTGAATAGAATTGGCGTCATCTATCCGGCCAAAACAAAACCACATATACTTGCCTCGCAGACAATAGCGCTTTCAAGAGGAGGAGACCTCAGTGAAATAGCAGAAAAGCTTTATGCCGCATTTCATCAATTAGATAAACAGAAACTAGACTATTTGATCATTGAGCGTTTCGAAAATATCGGATTAGGTAGAACCTTAAACGATAAAATCACCAGGGCTTCTAGCCAAGACTAAACTTATCTAGTCTGCTCATCTATCGAGTATCTACCAGCGCCCATCAAGGCAACAGATAAAAACCCTACTAAATAAAGTAGTGCCATCTCCTTTTTCGCGAAAGGATCGGCTCCATGTGCGATAAATGCAGCAACGGCCATAGCGAATGAGGTGATCAATGCCATTATACGGGTTTTAAACCCAACGATAATAAAAACAGGAGCAACTAATTCTGCAAAAGTTACTAGGTAAAGAGACAGGGTACTACCTAACCCTAAAGGATCCCCAAAATTCAAATTCCCATCAAGAATACGTTCTAGCTTCGACCACCCGTGAGTCATCATAAGTAAGGAAAACACAATACGTAAAAGGGATAAGGCACTGTCGTAAAATCGAGTCATCTTATTTGAAAATTTCATTGTTGGTGCTTAAATTTATAGAAAAAGAAAAAATGAAAAGATTTGTAGCTGTTTTATTCGCCGGCCTATTTTTTAGCAGTTTACTACTTTCATGTAAAGCTTTGAATACCTCAAAAACAGGTGACGATGCAGAAATCACGACTCCCCCAAACGTAGGTTCGAACAAACTCTCTAAAAAACGTCAATAAACAGACGTTTAAACACATCAAGAATCTTAACAAATTCACTATCTTTTCATAGCTAAAATCACACTTAGTTATGAAAAAACCTGAGTCGTTAATGATGTCTCTGGGCTATGTTCCTGAATGGAGTGAAGGCTCAGTTAAACCTCCTATATTTCAAACCTCAACCTTCGGTTTTAAAACTGCTGAAGAGGGGAAACGATTCTTCGAAATAGCCTATGGCAAATCGTCTCTAGAACCAGGCGAACAAATGGGACTCATCTATTCTAGACTCAATAACCCCAACATGCAGATTCTCGAGGAGCGTCTTGCTGC
Organism: Bacteroidota bacterium; assembly: GCA_003045935.1. GTDB lineage: Bacteria > Bacteroidota > Bacteroidia > Flavobacteriales > Flavobacteriaceae > UBA3478. The sequence goes on along the minus strand of PZPI01000159.1, from coordinate 1,244 downwards.
ACTCGAGCAAAGCGAAGAAGCAGCTGCCTTCGTGAGTGGAATGAGTGCGATTTCCACGGTTATGCTTGCATACCTTAAACCCGGGGACACTTTAATTTTCAGTAATGAAGTGTATGGAGGAACGCATCACTTCGTTCATCATTATCTCAAATCTATAGGAATAAACGTTCTCTCTATTTTGGATTGGAGCGATACCGAACATATCGAACAAACGCTTCAAACAAAAGGAATCATTGACAAGGTAGCGATGATTTATTGCGAAACACCTGCCAACCCTACCAACACCCTTGTTGACTTAGAAGCGGTGGTTCGATTAAAGAAAAAGCTCGAATCACGACTAGAGAGAACAGTGATTATGGCAGTAGACAATACTTATCTCGGACCCATATGGCAAAAACCCTTAGAGTTTGGTGCAGATCTAGTCTGTTACTCCGCCACTAAGTTTTTGAACGGGCATAGTGATGTGATTGCAGGAGCAGTTATGGGGAGTAGAGAAGCAATTGGCCCTGTTAAAGGGCTGAGAACCTTTCTTGGCGGGATGATGGCCCCTTACACAGCCTGGTTATTAACTAGAAGTCTAGAAACACTTCATGTCCGCATGAACTACCAAACCGAGAATGCGCAAAAGCTATCTCGGTTTTTAGAAGATCACCCTAAGGTGAAAAGGGTTTTATTTCCCGGCTTAGATAGTATGTCTTCTAATCAAAAAGAAATTTATCATAAGCAATGTAAATCTCCAGGTGCAATGATCAGTATTGTACTACATGGTGGTGAGGCCGAAGCTTTTCGTTTTCTAAACGCACTTAAACTGATCAAACTTGCGGTGAGTTTAGGCAGTAATGAAAGTCTCGCCCAACATCCACATTCAATGACCCACTCAGATGTACCTGATGAGGAAAAGGCCCAAATGGGGATCGAGCTCTCGTTAGTTAGACTCAGTGTAGGAATTGAGCATGCCGATGACCTCATTGAAGATTTGAAACAAGCCTTAAATAACGTGTGATCTATCGACTCCTACTCATCATACTGTTAGCAGGTCTTAGCGGATGTTCGACTCAAAAATCTCAAGGAGAATCATTAGTCGAAAAATCTATTCTTGCTCATGGAGGTTTAAAAAACTATTCTAATCTTCAAAATTTCAGGTATGAAAAAACAAGTTATACCCTAGACGCTCAAGAAATAATCAATGATACTCTTGTTCAGCAATTTGAAATACCCAGATTTGGCACAACTATTTTAATCAC
>PZPI01000045.1 GCA_003045935.1 Bacteroidota bacterium | reverse complement strand
GAGGAATAGAAATTGATAGTTACCGTATTTGAGGTTGTCTAAACGTTGTATGATCGTTTCTTGATTAATGCTACCGAATAGCCCAACTACCTTAAAATCGTGACTCTTTAGTTGATTCATTTGATCCTCCATTAAAGCAATAAGTGGAGAAACGACAATGCAGACGCCTTCAAGTAGATAGCCTGGTAGTTGATAACAGACAGACTTGCCCGCACCAGTTGCTAAAAGACCAAAAGTGTCGTTCCCTGCAAGAACATTTTCAATGATTGATCTTTGATCTGAATGAAGTTGTTTAATCTGCCATCGTTCTAAGGCGATCGCATCAATGTCAGGTTTATTCTTCAATCTAAGAGTGCTTTTAGAATGAAATCTGCACGTTCTTCTACGCTTGTTTGTGGAACAATGTTTATTTCATAACCGAAACAATAATAAGCGTTCTTTAAAGCTTTATCTATTTGTAAAACGCTTTTAAACGTTTCTAAGCGGGTAGGATCTGGTGTATATATGGACTCCCAGGGTTCAAAATAAAAAAGCTGATCGTACTTGTTTTGTGAGCAAGTATCTTCAAAGTGTTGCGGGTATTTTTGATTGAAATGATCCATGTATGCCAAAACATCTACCATACCTCGGTCAAAAAAGGTGTCTTCGTTATTCTGAGTTTGAAATCGATACAACCTTAAATTCAGAAGTGTTTCGTTGAAGGGTATAGGATCATCAAGGGCTTCTAATGGGTTTTCAAAAACACCTTCTTTATCGTTCAATAATGATGCAGTGTGATCTCTGATGACTTCATGGTCGACATTAAACCCTCTTTTTTCTAGTTCGCAAATGACACTGGTTTTTCCGCTCCCTGGAGCACCACTAAACACTATTTTTTTCGGTTTACGCATTCCTGTTCGATATCTTTGCCAAAAATACACCGAAATGAGTTCTACCTCCCAAGATGAATTTTATAAGAGTTTAAAAGAAAAACTAGAGAGCGAAACTTCTTGGCCTTCTATATATCTCTTTAAGTTTATTGTAAAATCAGACTCTCAGGCGTTAGATGCTGTGGTTGCCGTTTTTGAAAATGAAAAAGAACGGATACAACTTAAACCGTCTAAAGCTGGTACTTACACAAGCGTCAGTGTTAAAACACTTATGCTTTCACCGGATGCCGTAATTGAAAAATATAGACGTGTGGGTGAAATTGAGGGAGTTATTTCTTTATAAGCTCGAGGATATATGTATTTTGCATAATATATGATTTTAGAAAGTTTAGACCACTTACAGTACAATACGGAGCGCAATGCTCTTATTATTCCAGAAAATGGCCGCCATTTTCAACAAATGGTAGATCATGCCATGCAAATTGAAGATCGTGAGGAGCGAAACAAGGTTGCACAATCTATCGTTGATATAATGGGGAATAGACAACCTCATTTACGAGACGTGCCTGATTTTCAGCATAAATTATGGGATCAACTTTTTATCATGTCTGGGTTTGCACTCGATGTTGATGCACCATTTCCTAAACCATCCGCCGAACTCCTGGCTCAACGGCCAGAGGCATTGCCTTATCCTCAGAATTTTCCGAAATATCGATTTTACGGAAATAATATCAAGCGTATGATCGATGTTGCTGTGAGATGGGATGATGCAGAGAAACAAGAAGGTTTCGCTTATGTAATAGCGAATCATATGAAGAAGTGTTACCTAAATTGGAACAAAGACACGGTAGATGATCAAGCCATTTTTGATCACCTTGAAGAGTTAAGTGGAGGTATTCTGAAACTAACTCCTAAAGAGGATAAATTAACCGATAGCGAAGAAATTCTTAAGAATCGAATTAATCGTCCTGCAAAACCTCAGGCACGTAAAAATCATCGAAACAATCGCTCAAAAAAGAAATAGAATAGTATGTCGAGCTTCATTATTGAAGGTGGTCACCCGCTGTCAGGAACGATAACTCCACAAGGAGCCAAAAACGAGGCTTTACAAATTCTATGCGCTGTTTTGCTTACCCCAGAGCGCGTAGTTATTGAGAATGTTCCAGATATTGTTGATGTAAATAAACTGATCGATATCCTAGGAAAACTAGGAGTGAAGATTGAGAGGCTTTCTAAAGACTCGTATGCTTTCACGGCAAATGAGGTTAATGTCGATTATTTACAATCCGAGGCTTTTAAGAAAGAGGGAGCGAGTCTCAGAGGTTCAATCATGATTGTTGGTCCGATGCTGGCACGCTTTAAAAAGGGCTTTATACCTAAACCAGGAGGGGATAAAATAGGTAGACGTAGATTAGATACTCACTTTGACGGATTTATGCAATTAGGTGCTAGCTTCAGATACAATGAAAAGGAATTTTTCTACGGTGTTGAAGCAGATCAACTGAAAGGTTGTTACATGCTTCTAGATGAAGCTTCGGTGACAGGTACGGCTAACATCGTGATGGCTGCTGTTCTAGCCAAGGGTACCACAACGATCTATAATGCTGCTTGTGAGCCATATCTGCAGCAGTTATGTAATATGCTGGTTAGAATGGGAGCGAAGATTGAGGGTATTGGGTCAAATCTACTTACTATTGAAGGTGTTGAATCACTAGAAGGAACCACCCATCGATTATTACCTGATATGATTGAAATTGGTAGCTGGATAGGTCTTGCGGCTATTACTAAGTCAGAATTGCGTCTAAAAAACGTAGCTTGGGAGCAATTAGGTCAGTTGCCAAGAGTTTATGCAAAATTAGGCATCACCCTAATAAAGGAGGGAGATGATATGATTATCCCCGCGCATAAAGATGGTTACGAAATACAGTCATTTATTGATGGCTCACATATGACCATTTCAGATGCTCCTTGGCCGGGTTTATCCCCTGACGTTCTTTCAGTTTTACTAGTGGTTGCTACACAGGCGAAAGGATCTGTTCTCATTCATCAAAAGATGTTTGAGAGTCGTTTATTCTTTGTAGATAAATTGATCGATATGGGAGCACAGATTATTCTCTGTGATCCGCATAGAGCGAATGTGATTGGGCTTGACTTTAATTTCTCGTTAAGAGGAGCTAAAATGAGTTCTCCTGACATTAGAGCTGGAATGGCACTACTTATAGCCGCTTTATCTGCTAAAGGGACTTCAGAAATTCAAAATATTGAACAGATTGATCGTGGTTATCAGGATATTGAAGCGCGATTACAATCGATAGGCGCAAAAATTAAACGTATCCCTTAAATCGCCCTTTCTATAAGTATATTGCGTACTTCATTAAAGAAAGGATTGGTTAGGCGACTTTGAGTTTTAAGAGCCTTAGAGTCTTCAAAAAAAGTATCTATTTGTGCTAATTTAATCTGCGCAGAGAGTACTAGGTTACCATAGTCGTAAAAAGCCATACTCCATTTATTGAACAAACGTTCTGTTTTCTCCTCTGTTTGAATAATCTCAATATTCTTGTGACGAGGGTCAGATTCAATAAGAGAGAAAAGTTGGTGTACTTTATCTTTTTCGCCTTCGAGTAACTGTAAGAAGCGGCGATTATGGAATAAAAGGCATCCCGTGATGTCGTGCTCGGCATTGAAGTCTCTAGCAATACTGAGCATCTGATATACTTCTGCATCGCTAAAAGTCTCCTCAGCTACCGATCGGTAGATTAGAGAAAACATAGGTTAGGTTCTACGTTAAAGGTAATCTAAATAATTGATTGTCAATTATTTTTCGGCATAAATCGTCGTTTGATCAGGATAAGTTGCAAACCGTACTGACTCTGATCCATGAGTCATTTCTGCCTTTGGCCAGGGCCATCCTCCGAATTCGGTAATACGGTACTTAGCAATAACTGATTCGATTTCGTGACTTTCATTCATTACGAAGGGCCCGTATTTTGCGACCGGTTCATTGATGGGTTTACCCTGCATTAAAATGAGGTAGGCCTCATTTTTGGAGGAATTAGTCAGAGTGACCCGATCGGATGCCTCTACTTGCAGGCCTTCATTCTTTGTTAATTTTCCCTCATCAAATGAAAGTTCTTCGCCATCGTATAGATATAAGTTTCGAGAGATACCTGGGTTTACTTCTTTCAGTGAAAGTGTCGCTCCCGGGTCTAGAATGAATTGTGCAACTACCAGATGATTTTCGGGATGAACGGCCCAAGAGTTAGGTGGACATTTACGTTGCTCAAATCCACCATGTGACCCGAAGATTAAACGGGTAAAAACACCTTCTTCTTTCCATTTAGGTACTTCGCGGTCCCAGATCATATCGAAATGTGGGTCCACGTATTTACTAACTTTAGGAAGATTAAGCCAGATCTGAAAAAGTTCTAGTTTATTTGATTCTTGGGTATCTAGTAATGGAAACATTTCACTGTGTTGAACTCCGCTACCCGCTGTCATCCACTGAACATCACCTTTACCAAAACGTGCTTTTGCTCCGAGTGAATCGCTATGATCGATGTATCCTTCGGTAACTAATGTGATTGTCTCAAAACCGCAATGTGGGTGATAGGGGAATCCAGGTACTGATTTCCCGTGATACATTCGAAAACCGTTTTTTATTGTAAAATCACTTCCTAGTGCTCGATCGCTCACGAATTTTTTATCGATTCCTTGTTCAGAGTTACCTGGGGGATAGTGATCATTATGATGTGCACAAAACAGAAAGGGATCTACTGTGGGCCAAGGAAAGCCCATACCAAACTTTTTCATAGCTGTCGATTTTCTACAAATTTAGGGGCTTTGAAGTTTTAATACCTTAATCTGTATTAATAAAAAAAGCCTCCAAAGGGAGGCTTTAATTTTTTATTGATTAATGGGTGGTGGGCCATCAGTTACAATGGCTTCGTATACTGTATTTCCTTTTCTTTCCTTGTACTCAGACTTTACTTGTTCTACCCATTTAGGATTTTCAAAAAGGTCAACCATGGTCATTCCCATTGCTTTTGCAGCGTAAGTCATTCCTTTATGTCCGATACTCATGCCTCCACAAGCAACAACAGCCCAAGAGTGCCAAGGTGTTCCCTTTGGAGCAGTGGTTACTCCAAGGTTAATGTTTGCAACATTCCAGCTAACATCCCCAACATCGGTTGAACCTCCTCCTGGATGTTCTGCAGTGGGAAGTAATGGATTGATTGAGGCATCCATTCCTATCTGCTCTTTTCCTGTTTCTTGTTGAATACGTTTACCAAATGCAATTTCGTCTTCGGTATACTCAATTGGCCCAAGGAGTTCTAAATTCGACTGCATAATTTCACCGCCACGGCGGTTAACGAGAACTTCATAAATACCCGAGATCAGTGAGATTTTATAGTCTACATCAGCCATAATTGCCGCTCCTTCAGCCATTTCTTTGATTCGCTCGTAAACCGGCATCATACCTTCTCTCTTTGTATCTCTAACACGCACCCATAGTTTGGAGTAATCAGGAACCACATTCACTACCTGACCTCCATCTTGGATGTGATAATGTATTCTGACAGTGGGTTTTACATGTTCACGGTAGTAGTTGATACCTGTTGTATAGATTTCTAGAGCATCAGATGCTGAACGACCGTTCCATGGATCCGCAGAGGCATGGGCAGTTTGTCCGAAGAACTCTACTTTAAAATCGACTAAGGCTAATGAACTTTGAACATCTGCTTCAGTTTGAGCAGCTGGGTGCCAACTTAAATTCACATCGACATCGTCCCATAGGCCTTCACGAACCATCCAGATTTTACCAAAGAATTTTTCTTCAGAAGGGGTACCTAGAAATTTCACAGTCCCTTTTATTTTACCTGATTCAATAAGTTCTTTAACTGCAAGGGCAGCACCTAAACTACCAGCACCGAATAAGTTGTGCCCACAACCATGTCCTGCAGCTCCTTCGTTCAAGGCCTCTTTAACCGGGCTAGCCTTTTGAGAAATCCCTGGTAGGGCGTCGAATTCACCTAATACAGAGATTACTGGTGAACCACTACCATAGGTAGCTACAAATGCGGTTGGAATACCTGCAACTCCACGCTCCACATTGAATCCCTGAGATTCTGCGTAGTCTGCTAAAATTCGAGCAGATTGATGTTCTTCAAAGGCAGTTTCTGCAAGAGCCCATATAGAATCGCTGATCGCGATGAGCTCTCTTTCATGTTTTTCTACTGAAGCAATTATTGCTTTTTTGTGTTTGCTTAATCGCTGAGCATTCGCTGCAAAGAAACTTGCGAACAACAAAGCGAATAGAAATGATTTTTTCATATCTCTTTAAAGGTTTACTAGTGAAGATACGAAAAGGAACTTTAAGAATTGAGTGCTTGTTTATAAGTAGAAAGACACCGCTCTCGCGCAAATTTATGGTCTACCATCGGTTGGTAGCGTATCGATTCAAACTCTGGAACCCACTTTCTGATGTATCTCAAATCTGAATCGAATTTTTTGACTTGAGTAATCGGATTAAAAATGCGAAAGTAAGGAGCTGCATCTACCCCAGAACCTGCAGCCCACTGCCAGTTACCCACGTTGCTTGCTAACTCAAAGTCGAACAATTTTTCTGCGAAATAGGCTTCTCCGAGTCTCCAATCAATGAGTAGGTGTTTACATAAAAAGCTAGCTACTAGCATTCGTACTCGGTTATGCATGTACCCAGTAGCATTTAGCTCTCTCATACCTGCGTCTACTAGTGCATATCCTGTTTTACCTTCTTTCCAACGCTCAAAATCTTCAGGAGCATTTCTCCATTCTATTCGATCATAGGCAGGCTTGAACGAATAATTAACTGTTTTTGGGAAGTGCCATAAGATTTGTTGAAAAAATTCCCTCCAAATAAGCTCACTTAAGAAGGTATGATTCGCAGACTGGTATGCCTTTTTAGCGAGTTGTCGAATTGAAACCGTTCCAAATCGCAAGCTTGTTCCTAGCTGAGAAGTGCCTGGTACTGATGGAAAATTACGAGTGTCTTCATAATTATTGATGATCGAATCATTCAATCTAATGGTCGGAGCAGGTATCGTGCTTGGCGAGAAACCTATATCAGATAACTGGTGAACGATGTTCAGTTTAGTGCTTAGAGTGTTGAACTTATCAAGATAGGGAGCTATATCATACTCTTTGAAATCCTCATCAGGATTTAGACGACTCATCCATTTTTTCTTGTAAGGAGTAAAGACTACGTATGGTGATCCGTCCTCTTTTACAACTTCAGCTTGTTCGAAGATTACTCCATCCTTCTTACGAATCAATTCAATACCTTGTTCTTTTAGGAGTTCAGCTATTTCGCCATCTCTTTTTCGAGCATAGGGTTCATAATCTGCACTCGTATAAACTCTATGAATAGTGTTCTCCTCAATCAGTTGTTTGAAAACAGAGGTTGGTTTACCAAAAAATATCTGAATTGATTTTTGCTTTGATTCAAGAGATGTATTTAAGGCCTTAAGGTTATCAAAAATAAACTGTACCCGGTGGTCATTCCTATGAAGATGATCTAAAATAGACGGATCAAAAATGAATATGGGGGATACGCTATCGCACTCAGTGAGGGCCTCTTGCAATACCTTGTGATCGAATAGTCTTAAATCACGACGAAACCAAAAGATTGCGTTCATGATATTAAATACTCAATGTTGATTTTCCTCCATCATTACCGATCACTTGCCCGGTGATCCAAGAACTGTCATCACTGAGAAGAAACAGGGCTAGTTTCGCTAGATCAGTGGCTTTTCCTATTTTTTTAAGCGGATGTTTCTCCTCGATCATCTCACGTTTCTTGTCGTTGTTTAGCAAGCGGGTCGCTAATGGGGTATCAGTAAGCGAAGGAGCGATACAATTCACTCTCCATTTTGGTGCGCTTTCAGCTGCTAATGATTTTGTAAAGCCTTCAACTGCAGCCTTCGCAGCAGCAATAGAACTATGAAAGGGCATTCCTAGTTGCGCCGCTACACTTGAAAAGAAAACGAGCGAAGCACCTTCGCTGAGCTGACTGCTGATTGACTTCACACATCTTACTAGACCAAAGAAATTGATTTCCATGTCTGATTTGAACTGTTCTTCCTTTAACATTTGTAAAGGTTTAAGGGCAATACTTCCTGGTAGATAGCTAAAACCGTCTAGGGCTCCCACATTGGATAATTCTGATGCATCTGAGGTTAATACATCAAAGGTGAGATGTTTAAAATACGAATGATCAATATCTAGACTATTTCTTGAGGCCATAGTGACCTTATGACCTTTTTGTAATAGCTCCTCGGCTAGGGCTTTTCCGATTCCAGTTGAACCTCCTATAAGAAGAATGTGTTTCATGCTTTTATTCTTTTAAGTTGAAATGAATAGCGAAGATTCTCATCTGATGGATAAAGTTTGATTAATTGACTTTTTCTGAATGAGAATGCTTTAAAAAGGGCCCTTCTTACGAATAAAGCGTAAGCAAGACCTCCAAATATTCCAAAGGGCATTTGAAAATAAACGCGATCAATTATTGTGCTACCTGCCTTTGATCGAGCGATCTCGTGTTCGTGATTCCAAGATTTATAAGGACCGTACAACTGCTTGTCTGCAAACAATTTTCCTTCGATATAACTGGTGATTTCACTAACCCAAAGGGTTTTATATAAAGGTATCGGGGTAACACTGTAGTGAAGAATTTTACCCGTGTAAAGCGGAGTTGTGTTCGAGCTTTTGATGGTCAAATTCATAGGCTCCGGTGTCAAGAATTCTAAATTCTTGGCATTTGTAAGAAATTGCCAGGCTTTATCTGTACCTATAGGTAATTCTTGAACGGCTTCGAGGTAGTACCAATACATACCTCAAAGATACAATTTGTTTAACTGTTTTATATAAAAAGATAAACAAAATCTAATCTTCTAAAAACTCGATAAGTCCTTGGTAGAGTAGGGCGGTTGGTAAACCAACCACAGCGGGGTAATTGCCCGAGATATGTGTGATGCCAATAAGCCCGATCCACTCCTGTATACCGTAAGCACCAGCCTTGTCGAAGGGCTGGTAGTGTTCAACGTAGTATTCGATCTCTTCCTCTTTTAGCTCTCTGAAATGTACTTCAGTCACTTCATATGAGGTCCATCTTTTATTGGAATCCCCGATACAGAGAGCGGTGATTACCTGATGCTTATTGTTGGACAGTGCTTTAAGCATCCTAATTGCATCTTCTTTATTTGCAGCTTTTTCTAAGGAGGTATTGTTATTCCAAACAACCGTGTCAGAGGTTATTAATAGTTCATCCTCTTTAAGTGTTTGTTCGAGTGCTTCGAATTTGAGCTCAGCTAAATATATGGCGATCTCTTCGGCTACCAGATCTGGCGGATAGCTTTCTTCTACAGATGAACTTCTCGTAGAAAAAGTAAGATGGAGTGATTCGAGAAAAGCTTTGCGTCTAGGAGATTGCGATCCTAAAACTAATTTTTTGGCTTTACGCGCTAGTAATTGTTGAATCATTGTTCCAGTGCCCGTTAACTTTTAAAACTTGTTCGATGACATCTCTAACACAGCCTTTACCTCCATGAACATGAGATACATAATCTGCTTTTTCCTTGATTTCAGGGACTGCATCTTGGGGACAGGTGGCAAGTCGACAAAGTTGCATTGCCGGCAGATCGGGTAAGTCATCACCCATATAAAGGGTCTGTTCAGGGTTTATTCCGTAATCTTCTAAGTATTCTTTGAGTACGGTAGCTTTATCGTGTGCACCTAAAAAGATGTCGGTAATACCTAAAGCTTTTAAGCGATCTTTTACAGCCTTATTGGTACCCCCGGTAATGATTCCAATTCCGTAGCCCGATTGCAATGCTACTTTTAGTGCATAACCATCCTTGACATTCATGGTTCGAATAAGTTCGCCGTTTGCGTCAATACTTACAGTGCCATCAGTCATCACTCCATCTACATCGAATACAAAATGCTTAATATGGTGTAACTCTGCTTTAAAAATCTTCTTCATAATAGGTTTTGATAGATTCGCTTAACTGCTCATACAAAGGTAGCAGCCTTTTTTCTTCTTTGAGCAAACTTAAGTGAGCGTCTAATGTTTTGGTATCCTTTCTGCGAGCCGGACCACTCTGAATTTCTCTTGCATTTTGATAGAGTGCATTACCTAGTCCTTCTTCAAGTAACGGTATTAAAGCTTGAAAAGAAATACCTTCTTTTTCTAGGTAGGCTTGTGTTAATGCGATAAGATGGTTGCTAAAGTTCTGACTCACGACTGCTGCTAAATGCAGCTTTTGACGCTTTTCACTTGATAATTGTTCTACTTGATTACTCAGTCTTTGTGCAAATGAGTACAGTTGTATGGTGGTTTCTTCGTTATCTCCTTCGATGAATAATGGTATTTCTTTAAAAGACCGTATCACTGACCTTGAAAAACTTTGAAGCGGATAAAATACTCCGCCCTTCCCATTGAAATTATGAAGTGGGGTAGCACCGCTACAATGAGCTACTATACCTGAATAGGCGTTCAGTATTTGACCAACCTCTATAATATCTTGATCAGACACAGCGATCAAAATAAGGTCACAGTGGAAGAGTTCTTCAATCTTGCGAACGCTGCTTTGGTAAAGAGAATCGTCTTTCTCAATGCTTCGACAAAAACATTCAACAGTTAAGCCTTCAAGCGGTTTGAGGTTGTGAAATAAATTTCTTCCCAAAGCACCGCATCCAATAATACCCACGGATTGAATCATATGCATATTCGAAGCTACTGTTTTTAGCTCAAAACGCCTTAATTTTGCACTCTAAACTAAAGCTCTTTTCATGGCTAATCCATTGTTGCGATTTCTGTTTTCTACGCGATTAATGAGTGTTCTATTCATCCTTTTTGCATTAGCAATGGCTGTTGGAACCTTTGTAGAAAGCATGTATAGCACCGAAACCGCACGAATATATATCTACAATGCAAAATGGTTCGAGCTGATGATGCTCCTTTTTGTCATTAACTTTCTCGGTAATATTAGACGCTACAAACTTTGGAAATGGAGTAAATGGCCTATTCTAGCATTGCACCTAAGTTGGATATTAATAATCATCGGGGCAGGAGTAACTAGATATATCAGTTTTGAAGGTATGATGCCTATCGCCGAAGGCGAGACCGCATCAAGTTTTTATTCAGACAAAACTTTTTTAACCGTTTATATTGATGGAGACTTAGAGGGCAATCGCAGAAGAAAATCATTAGAGGATGATATGATTTTCAGTACAGTGGGCAGAAGAAGTAGTCTACCGTGGAATACGCGTTTCGGAGATACGCCAGTCACCATAAACTATGTGGACTTTATCGAAGAAGCCAAAGAAGATATCCTACCCGACGAAAGTGGAAAACTGTTGCTCAAAATTGTAGAGTCAGGGGGCGGAACCCGTCATGAACACTTCATTGAAGAAGGCACAGTTTCAAATATTCACAACACTCTATTCGCTTTTAATAAGTCTACCGACGGGGCGATCTCTATCACTTTAGATGCAGACGGTAATTATCTTGTTAAGAGCCCATTTAGCGCTGATTTTATGCGAATGGCTGATCGGTACACTGGGCGGTTAGAGTCGGGGGTTCAAGATACCTTACAACTAAGATCGCTCTACACCATGGGCGATTTAGCTTTTGTAATTCCCAACGGTGCTATTCGAGGCAAGGTGGGTGTTGTTCCTTCATCAGATTCTTCGACAGAGGCAAAACAAGCCTTAGTTTTAAATGTGTCAGCTGGGGATCAGTCTAAAGAGGTTATATTGCTCGGAGGACAAGGTTTCACAGATTTTGAAGCTCCGTTTAGCATGGCTGGTCTCGATTTCACCATGCGCTATGGTTCAAAGGAATATGAGCTTCCTTTCGCAATTACCTTAAATGATTTTATCGCCGAGAAATATCCAGGTACAGAGGTGAATTATTCATCGTTTATGAGTCGTATTTCGGTTGAAGATGAAAAGTCTTTTGATTACGATATTTATATGAACCACGTACTAGACCACAAAGGGTATCGGTTTTTTCAATCAAGCTTTTTTCCAGATGAAACAGGGACCGTCTTATCTGTGAATCACGATTTCTGGGGAACATGGATTACGTACATTGGTTATTTTCTACTTTATATTGGTTTGATGGGCCTTCTGTTTTTTGGAAAAACACGCTTCAAGATGCTCGCG
>PZPI01000044.1 GCA_003045935.1 Bacteroidota bacterium | reverse complement strand
TATCATCTTCAAGATATAGTAGCAAGAATCGGTGAGATCCTTGATAAAGACTAATAGTAAAACCCGCTTCGGCGGGTTTTTTTATAATCTTATGTTAAACCCAAAGCAGAAACAAAATTTAACAAGCTTTTAGGAATACTTACAACACGTCTCGTCGTACTTTGGCGAGAAATATTAAAACAAACTATGAAAGCACTTCTACCCATTGTTCTTCTGAGCCTGACCACCTCTGCATTTGCGCAAGAGAATGATACAGAAAAAAAAGAGTTCAAAGCCATTTTCATAAAATCAGATGAAAAGGCAGCCCCTGTTATGCAAGGCGATCACATCCTTTTTGAAAAAGGAATGAAGTGGCATGCCAAAGGTGAGGAAAAACTGACCGCTGAACAGAAGGCCACGCTTATGACTAAGCAAATGACCCTACATCTTAGCCTTGATGAAGGTCAAGAGCGTAAGGTAGGTAAAGTCAATGCCAAGCATCATGAACAAATGGAACGTCTTAAAGATTTCAAAGGCTTTGAAAAAAAATCAGCACATTTAGATGCGCAAATTGAACACCAACGAGAGCTTCAAAAAATACTTTCAGAAGAGCAATTCGCTCAATTCAAAAAAATGCATCAAAATAGAAGAGGGCAAATGCATGTTATGCCCTTAGGCGCATCGATCGAAAAACTCCATGAACTACCAGGAATGCCGGGGCTACCAGGAATGCCAGGTTTACATCAAGGCGAAGGTGAATTCATGTTCTTCGGAGATGATTCAGATGAAAGCTTTGAGGTAATTATTGATGGCGAAGGTATCGAAACAGATACTACAAAAAACGTTTTCGTCTTTAAAACAGATGAAATTCTCAATGAGGATACCGATGCATCAGAGCACAAAAATATTCGGATCAGAATGCGTAAAGATGGCGCAGGACCAATGCATCAGAGAATGATGAGAGGCAAATCGAACATCACTGTAATGGGCGCTCATCTTGACGAAAAACCACTGATTATCATTGATGGTAAACAAGCAGAAGAAGATATTAATTTAGATTCATTAGACCCTAATACGATTGAAAGTATCAACGTATTGAAAGGGCCTTCGGCAGAAAAAGCTTACGGAGAGAAAGGAAAAAATGGAGTGGTTGAAATCACTCTAAAAAAGAAGTAAGCCAAAGCCTACATAATAAAAAAAGCCCGCGATGCGGGCTTTTTTTATTCCTAATAGTTACGCGTTCCAGCTTTTGAGTGCTTCAATCGTAAAATCAATATCTGACTCTGAAAGCGCATCGTTTAAGAAATAGGCTTCAAATGCCGATGGAGGTAGATACACTCCGTTAGCAAGCATATGATGAAAATAGCTATTAAATCGAGGTCCGCTCGCAGCAGCAGCTGTGGCGAAATTCACCACCGGCTCTTCTGAGAAATGTACCGAAATCATACTACCATAGCGATTAATCGTATGAGCAATTCCCTTTTCAGAAAGAACGGTATGGATCCCCGATTCAAGTAAATTAGCCTTATGCGCTAATCTTGAAAACACTTCATTATCGGTCTCTATCGCTGAGAGCATTGCGTGTCCCGCTGCCATAGCTAAGGGATTTCCACTGAGTGTACCGGCTTGATACACGGGTCCCTCTGGAGCTAAGTGTTGCATAATTTCAGTTCTAGCGGCAAAAGCACCTACAGGGAGGCCTCCCCCGATTACCTTTCCGTACATCACAATATCGGCAGCAACATTAGTGGTTTCCTGAGCACCACCAGCGGCTAAACGAAAACCGGTCATTACCTCATCAAAAAGCAGTAGAATTCCATTTGCATCGCAGAGCTCTCTTAATCCTTCTAAGAATCCTTCGGCAGGGATGATACACCCCATATTACCTGCGATCGGCTCTACGATAATCGTCGCAATTTGTTCAGGATTAGCATCGATTAGTGTCTTAACCGATTCTAGATTATTGTACTCTGCTAGTAATGTATCTTTTGCAGTACCTGTAGTTACTCCAGGGCTGTTGGGGCTGCCAAAAGTTACTGCTCCACTGCCGGCTTCAATTAAAAAGGCATCCGAGTGTCCGTGATAACAACCAGCGAACTTAATGAGCTTTTCGCGCCCGGTGAATCCACGAGCAAGTCGTACTCCACTCATACACGCCTCAGTACCCGAGTTTACAAAACGTACTTTGTCTACATTAGGCACCATCGAAACCACCTTTTGAGCTAGCTGAGTTTCGAGCTCAGTAGGCATACCAAATGAGGTGCCTTTTTTGGCCCTATCGGTCACTGCTGCTAATACAGGTTCGTAGGCGTGCCCGAATAAAAGTGGGCCCCATGAAGAAATGTAATCAATGAGTCGATGTTCGTCTTCGGTATAGAGGTATGCCCCCTTAGCCTCTTTAACGAATACAGGGGTTCCTCCTACTGATTTAAAGGCGCGAACTGGTGAATTCACTCCTCCAGGAATTACTTTATTGGCCTCCTGAAAAAGGGAGCTACTTCTTTGGTATACTGTCATTTTGCTCTTTTGGGAATTTCAAGAATCTGACCGATTGACAAATCGTCGGTATCGAGTAAATTCATTTTCTTAATCGATTCTACGGTAACCTCGTATTTCTTGGCAATACTGTATAGGGTATCACCTTTGGTCACCCTATGCGCCAAGCCTCTATAAGCATTAGCGATATCATCTTGAGCCTGATCGGCCATCTCTCGTGTTCGTTTTCCGATACTGGTAATAGCAGTCTTTGCTTGTATAATAACATCACCCACTTTCTCTTTGCGAGTCTCCTTTTTCAACTGACGTCTGCGCTTACCGAGGGTCATATCATCGTATTTATCGAGGTCATTTCGCTCGATAATTGCAATGAGTTTATCTGAATAGCTTTTATCAGTGGCATATCCAGCTGCACGTAATCCCTTAGCCCAGCTTTTATAATCAGTGGGTCTCAATTCAAATAGACTCGAATAACGCGGTCTCGATGTCAAGAATTTAGAATGATCTCGGTACGAAGTGATTGGGCTTCTGTATTTTCTGAAGCATTCGCCCTTCGCATCATCATCGTAAGAAACTGAATCACCAGTCCAGCTATCATGGCATTTAATTCCAAAGTGATTATTCGAAGATTTGACGAGTTCGCTCTTTCCTGCGTTTGTTTCGAGAATCCCTTGTGCAAGTGTGATACTCGCAGGAACACCGTACAACTTCATCTCTTTCATAGCCACCTCTGCAAAGCTCGAGATATACTCCTTCTCTGAAGTGAATTTTTCGTAGTCTTTCTCAGACCAAGATTTAAGACCTAAATCATCGATAGCGTCTTTGGTGCGCTCTCCTATGGTTTTCTCTAACTGCTGTTGGCTTGTTTTTGAACGTGCTATGCGATAAACATCAGGGTTAGGCGTACAGCTTTGGAGAACGAATCCCAAAAATAATGCTGCAATTGTGTAACCTGAAAAACTCTTAATCTGCATCAAATGGTGATCTTAAGTTGACCCTTGCGTTCTAATCGATCGTTCATACCCTCGATTCCTTGAAGACCTCCGGTATGGATAGCCAAAATTACGCTTCCTTTCTCAAATGCGCCACGTTTGATATCCTCTAATAATCCGAAAATCATCTTACCAGTATAGACCGGATCGAGCAAAATCCTAGTCTGCTTGTAAAACCAATTCATTCGGGAGATTAGTTCAGGAGTGGTTTTAGCGTATCCGCCAAAGGTGTAGTCATCAATAATCTCAAAACTGTCTTTGGTAGTGAAACGTTTGACCTCATCATTTAATCGCTCATGGCTTAGCGAGGCATAGCCTCTTACTCTTTGGGTCGGATGCGCTCCCTCAACAATACCTGCCAAGGTTGCACCTGTGCCTACAGGGCTACAGATGTAATCAGCACGAATATCTTCATCGATAAACAACTCTGAAACACCTTTAACTGCCAGTGAATTACTCCCTCCCTCAGGAATCAAGTACTGACCTCCCTTCTCTGAAAGTGAACGGGCCTTCTCAGGGTCGGCGGTTAATTCTCGGTACCGATCACGAGAAACAAAGACGAACTTCATTCCGAGTTTTGCTGCTCTTGAGAGGGTTGGGTTGGTGCCTACCGAACTAGCCAATTCTTCTCCACGAATAATACCAATGCTTTTAAATCCGTACTCAGCAGCGGCAGCCGCAGTAGCTAGAATGTGATTACTAAAAGCCCCTCCAAAAGTGAGTAAGGTGTGCGCGCGTTGCTGACGAGCCTCCTCGATATTATACTTCAGCTTACGAAACTTATTTCCTGAAATCAGCGGATGTAATTCATCTTCGCGTTTTACCCAAAGTTCTACCCCTGCCGATTTCACCATAGGTAATCGAATGAGTTGATTGCGAGAAGTTTCAGTAAGTGGCATAGGATAAAGTTATCGGGAATGTGAAGGTAAAGCAACTTGAAGTTTTCACAACTTGTCTACAGTCTTATCTTTGTGACGTGAAAAAGCATATTCCCGTAGAAGAAGGCGATTACTACACTGAAAATGGATATCGAGTATTTACCGAGAAATACCATTTAAAAAGGGGTTATTGCTGCGAAAGTGGTTGCCGTCACTGCCCTTATGGATATAATCCCAAACAAAATCGAATCAATTAAAGGTTATTGACTGATATACCCTCTGATTTGTAACTTCATAGTGAGTTAGTTAACCTATACGCTATGAAAAAATCAATGTATCTATTTGGGGCTTTTTTAAGCCTATTACTACTTGCATCCTGCAGTTCAATTCGCGTTTTTACCGACTACGATACCGAAGTGAATTTCACAAGCTATTCAAGCTTCGCTTTCTACAAACCGACGATTGACAAAGCCGAAATCTCTGATCTCGACAAAAGACGAATCCTAAAATCGATTGAGTCTCAAATGACTTTGAAAGGATATATACTGGCTGAAAACGCTGATTTACTGATAAGTATCGCGACAGATGAGGAGTCGAGAGTCGATATCAACAACCAGGCATGGGGCATTGGCTGGGGCTGGGGATTCAATCCTTGGATGTGGGGTCCTATGAACAACCAAACGGTAAGTACCTATGACCGAGGTGTGCTGCTTATTGATATTTTAGATGCAGAAAAAAAACAGCTCATCTGGCAAGGGAAAGGAAGCGGTATACTAACCAACGTAACTAACCCAGAGGGTCGTCAAAAGCTGATCGATCGCTACGTATCGGCGATTTTGGCTAAATATCCGATCCGTTAAATAAAAAGTGCTTTAGCTGCTTCTAAGGCTTGTGGTATTCCTTCAGGATTCTTTCCGCCCGCAGTAGCATAGAAATCTTGACCTCCACCACCCCCTTGGATGTGTGACCCGAGCTCACGAATCATCTTCGATGCACTAAGGCCTTTTTTGGCTGCGATTTCCTTATCGATATAAATCGACATTAGCGCCTTTTCTCCCATCTGTGCGCCAAGTACAAGGCATAATCCCTTATGCTGAGCTGCTAGATCAAAGGATATCTGCTTCATGGCAGCCGCATCAAGATCAACCGGAACGGCCGCAAACTGAATACCATCTATCTCAGTAATTTTCATGCCAATAGCCGCTTTAATATGTTTGATTTTTTCAGCGACGAGGGCATCTCTTTCTTGTTTGATAGCAGTAAGTTCGTATAGGGTGTCATCGACCGCTTTTACTAAATCTTGCGCTTTTGGAAAACGTTCAGTAAGCTGTTCGATCAGTGTTTCTCTCTCACTGTAATATTCTCGAACCCCTTTCGCAGTAATCGCTTCAATGCGTCGGATACCCGCAGCAACTCCTCCTTCACTTACAATCTTAAATTGCCAGATTTCTGAGGTATTGTTAACGTGTGTACCTCCACAGAGCTCAACGGATTCTCCGAAACGAATCGTTCTTACGGTATCTCCGTATTTCTCTCCGAATAGAGCCATCGCTCCCTCAGCAATTGCAGTCTCCATAGCAACCGATCGAGCCTCGACAAGGAAAAGACCTTCATGAATTCTGTGATTCACTAACCGTTCTACTTCAACAAGTTCTTCGGCCGTCATCTTTGCAAAGTGCGAAAAATCAAATCGCAAACTGCCCGGTTGAACCGAGGAACCTCGCTGCTCGACATGGGTACCCAATACCTCTCTAAGCGCTTGGTGTAATAAGTGAGTTGCGGTGTGGTTAGCTGTAGTATCTCTTCGAGCCTCCTGATCTACAATAGCAGTAAATGTACCCTCTAATGAGATAGTTAACTTCTTAGTGTAATGCAGAATCTCGTTATTCTCTTTTTTAGTCGTGTAGATATGAATATTACCGGCTTCTGAGCGTAAGACTCCACGATCACCTATTTGCCCTCCCCCTTCAGGATAGAACGGTGTGGTATTTAAAACGAGCTGAAAGAGCTGCTCATTCTTTTGTTTGATCTCTCTGTATTTCAAAATTTGAACGCCACTCACTTCAAGGTGATCATAACCAACAAATCCTTCTCCAGAACCTTGATTTACGCTGATCCAATCACTCTTTTCTGAGGTTGCATCTGCCTTCGATCGCTGTTTTTGAGCGGCTAATGCTTCTTTAAAACCATTTTCATCATAGGTATAACCTTTCTCTGAAAGAATAAGAGCTGTAAGGTCGATAGGAAACCCAAAAGTGTCGTATAATTCGAAAGCCTTCTCTCCTGAAAGTTGCTTATTGCCGGTCTCTAAAAGCAAACTATCTAAACGCTTTAACCCCGCCTCGAGGGTAGCTAAAAACGATTGTTCCTCTTCTTTGATTACCGAAGTGATGAGCGTTTTCTGGGCGGTTAATTCAGGAAATGCCTGACCCATCTGTCCTTCTAGAGTATCAACGAGTCGATAGACGAAAGGTTCTGATTGACCTAAGAAAGTGAATCCATAACGAATAGCTCGACGTAAGATTCTTCGGATAACATATCCTGCTCCGTTGTTTGAAGGAAGTTGTCCGTCAGCGATGGCAAAAGCCACTGCGCGAACGTGATCGACAATTACACGAATCGCGATATCTATCGATTCCTCTTTTCCATAGGTTTGGCCACTAATCTTTTCTAAAGTAGCAATGAGCGGAGTGAATACATCTGTATCGTAGTTCGACTGCTTACCTTGAAGAGCCATACACAACCTTTCAAAGCCCATTCCCGTGTCAACATGCTTGGCGGGTAATGGCTCTAGACTTCCGTTGGCCTTTCGATTGAATTGCATGAAAACAAGGTTCCAAATTTCAACAACTTGGGGATGATCGGCATTCACCAATTGGTCTCCTGGAGTCGTTTGACGCTCGGCATCAGAACGAAGATCAATATGAATTTCAGAACAAGGGCCACAAGGGCCTTGTTCTCCCATTTCCCAGAAATTATCTTTCTTATTACCTAAGAGAATACGTTCCTCTGCGATAAATTCTTTCCAAAGCTCATAAGCCTCGGTATCTTTTGAAAGCTGATCAGCATCGTCACTACCTTCGAAAATAGTCACGTAAATACGATCCTTATCTAGCTTATATACTTCGGTTAAAAGCTCCCAAGCCCATGAAATAGCCTCTTTTTTAAAGTAATCTCCGAAACTCCAGTTTCCGAGCATTTCAAAAAGTGTATGATGGTAGGTATCTTTTCCTACTTCTTCAAGATCGTTGTGCTTACCACTCACTCGAAGACATTTTTGAGTATCTGCAACACGTTTATCTTCGGCCTTAGTATTTCCTAAAAAGTATTCTTTAAACGGATTCATTCCCGCATTAGTGAATAGCAGTGTAGGGTCGTTCTTCATCACCAGAGGCGCCGAAGGAACGATTTGATGCCCTTTGGATTTAAAGAAATCTAAGAAGGTCTTGCGGACGAGATTCGCGTTCATATCAAAAACGTATCTTTGAATGGTAATTTTGCCCCAAAAATAGGACAATTTGAAAGACCAAAAGCGCAAGCAGAAGTATTACTACGACCCAGACACGCTGTCGTATCGTAAGGTTGCATCGAGGCCACTGCGTAAATTATGGCAGTTCGGTCTATTTTTCATGGCTTCAGCACTATCTGGTGCAGCAATCTTTTATTCGTTTAACCAACTGGGATGGGTACGTAATTCAAACGAAATCGTTCTTCAACGCGAATTAGATAATTACAAGCAAGACTATCAGAACTTTATCAAGAGACTTGACCGCACAGCAGAAGCCCTTGAGAATTTAAGGCAGCGAGATAATGAGGTTTACCGTCTCTATTTCGAGATGGACCCTATACCCGAAGAACAGTACTACTCTGGTTTCGGTGGGGTGAATCGCTACCGTAAATATGAAGGACAGAACAATTCAGAACTCATCAAAGACGCAGCGCAAAGTTTAGACGTCATTGAAAAGGCAATCGTTAATCAATCACGATCATTAGACGACATTTCTGAAATGTTACCCAAGAGAAAAGAATACCTAACCGCTATACCAACTATTCAACCCGTAAAGAATGAAGACCTCAGAAGAATGGCTTCGGGTTATGGATGGCGTTCTGATCCTTTCACCAAGATGCGTAAGTTTCACTACGGGATGGATTTTTCTGCCCCTGTAGGCACACCTATTTTTGCAACCGGAGATGGTATAGTTAAAAGAGCAGACCAGCGAGCTTCGGGACTGGGAAAGCACATTAGAATTGATCATGGCTTTGGATACATCACCATCTATGGTCACCTTTCAAAGTATAATGTTCGACCAGGGCAAAAAGTTAAGCGCGGAGACATTATAGGTTACGCAGGTAATACAGGTCGCTCTCTAGGGTCTCATCTGCACTATGAGGTGCAAAAGGATCGCAAGCAGGTGAATCCTATCGATTTCTATGCAGGAACGCTATCGGCAGCGGACTACGAAATTCTTAGTCAACGTGCCGCGCTATCGAATCAATCCCTCGATTAATGGAACTCAATCTTCGCGATAAAAGGTACTATTCAATCGGTGAGGTGGCCGAAGCCTTTCAAGTAAATACTTCACTTATTCGATTTTGGGAAAAAGAATTTGAGGGTATTAAGCCAAAGAAAAACGCTAAAGGAGATCGCAGATTTACCCCTGAAGATGTTCAACAATTAAAACGAATCTACGAGCTTGTCAAAGAGCGAGGATTCACTCTTGAAGGGGCTAAGACTGAACTTAAAAACAATAAGAAAACCTATAAGAAAAACGAAGAAATCGTTCGTAAATTAGAATTCATCAAACAACAACTCATCCATCTAAAAGACAGCTTAAAATGAAAAAAAGTTATATCGTAATCGCAGCATTCGTTGGTGTAATCGTACTCGCACTATTTTGGTATGTAGGTACGAACAACCGATTTGTAGAAATGAAAGGTAATGCCACCAAGCAGTGGGCTAATGTAGAAAGTTCTTACCAAAGAAGATCAGACCTTATCGGCAACCTAGTAAATACCGTAAAAGGCGCTGCAGACTTTGAAAGAAATACACTAACGGCAGTCGTTGAGGCTCGTGCCAAAGCAACAAGCACCACAATCGATGCAAGCCAACTTGATGCTACACAATTAGAGGCCTTTCAAGCCGCTCAAGGACAGCTTTCTTCAGCTTTATCGCGTTTACTGGTAACCGTAGAACGTTATCCTGATTTGAAGGCGAATCAAAACTTTTTAGAATTACAATCACAGTTAGAAGGCACAGAAAACCGCATTAACGTAGAGCGTAATCGCTACAATAACCTCGCAGGAGACTACAATATTGCGATTAAGAAGATTCCGGCTAGTATTATCGCCAATATGGGAGGTTTCACAGAAATCGCCTTATTCAAAGCAGAATCAGGTGCCGAGAGTGCTCCAGAAGTAAACTTCAATTTCTAAATGAAGGCTAAGGAACTTTTTAGTAAAACAGAAGAAGAACAAATCGTCTCAGCTATCAAGTCTGCTGAGAAAAACACCTCCGGAGAAATCCGAGTACATATCGAGGCGAATAGAAAAGGTAAGGACACTCTAGAAAGAGCTGTCGAAGTATTTCAAGAATTAGAAATGCATCAAACAGAGGCGCGCAACGGCGTTCTTTTTTACCTAGCCTACGAAGATCATGCCTTCAGCATTTTCGGTGATCAAGGGATCAACGAAAAAGTACCCGTAGGATTTTGGGATTCTACCCGAGACCAAATGCAAACTGCTTTTAAACGATCTGATTTTGCAGAGGGTTTAATTGCAGGTATTACTGAAGCTGGCCAAGTACTTAAAACTTATTTCCCCTATCAATCTGACGACCAAAACGAACTCGATGACTCAATCTCTAAAGGCTAAACTTTTTTTACTCTTAGCGATAGGAGCTATTTTTGGCGCCTGGGCACAATTTCAGATTCCTGAAAAGCCAAGTAAACAAACAGCACTTTATGACTATGCCGATGTTTTAGATCGCAATGAGGAGCGAGCACTGATCCAAAAACTAGTACAATACGCAGATGCCACCTCTACACAGATTGTGGTCGTAAGTATTCCCTCCACAGAAGGAGAAGATATTCAGTTCCTCGGTGCTAATTGGTTAAGTGCTTGGGGTATTGGCCAAGCAGGTAAAGACAATGGAATTTTAATCCTATTGGCTAGAGATGATCGCCGTATCGGAATAAACACGGGTTATGGCGTTGAAGATCGACTCACTGATGCCCTTTCAAAACGAATTATAGAAACCAGAATCATTCCTGAATTTAAGAATGGGGACTATTACGGCGGACTAGTTGCTGGTACAGATGCAATCTTTGAAGTACTTACCGGCGCATTCACTGAAGATCGAAACCTTCAAGCATCAAAGAAGGATAAATTCGGAGCCTTTGTCTTTCTAATGATCATCGTTCTCATTGTAGTCAGTATGATCTCTCGCAAAGGTGGTGGAGGCTCGAACGGTGGTGGTATGCGAGGCCCTGACCTGATGGACGTTCTTATCCTAAGCTCTCTTGGAAGACGCAGCGGAGGTGGCAGCTTCGGAGGTGGGGGTAGCTTCGGAGGCGGAAGTTTCGGAGGCGGCTTCGGCGGAGGTTTTGGCGGCGGAGGCGGCGCCTCGGGCGGATGGTAAAACCTATTTCTTACGCATAAATATCGTTACAGGAACTCCTTCAAAATTGAAGTTCTTACGTAGCTGATTCTCTAAGTAACGCTTATAAGGATCTTTTACGTACTGCGGTAGGTTACAGAAAAAAGCAAATTGCGGATAATGCCCAGGTAACTGCGTGCAGAATTTGATTTTCACGTACTTTCCTTTCAACGATGGTGGTGGATAGTGCTCAATAAGTGGCAGCATTACATCATTCAACTTATGAGTAGGCACCCTTTTAGAACGGTTTTCATAGACCTCAACCGCGGTTTCAATGGCTTTATAGATACGCTGTTTTTCAAGAGCAGAAATAAAGATAATTGGCACATCTGTAAACGGCTCCATGGCCTCACGAATCTTCTTGGTATAATCGCGAACACTATTGGTCTCTTTCTCTACTAGATCCCATTTATTCACGAGAACAACGATTCCCTTATTATTTCGGTGGGCGAGCCAGAAAATATTTTGTACTTGACCATCAAAACCTCTGGTAGCATCTAGAATAAGGATAGCCACATCACAATGCTCAATGGCACGAACCGAACGCATTACCGAATAAAATTCGAGGTCTTCTTTTACTTTAGCCTTTCTTCGAATACCGGCGGTATCAACGAGGTTAAATTCGAATCCGAATCGATTGTATTTGGTATCGGTAGCATCTCTAGTAGTACCGGCAATGTCAGTTACAATAAAGCGATCTTCACCTAAAAGGGCGTTAATAAACGAAGATTTACCTGCATTCGGACGACCAACTACCGCAAATCGTGGTAATTCATCCTCTACTTCAGGTTCATCGGGCAATACCTCAACAACAGCATCAAGTAGGTCTCCAGACCCACTCCCATTAATTGATGAAATCGTGAAATAATCGCCAAGGCCTAAGGCATAGAATTCAACAGCATCTGCTTCTCGCATTGCGTTATCTACCTTATTGATCGTTAGAAAAACAGGTTTGTTGTGTCGACGAAGGAGTTTAGCAACGTCCTCGTCCATTCCGGTGACACCTGACTCAACATCAACCATAAAAATGATTGCGTCAGCCTCATCTATGGCGAGTTCTACTTGTTTATCGATTTCGAG
>PZPI01000043.1 GCA_003045935.1 Bacteroidota bacterium | reverse complement strand
CTTAGCCCACCTCGTTGGGGCAGGAATTGGCTATTTTATGGCGAGTCAATTATTGAAAGGAGTGGAGATTGCTGATGGTTTACAGAATTATTTCAGACAAGGATTTCGATTCAGTTTTACTCGTAAAAAGCCATCCTTTAGGGTTTACAGAAACAAAAAGCGAACCAGCGCTAAACCTCTATCTGATCAAGAGAAGATTGATTCAATTCTTGATAAAATCAGTGCGTCAGGTTACGAAAGCCTTTCTGCAGAGGAAAAGGACTACCTCTTTAGAAAGGGACAGAAATAGAAACCTGCCTCAGATAATCTAGTCCATGTCGAGGGCCCAGATTGAACAATAGATCAATAGCGGATAGATCGCTAAGAAACCCTGTACGCTCTTCAAAAACCTGTGGATACCCCTTTTCTTCTACTGCTATTGAGCTACCTTTACATAAGACTAAATGACGCAGGTCTAACACCCCTGGGGTTGAATTGATTTTCTGATACGATTCAGTGAATTTATCAGGGAATTCAATTCTAAATTGATCGCATAGATATTTGGTAATCTCGAGGTTGTGCTCAAATAGGTCTACTGCGCTGCTAGTGAATAACTCTTTGAATTCTCGTTCAAAAAATTCAAAATAGGGTGAAGTTCTATAAGCTGTTGTAATACTCTTTAAATGTTGTTTGTTCCAGTCAAACACCTCTTCACTTCTAACTTCACTATATCGCTGTCGAATATTTTTTTGATGTTTTACAGGCAGACTAAGATTTAGTTTTCCTTGGTCTGTAGCTATAGAACATCTACTTCGATAGGTTTGCTTTTGAAAATTATCGTGTTTTTCAAAAACAATCTTTTCGCCGTACTGAGCTATCGCGGCAAGACTTTGGGTCGTTAGAAAATAGGAGGGATGCAGAAGTACCGCTTTCAACATGTTAAGCCTTTTTTCGCTTTCTCACTGCTTTAAAACCAAAGTACCCCGCAAGACCAAGTATAAATACCCACAAATAAGACTGAGGTTGCCCAGGTCCTTTTACTGTAGTAAAGAACCGATCCCATCGAGGTTTCATTTTAAGTAAACCATCGTTGAAATGATCCCAACTCATCCAAATAAAAATTGGTTTACCTAAGATGTGGTCTTCGGGAACAAATCCCCAACTTCGGCTATCCTCAGAGTGGTCCCTATTATCTCCCATCATCCAATAGTAGTTCTTGGTAATATTTACTCGCTCGCTCGGACGGCCATTTACTACGAATTCACCATTTACTAGTTCTATGCTATTCTCTTCGTATTCAGTTAAAAGCTTCTTGTAGATCGGATAGGTTGTTAAATTCAATTCGATTTCATCTCCTTCTTTTGGTAGGTAAATGGGTCCGAATTGATCTTCATTCCAAGGGTATTTGTCGTTTTGCGGAAATATATTATAACCACTGACCCCTTTAGGTGTCAAATCCATAGAAACACTATCGATACTCGGATGCTTGGCTAGAAATTCTGCTCCAGCAAGGGTTAGGTTAGCGGTAATCTCAGTAGATAAGGGTTCTTTAAGAGCAATTCGATTTTCTCTTAAAACAGCGATAGGAATACCATCACCAGGGGTGTAAAGTTCAATGTTTCCTTCAGCGGTTTGATTTACTCCAATCAGATGTGGAACAAGTGCATTGTACTGATCTTGAGTGAGGTTTTCAGCGATAAACTTTCTACTAAAGTCATCGGCATCGGCTTGTACCAATAGACTAGGAGACACTCCTTTTGAACTGTAGACCTTATGATTGTACATGGGCCTTGCACGCTCATCAAGTTCTAATTGAACACCATTGATATAAACAAATCCGTCAATGATTTCTAAAGTATCACCGGGTGTCCCCACGCACCGCTTAACGTAATTTGATTTTTTATCTATGGGCTTTTTGACACCTTTTTCTTTTACAAAGAATTGTCTCACAGTATCTGCTGGCCAGTTAAATACAACGATGTCATTCTTTTTAACCTTTTCAATACCGGGTAGTCTCAGATAGGGGATTTGAGGTTTCTTTAAATAAGACTTTACTTTTAAAATAGGTAAGGTGTCATGAACCATTGGAGTTGACACGGCTGTCATTGGAATTCTAGCTCCGTAATGAAACTTACTTACGATTAGAAAATCACCAATTCGAAGCGTTCGTTCTAGTGAGCCTGTGGGGATCGCATAGGGCTGTAGAAAATAGGTGTGAACCAGTGTTGCCGCCACTACTGCAAAGGTTAACGAGGACAACCACTCACCGGTTTTAGTTTGTTCTGGTTTCTGTCGATTGGTTTGAAACTCAGTGCTTGAAGCGTAGTTTAGAGGAATTAGGTAGAGGCCCAAACTTAAGATTGCCCAAAGCATTTCTATAGATTTAGGCTTCTTTTTAAATGCATACAACAGGTCAATCCAAAGAACTGGAAATAGGATTAGGTTGATAATCGGTAAAAAGAAGAGAATCGTCCACCATTTGGGTCGCTCTAAAAAGGCGAGTGCTACTATTAGGTTGTAAACGGGTATGAACGCCTTATAACCCGCCTGACCTGCTTTTTGATAAAGTTTAAAAGTTCCTAGTCCGTGTACGAGTTGTACTGCTAAGAAAAAGATAAGCCACTGTGTTAACGTCATTTCTACAGGTTTAAAACATCATTCATGGTAAAAATACCCTTTTTACCTACAATCCATTCGGCGGCAATTACTGATCCCAGTGCGAAACCATCTCGGTTATGAGCTTCGTGACTTAATGTGATCTCGTCGATTTCACTTTTATAATGTACGTGATGGGTTCCGGGAATTTCTCCTTTTCGAATGGAATAGATCGGAAGCTTTTCAGTTGAATCCCCTAATTGATATCCGTCAAGTTCTCGAGATTCAATATGGGGCTTTGCTAATGAAATCGCTGTTCCGCTAGGTGCATCGAGTTTATGCTGGTGATGAATTTCCTCGATGCTTATTTTGTACTGTGAATAAGGCTTTAAAAGTTCTGCTAGTTTTTTATTTACCGCAAAGGTTAGGTTTACCCCTAGACTAAAGTTACTCGAATAGATAAAGGCGGTATTATTTTCTAGAGCTATTTCATTCGCCTTAGGTATTAGATCATCCCATCCAGTAGTACCAGAAATAACAGGAATTCCTTGGCTAAGTGATAAGGCCACTAATTCAAAGGCTGAATCAGGAGTACTGAAGTTAATCACAGCATCAGTATTTTCAGGAATTGATACCGGTGTATGACTTGTAGCCAAAAGAATTCGATGGCCACGTTCTTCAGCAATTTCTTGAATACGCTTGCCCATTCTCCCGTATCCAAGTAAAACGAAATTACTCATAAGGTTATTTTTAGATTTAAACCGATTTCAGCTCCCATTTGAACGGGGTGTTGACTAATAATCGGTTGAATCGAAACATTTAAATCTTCATTCATATTAAAGGGTTTTAGGTGTGCGTCAACGCTTGCATCTAAAACATTCAATAAATAAAGGCCAATTGCGATTAGAAGGGATGAGTCTCGTTGACTTTGAGCTTTTTTTTGCGCCTCCTCTAGTGCACGGTCAGAAACATCAGGGCCAATACCATCTAGATTGACGTCGTAGAATTCATCGGTAGAAAAACCTGCAGATCGTAGCTTAAATGCGGTTCGATAACGTAAATATTCGGTTTGATTGAATTGATAAACAAACACTCCGGTACCTACCGCTGCCCAGGCTAAGGGAACCTTCCAATATTTTCGATTATAAAATTGACCCAAACCGGGAACCGCTGCAGATAAGAAACTTGCCCTAGAAGGGGATAATGGATCGAGCGCTCTCTCTAATCTACGCTGCTCGCGTTCTAATCTACGCTCTTGTTTTGCTTCATCTTTGGTAGCACTAGTTTCTTGGGCATGTGCACTTCCCAAAAACAAGAAAAAAATGATGAAGTAGATTCTATTCACCCAAGAGTTGCTTTTTAAGCTGTATTAAATCTTTCGTAGAATTATAAGTAACAGTAATCGAACCTGAACCATCTTGGTTTGCCTTCAACTGAACCTTTCGGTTTAATCCTTGTTCCAGATCGTCAATAGCGCTTAATACTTTCTTCGATGGATCTTTTGGATCTAATTTTGTGATCTTTGGTGAGCCGTATTTTCTAACGAGTTCTTCAGTTGCTCTTACCGATAGTGATTTTTCAAGAACACTAGCTAAAAGCTCGGTTTGTGCTTTTTCATCCTCAATAGCCATTAACGCTCTGCCGTGCCCCATCATTATTTCTCGTCTTCTCAAAGCGCCTTGAACTTTTGGATGAAGCTTCAGTAGTCTTAAGTAATTAGTAATGGTAGATCGTTTTTTACCCACTCTTTTACTCATTGATTCTTGAGTAAGGTCGATCTCATCAATTAACCTTTGATAAGACAATGCAATTTCGATAGGGTCTAAATCTTCACGTTGAATATTTTCAACCAAAGCCATCTCTAGTGATTCCTGATCATTGGCCTCACGTACAAAGGCAGGAATAGAATCTAACTTAGCAAGTTTACTCGCTCTTAATCTACGTTCACCAGATACTAATTGATAACTACCGTCATTAATTTTACGGACAGTAATCGGCTGGATAATACCTAATTCACTGATCGACTGAGCCAAGTCAGCTAAAGCCTCTTCATCAAAGCTAGTTCTGGGTTGATAAGGGTTTACAGCAACTTCATCGGGATGAATAAAAGCCATCATCGGACTGTTAACCGCACTGATTGACGAATCCTTATTCGGATCTTGAAGTAGGGCAGATAATCCTTTTCCTAAAACAGGCTTGCGAGTTTTACTCATGATTTCTTTTTAGATTTCTTAACAGGCTTGCGCTGCACTATTTCTTTGGCGAGGCTCAAATAATTCGCCGCTCCTTTACTACTGGCATCGTAACTTATAATGCTTTCTCCAAAACTTGGAGCTTCACTTAGTTTTACGTTTCTCTGAATAATCGTTTCGAAAACCATATCACTAAAATGTTTCTTAACCTCTTCAACGACCTGGTTAGATAAACGTAATCTTGAGTCGAACATGGTGAGTAACATCCCTTCAATATCGAGATCTTTATTGTACAATTTTTGGACGCTTTTTATCGTGTTTAAAAGCTTGCCCAACCCCTCTAGCGCGTAGTATTCACATTGAATCGGTACAATGACAGAGTCTGCAGCTGTCAATGCATTCAACGTTAATAGCCCAAGGGAAGGTGCGCAATCAATGATGATATAATCGTAATCATCTTTGACACTGCTAATGGCCTCCTTAAGCATATACTCTCTACGTTTCTTCTCGATAAGCTCTATTTCAATAGCTACAAGATCAATATGAGCAGGGACGATAGATACGTTTGGTGAGTTAGCAGGATAAATAACCTGATCTGCACCTGCGGTGTGCTCTAAGAGTTGATAGGTACCTAAGCCGACATTTTCTATATCTATCCCTAAACCTGATGAGGCATTCGCCTGCGGGTCGGCATCAATCAGTAATACTTTTTGCTCTA
Source organism: Bacteroidota bacterium (assembly GCA_003045935.1). Lineage (GTDB taxonomy): Bacteria > Bacteroidota > Bacteroidia > Flavobacteriales > Flavobacteriaceae > UBA3478. The sequence continues at coordinate 6,607 of PZPI01000043.1, read as the reverse complement.
ATGCCCCTAAAGCGGCAGAAAGATTGACTGAAGAGGTAGTCTTACCTACACCACCTTTTTGATTAGCAATAGCAATGATTTTTCCCATGATACTAATAAAGTAAGGTCTAAAATACAATTTTAGAAATGCAGCTAAAAACCTTTCTTGAAATTGTTGAAAACTGAGGAGATGTTATTTGTTTTTCGGGAGGCTATCTTTCATCTCAATGATAAAAATATCCTCATTAGGTTTTTTGAAGAAATAGTGCTCTCTAGCGAATCGTTCCTTTTCGATAGAATCGGAGAACTTTTTTAAAAGCGCTTTATCCCTTGCTATTTCTGTTTCTAAATAGTTTTTTTCCTGTTCTAAATCTTTGATTTCGCTGCTGAGTTGCCATTGAATTAGAACAGAGTTCGAGTCAAAGAAAAACATCCAAATAATAAAGAAACTGGTAATCACCAGGTAAATATTTTTGAATTGGCCCAGCCAAGTTAGAAGCTTCGTCTTTTTCATCACACCATTTGCTGGATGGCTTTTATCACAAACTCAACAGAACGATCGTAGTGATGGTTGTTATTGATAATAATATCCGCCTCTGACTTAGAAGATTCGATGTAATTCTCGTGCATCGGCTTTACTTGCTCTGTGTATCTTCGAAAAACCTTGGTGAGTTCTTGTCCACGTTCTGCAGTATCCCTAAGCACTCTCCGCATTAATCGGTGATCTTCATCGGTATCAATATATATCCATAGGTCAACCATGGATTTGATTTTCGGATGATTCATCAGTAGAATACCTTCTAATAGTAGAACAGGGGTAGGGCTGATCGGATCGGTCTCAGATTCCCGAGTCTCTTTTACAAAACTATATATGGGTGCCTGTATGGTATTCCCTTTTTTTAACTCATCTAAATGTTCTTCTAGTAAGTTGTAATCGAAGGCATTCGGATGATCAAAATTTTGAACACTCCGCTCTTCAGGACTCAAATGATCGAGAGGATTATAGTACCTGTCTTGCGAGAGTACAGTAAGTTGATGGTCGTCAAATCCTTTGGCTATGGCATTGACGATAGAACTTTTGCCACTTCCTGATCCGCCTGTGATACCTATAATAAACATTCTGTACTGATTAGATTATCAAAGTTACGAATTGCCGCTAGATACTAGCTATTTTACCAGCGGATGTATCCTTTGTAGCGCCGGTAACACTGCTTAAGACATTGATTCTAGAATGGATTTTAAGCCATCCCATAAGTGCAAAAATGATAGCTTCCTTATACTCAATTAGATAAGGTTCAGGAGTGAGGAGCTTAAAATTCGGATCCAAATATTTTTCAATACTAGAAATAAGATATGTATTGTAAGCTCCGCCTCCTGTAACTAATACTTTTGAAAGCTTCGAATTTGAATTGGTGGCGTTAATCGCTTTTGCAATTTGATATCCGATGTGTTCGCAAGTAGTATTTAACAAATCTGCTATCGAATAAGGTCTACTGTCAAATAAGGGTTGCATTTTACTGAAATACCAAGCCTTATCTAGAGATTTTGGAGCAGTTAACTGAAAATAATCTAAGTCATTTAATTCGTGAAAGAGATCTGAAATGAATTGCCCAGATTCAGCGATACTTCCACTCTTGTCGTACTCTTTTCCCAGTCTTTGTGCCAACTCGTTGAGAGGAGTATTACACATCGAAATGTCATAAGCAATCACACGATCGTCGTCTCTATAAGAGATGTTTGAGATACCTCCAAGATTTAAACAATACTCGTACTCCCTAAAAAGGGTCGTATCACCTATGGGAACTAACGGAGCTCCTTGACCTCCAAGAGCAACATCTTCGCTACGGAAATCAAAAACAACAGGGATATTTAGTTCTTTTGCCCAATAGGCTCCATCTCCAATTTGCACAGTTATTCCATTTTCTGGTTCGTGATTAACCGTGTGTCCATGGCTTGAAATAAGATCTACCTTTTCATCTAGTTTTTTAAGAAAGGATTTAAGACATTCTAGTGCGAATTGGCTGAACCGTTGATCTAGAGAAGATCCATGCTTTTTATCTTCTTCACTAGCTTTCTTTAATGCTTCTTTGAGTGGTTGCGAAATAGGGAAGGTGTGCCCTTTGATCCAACGATATTTAAGCTGTTTTTCAGATTCGTAGAAGTGAACACAGCAAAGGTCTATTCCGTCTAAAGAACTTCCGGACATCAATCCAACTACTGTTTTACTTGTCATCACTAAGCATGCTTAAGAACGAAAAGATACTATGTTTGTGTTATGAAACCACAAAAAGTAACCGAAAGCGATTCACATTACAGTGATTTAGAAAAAAAGTCAGCTTTAGAGCTTGTTCAAATTATTAATACTGAAGACGCTAAAGTTGCGAATGCGGTTGAACAGACTTTGCCAGAAATCGCTGAGTTAGTTGAAAGAATTTTACCTCGCTTTCTTTCAGGCGGAAGACTTTTTTATATCGGAGCTGGCACCTCAGGTCGTCTAGGAATTTTAGATGCCTCTGAAATACCCCCCACTTATGGGCTTGATCACGATCGAGTGATTGGTTTAATTGCGGGAGGCGATTCTGCGATCAGAAAGGCGGTTGAATTTGCTGAGGACAATGAAGACGGTGCTTGGGCTGATCTTTCAAAGTTTCAGCTTAACGAAAAGGATACCGTGGTTGGGATTACGGCTTCAGGTACTACTCCATATGTATTGGGCGGAATCAAGAAATGTAGAGAAAACAAGCTTTTAACTGCCGGAATTTCTTGCAACCCCAACAGCCTACTCTCAGATCTAGCAGAAATTGCCATAGAGGCTGTGGTAGGCCCAGAAGTTGTTACGGGAAGTACACGGATGAAAAGCGGAACTGCTCAAAAAATGATTCTCAATCTCATTTCAACGACTCTAATGATTCGGGCGGGCCTTGTTTTAGACAACAAGATGGTGAACATGCAATTGAGTAATAACAAACTTTGGGATCGAGGGGTTCGCTACATTGTCGAAGCCTTGTCAATTTCAAATGAAGAGGCCTTAGAAGCCTTAAAGAAATACGGATCGGTTCAGTCGGTTCTAAATGCTTATTCCTAACACTTAAGCCTTCGGAACCATTTTATAAATCCCCTTACTTTCAACGCTTAAATAAATATTGCCGTCAGGTGCTTGGATAACCTCACGTACTCTTCCTACATCAGAGAACCAGCGCTCACGCTTGGCAACCTTATTGCCATCAAGTACTAAACGCTCTAGGTATTGAAATTTCAACGAACCTGCGAAAAGGGAACCTTCTAATTCAGGGTAGTTAGATTGATGAATGTATGCCATACCAGAAGGTGCAATCGAAGGCAGCCAATAGTAGAGAGGTTGTTCCATACCTTCCTTTTCTGTGATTTCAGTAAAACTAGAGCCGTCATAGTTGATTCCATAGCTGATAATCGGCCAACCAAAGTTTTTTCCTTTCTCAGATTGGTTAATTTCATCTCCTCCTTGTGGGCCATGTTCATGAACCCAAATAGCGTCTAGTGCTGGATGATAAACCATCCCTTGGGGATTTCTATGGCCGTAGCTCCAGATTGCTGAACGTGCTCCATCTACTTCAACAAACGGATTATCCTCAGGAATACTTCCATCCTTGTGAATGCGGTAAATTTTGCCACCATCTCGGTAAATACTTTGCGGATTTTCATCTCGATTTCCGCGATCTCCAATCGAGAAATATAGATATCCTTCATCATCAAATACTACTCTTGAACCAAAATGAAACCCTTTATCAGAATCTTCTTGTCCTCGATATAGGACACTTAAATTTTCTAGCTGATTACCTTTCAATTGAGCTCTGGATACCGTTGTAGTCCCTTTCCCAGTCTCAGATCCCTCACTAGAGTAGGTCATATAAATCCAAGGTTCTTCTTCATAATTTGGATCTAAAGTCAAATCCAAAAATCCTCCCTGACCTTGCTGCCAAATTTCTGGCATACCCTGAATCTCTTGTCGATTGTTCTCTTGGTCAACTAACAATAGCTTTCCGTTTTTTTCAGATATCAAATACTTTCCATCGATAAACTCTAGCCCCCAAGGAATATCTAACCCATCGACTACTAACTCTAACTCATAGTTTTCTCCACCTGTTGTTATTTCACTAATGGTTTGGTTACCTGTTGTATTCTCATCGGAGGATGCATGATTACAGGATACAAAACCTAGAGTTAAGGCTCCTAATAGCCCAAAGGAAAGAATCGATGTGATTTTCATAGTTATTCTATTTGATGGCTTAAAAATACATCTAAATTATCTTATTTTTGCCCCTCTCATTCGGGATGTGGCGCAGTCTGGTAGCGTACACGCATGGGGTGCGTGTGGTCGCTGGTTCGAATCCAGTCATCCCGACAACAAACACGAACAACATCTAAAATCGAAGATTTTAGCTAATCAATTAGAAAACCGCTAGAGCTTGCTCTTTAGCGGTTTTCTTTTATTGATAGTAACGTAGTTACAAGATGTTGTTCGTGTTTGTTGTCAAACTCCCCCAAGGATCTTTAACCGCCAGGTAAAAGAATCCAGAGAGTTAAAGGGTGTTGATAGGTAACCTAACTTCTTTGCTACCCCAACCAATAACTAGATGGTATCCTCCGCCAATGTTGTCAAATCGTATCGATAAAACTTCGATTTCGGCTTCTGATTCTTTAACCTCAGCAGTAAAACGTCCGAGGTCTTTTGATTGATCATAACTGTAAGCTCCCCAGGTGTGCAGTTTCTTGTTTAAGATCACTATCCAATCATTATCACTAGGGATGGTGTATAAACTATAGGTTCCTGCAGGAATTTTTGTTCCCTGAATTTTCATGTCTTTATAAAAAATGATCTCAGTGGTCTCATTTGCGCCTGTGCGCCAAACGGTTCCTTTAGGAGCAAGGCTTTCGAGAGTTCGGCCTTTAAGTTGTGGTCTAGAATAGAGTACGCGTAGATCGGGATCAGACATTCGATCTGGTCGGGCATAGCTCATGTCTAACGGGCTTTTATCAAGGTTTGCAAAACCACCTCTTTGGGCATTTGCCACCGAAAAACTGAGGATTAAGGCAAGTAGTAGGTATCTCATATTCATAGTTTTAGAATATGAATATACAATCTAACTAGTAACTATTCTCGTCAATTTCAACTTTTAAAGCTATTTGCAGTGAATCAGGTAGTCCTGAATATCCTCCTCGTAGATCGTAAATCTCTTTAAAACCTCTTTTTTTCAAATACTTAGCAGCATTCATACTACGATTTCCAGAACGGCAATAAAGATAGACGGGTTGTAAAGTGTCTTTGTTTTCGAAATAAGATTGAAACTCTGTAGGTCTAAGAAAATCTACTTTTTTTGCTCTTTGTAAATGACCTTGATTATATTCGGTAATCGTTCGAACATCGATTACCTGAACGGTTGAATCCTTGATTGCCTCAATGAATTTTTCGGGAGTTAAACGTTTTATGATTGAATCATTAGCTTGTGCTTTTGCACAAAAAATACCGAGCAGCGTACAAGTAATCGTGAAGAATAATTTCATTAGTCATTGATTTTTGACAAAGTAGTCTCAATTTAAGATAAATCTATGTGATTTAGGTTACTTAAAATAATGGTGAGTAACTTTTGATAAGTTGAAGTGAGTCAGGCGATGTTTAATGGCTATTTTAGCTCAAAATATCGAGAATATGAGTACAGAAATAGAACGCATACATACCCTTATAGTAGGATCAGGACCAGCGGGTTATACCGCTGCCATTTATGCGGCGAGAGCAGATATGAAACCAGTTATTTACACCGGAATGGAGCCAGGTGGACAATTAACCACTACAACTGAAGTGGATAATTTTCCGGGATATCCCGAGGGTATTGATGGTCCTACCATGATGGTACAGCTTCAACAACAGGCTGAACGATTCGGTACTGACGTTCGAATCGGTATGGTAACTGAAATCGTACTAAGTAAAGAAGTTGGAGGTTGGCACCAAGCCACTATTGACGGATCGAAATTAGTTGAAACACAGGCAGTGATTATTGCGACTGGCGCATCTGCAAAATATCTGGGTATACCAAGCGAGCAAAAACTTCGCGGAGGAGGTGTTTCCGCATGTGCAGTTTGCGATGGGTTCTTTTATAAGGGGCAAGAAGTGGCCATTGTTGGAGGTGGAGATACGGCGGCAGAAGAGGCTTCATATCTCTCTAAAATTTGTTCTAAGGTCACTATGCTCGTTAGAAAAGAAGAAATGCGTGCTTCGAAAGCCATGCAGCACCGCGTGGAGAGCATTCCAAATATAGAAATACGCTACAATACAGAAGTGGATGAGGTTCTAGGTGACTCAGTAGTTGAAGGATTGCGAATGAAAAACAATAAAACGGGAGCGACTTCTGAAATTGCCATAACGGGTCTATTTATTGCCATCGGGCACAAGCCTAATACTGACATTTTTAAAGGTCAACTCGAAATGGATGAAGTAGGTTATATTAAAACGGTCGGTAAGTCAACAAAAACAACTATTCCTGGAGTTTTTGCTTGTGGTGATGCACAAGACAAAGAATATCGCCAGGCAATTACCGCAGCTGGTACGGGCTGTATGGCAGCTTTGGATGCCGAGCGCTATTTAGCAGAATTA
>PZPI01000042.1 GCA_003045935.1 Bacteroidota bacterium | reverse complement strand
ATGAATCATGGCGGAAATTGGAATTTTGATTTCGGAGACTTACAATACGTCAACGCGATTCACAGTTCAAGTTTTCCTGATGGCTCATATGGTGGTCAACCTGGAGGTTTTATTCTCTCTACCTCTGATGGTACAGTGTATATAGCTGGTGACACAGCACTTACCTATGACATGAAACTCTTCGGTGAGTCGCATCAAATTGATCTTGCTATTCTACCTATCGGAGACAATTTCACTATGGGGTATAAGGATGCACTAAAGGCATCGAAACTACTCGGATGCTCTAGGGTGTTAGGATATCATTTCGACACCTTCGGATTTATCAAAATCGATCACAAAGCCGCCAAAACTCATTTTAATGTCAACGGAGCTTCACTAAAATTATTAGAGATTGGGGAGTCACTTTCATTGTAATTCATGAAGATTCGAATTAATAAATACTTAAGTGAAATCGGTTATTGCTCACGTAGAGCTGCGGATAAGCTTCTAGAAGATGGTAGAATCACCATCAATGGAGTTATACCTGAACTTGGAACTAAGATTACTGAAAACGACACAGTAGCTGTAGATGGTAAAGTCGTGGGAGATCGGAAAGAACAGCATGTTTACATCGCTCTAAATAAACCTTGTGGTATTGTTTGCACTACAGATCGCAGAGTTGAAAAAGATAATATCATCGATTTTATTGGTCATCCAGAGCGAATCTTTCCGATCGGACGCCTCGACAAGCCTTCAGAAGGGCTCATACTTCTAACCAGCGATGGTGACATCGTTAATAAGATTCTACGCGCACGAAACAATCACGAAAAAGAATACATCGTCAAGGTCGACAGGCCCATCGATCAAAAGTTCGTTTCTAAAATGAGTAATGGTATCCCCATCTTAGGTACTGTTACCAATAAATGTTTTGTTGAACAAGTGGGCCCAAAAACCTTTCGAATCATATTAACACAAGGGCTTAATCGCCAGATTCGACGAATGTGCGAGTATCTTGATTATCGGGTAACCCAATTGAAACGCATCCGAATCATGAATATTGAATTAGATTTACCCTTAGGCAAATGGCGTGATTTGCGCCCCGAAGAACTATCAGAACTAAATAAGCTTTGCGAAGAAAGCTCAAAAACAATTTAAACCTATGAAACTTGTCAAACTATTATTAGCGCTTGTAATCTTATCAAGTTGTTCTACAAAAACAACCACCCTAGACGAGGTACAAAAATTTATTCAACTTGAAGAAACCAGAGATATCCTATTTACCCTTGCAAGCGATGAAATGAAAGGCCGAGAGAGCAGTAATGGCGGATATCAAATGGCGGCAGATTTTGTCACTAATTTCTTCGATGAAAATGGGATTGAACCTTTTTATCCCTCGTATAAAGACTCACTACAAACCAAAGAGATATGGAGTTATAACCTAGTTGGGCGTGTAGGATCATTTGATAATGAAAAACCAACCATACTCATCGGAGCACATCTCGATCACATCGGTATTAATGAAGAAAATCAAGAAGACCCTATTTTTAACGGAGCCAATGACAACGCATCGGGCTCTACCGCAGTTTTACAAATTGCCAAATTCTTGGCCACAAAAAAGTGGAATCAGAATATTCTGATAGCCCTTTTCGCAGATGAAGAGAAAGGGCTTAGAGGTGCTGCCCATCTTGCAGAACGACTAAAGCAAGAAGGAATAAATCTCTCTTATATGGTGAACTTCGAAATGCTTGGAGCGACCTTAACTACAGGAGAAAATCAGGTTTACATGACCGGATATAACCTTTCAAATATGCCACAGAAAATGAATGCCTACGCTCCAGAGTTTGTGCAATTTCTACCCGAGGCAAAACAATATAATCTTTTCAAAAGATCAGACAATTACTCTTTCTACAAAATCCATAATATCCCGGCACAAACCTTGTCTACTTTCGATTTTAAAAATTACGATTATTATCACAAGGCAGGAGACGAGGCTGAGAAGATGGATATTACTAATATGAGCCAGGTGATCAGTACTTCTGCCTATGTATTGGCAAAAATGCTCGAAGAGGAGGTTTCAATTAATCTTTTAAGCCAGGAGTAAATGTTTACTAATAAGATCTACAGTAATGTTTAGAGAAGCCATTCTGTTTAATCAAGATCTTTCATCTTGGTGTGTAAAAAACATTGATCTACTCTCTGAAACTTCGCTTCAGAATCAGGCTTAAGCGAAGAACACTTCCCAGTTTGGGGAACATGTCCTTAATCTATTGATATTTAAATCCTCAACTTTGCAAATTTTATTTTTGTTTAGATTATTTTAAATATCTTTAAACAAAATTAATTATGAAATACTGGATACTATCTCTAATTTTCATTGCTTCGCTCTTTTACTTTGAAAACTTCGAGAAGCCTCTTAGTCAATCAGTCTCAGGCAAGGCCTACTACTATTCTAAAACCAAAATGGATTTAGGGAATTGGGGTGCCCGAATGAGTGAGGCTCAAAAAAAACAAATGGCAAGTCGATTAAAAAATCGCTTAGAAAAAACATATATACTAACTTTTAATCAGTACGAATCGTTCTTCAAAGAAGAAGAAAAGTTAGATGCTATAGGAGGTGCAACCGATACTTGGGGGGCAAATTTCTCAAGAGGTGATCAGTACAAAAACCTAAAAGATTCTACCCTTATTCAGTCACAGGAGTTTTATGGGAAGAGATTTGTCATAAAAGATGAATTACCAAAAATCAACTGGGTTAAAGGAAATGAAACGAAGCAAATAGGAAACTATCTCTGCTTCAAAGCGGTTGCAACAATACCTACTGAAACACTGAATTGGTACAGTTTTGATTGGAATGATCTCACTAATTCTGGTAGTGACGAAGTTACTATGTCGACCATTGAGGCGTGGTATACCTTACAAATACCATTAGGCCACGGCCCAGCCGAATTCTGGGGTTTACCAGGTCTTGTTCTCGAAGTTAGTACCGGTAATACTACCATCCTATGCTCTGAAATTAGTATCAATACCAATGACCGAGACCCAATAGCTATTCCCAATAAAGGTGAAGAAACTTCTATTGCCAGTTATCGAAAGGTAGTTAAAGAACGTATGGCAGCGATGAGGAACAGCTACAGTCGAAGAAGAAATTAACATGAGTCGTTCATTATTGAGAGAAAAGGTTCTAGTAATCGCTCTCGTTTGTTTTTCTTTCTCAACATATGCCCAACTTAAATTTGAAGGTATTGTTAGAGACAGCATCAGTCAGCCTCTAGAAATGGCCAGCATCGTTCTTCTCAATTCCCAAACAAAAGAAATGGCCAGTTATGGCCTAACTACAAGTGAAGGTAAATTCTCATTAAAAGTTAGTCCTAATACCAATTACAACGTTCAAATAAGTTTTTTTGGCCTAAGAACTCTTAAAGATAGTGTACAGATTAAGGAGATAGATTTTTATAAAGAATATGATTTAAGGAATGATATTGTTCTTGAAGAAGTAGTAGTAAAACTGCCTGTTTCTGTTAGAGGGGATACTATCGTATACGATGCAGATTCCTTTAAAAATGGATCTGAACGTAAATTAGAAGATATCATCGCTAATCTACCAGGTGTTGAACTAAACGAGAATGATCAAATTGAAGTCGAAGGAAAAGTCGTTAATAAACTATTAGTAAATGGAAAAGAGTTTTTTGAAGGCGATACTAAACTTGGAACAAAAAATATACCCTCCAACGTCGTTGATAAAATTCAAGTACTGAGAAACTATTCTGAAGTCGGTCAATTAAATAATGTAAGAAGCAATCAAGACAATGTTGCCATCAATATCCAACTGAAAAAAGGAAAGGATAACTTCATTTTTGGTGATATCAAAGGTGGATTCGGTAAAGCGATTGAGGATGAACTATACCTAGCACAACCAAAAATATTTTATTACAGCCCTGACTTTACTCTAAATTTTATTGGAGACCTGAATAACTTAGGAGAAATAGCGCTCTCAAGAAGAGACATTAGAGGGTTGACAGGAACTTTTAGACAAGTTGATAACCGCAGTGGCAGTAATATTAATCTTGGCAATAACGAGATTTCCTTTAATACTAATGAAAATAATGCTCAAGAAATAACCAATCGCCTAGGTTCTACTAGTTTTAGTTATTCTCCCAACCCTGGATTAGATATTACAGGATTCTTTATTTATAACCAAAGCGATGTAACAGGAAGAGAACGAAGGTTGATTCAGTACACCAGTTCTTTAGTAGAAATACCTGACGAATCCACTGATCAGATTAGCGATGAAGCCACTACTCAGGCCATTATCAAGTTAGGAACTAGTTATAAACCCAATTTTAACAATCAAATTGACTACGATATCTACGCCCGATTTTCTGATGATAGTCAAAACCTATCTACATTATCATCGGTTCTGGGAAACACCATAGAAAAACAACAAGTTTCGCCTTTTAGAATTAATCAATCACTCAATTACTATCTCACTATTGATGATAAAAACATTTTATCCTCAGAGACCCAACTCCAAATAAGTGAAGAAGATCCGTTTTACAATGCGATAATTCTGGGTAAAGATGGAGAATCATCTGTTTTTACTAGTACTGCACAGGCTTTAGGGTTTAAATCGTCTGAACAAGGTTACAACATCGGGCAAAGTAGAGTTATTAAAAGCGCCCAAATCGATTCTAAAATTGAGTACTACCATATACTCAGTAATAAAGCCAATTTAAACTTTACGGCAGGAGTCATTCGAAGTCATCAAGAGTTTGACTCTGATTTATTTCAAAACATCTTAAACACTGAATTTAGACCTTCAATTGAGGATAGCGCCTTAAAATTAAACAACCAAACTGTCTATGATTTCAGTGATTACTACCTTAGCGCACATCTAAGACTTCGAGCGGGTATTTTTACTATAGTACCCGGTCTTTCTCTTAGACGTTATCAAATATCTAATGAGCAATTTGGAGAAATAAATTCGCAAGCGTTCACCCAGGTTCTGCCAGACTTTGAAACTAAAATGCAGTTTAAGACTAGTGAATCTTTAACCTTTAATTATCGAATCATCAACCAATTCACAGACGTTTCAAGAATTGCACAAGGGCTGGTGATGAACAATTACAATAGCTTTCAATATGGCGAACCTGAATTAACCAATGGTTTATCTCATAATCTAAGTCTACTCTATAACAGTTTCAATTTATTCAATAATACAAACGTATTTGTAAGAGCCAGTTACACAAAAAATTTAGATCAAATTAGATCAATTACTGACTTTGATAATATCATTCGAACAAGTACATTTTTCAACTCTCAATTTGCTGACGAGAGTACTAATCTTTCGGGAAGAATACAAAAAACAGTAGGTAGAATTAGATTGAGTACGCGGGCTAGTATTAATTACAGTAAGTTAAATCAATTTATACAGGGTGTTCAATCACTCAACACTTCATTAAATCGAAGTATATCTCCAGCAATTAGTACTAATTTTCCATATGCTCCAAACTTAAGATTAAGTTATAATTATGGTCTAACTACTAATAATCAAGGGAGTCGAGAAACCGAATTCAAAAGAAATTCAATTACCAGTTCCTTTGATGCTTATATCAAGAAGAAAATAACCTTCAACCTTGATTATAGTTATAACGCCCAGGACGATGGGATTAATGAAAGACAATTCTTTCAAAGTTTAAATGCCTCTTTATTTTATCGAAAGAATAAAGATGCAAAACTCGAATACGAAATCCGAGGGTCCAATCTTTTAAATATCGATGCGCAAGTCAGAAATAGTGCGAATAATCTTTTGGTGTTTTCCGCTGAAACCTTCATACTGCCACGATTCATAAGCCTTAGATTTATATACAATTTATAGGCCACACATCATCCATTTCTGACTTACCTTTGTAACGTTCTCAAAAGGGGTGCTTTTTTAAGGCTGAGATCATACCCAATGAACCTAGAACAGGTAATGCTGTTTAGGGAAACCGAAGCGAATGCTTCAAACAATTATTCAATTACTAATCAAGAATAATTACCTCTTTTTATTCGTTTTAAATTTCTTTAAAATGAAGAAAAATCTACTTTTCTTATTCTTGTTTGTAAGCCTAATTACAAAGGCTCAAGAACGACTATTATCTGGAAAAATTGTTAATCAAAGTAACGAACCACTAAGTGGTGCAAGCATAATTGTAAAGGGGTTAAACAAAGGGGTCGCTACTGATGTAGAAGGTAACTTCAAATTGCGTCTCACCGAGGGAGCTTACACGCTACAAATCTCTTTTATCGGATATCAATCTAAAGAACAAGAAATCAATCTAATTACTGATGATTCGATTCTAATCATCCTTTCATCGAATGAATTCATTCTTGATGAAGTACTAGTGAGTGCAGTTCGAGCTAATTCAAACACTCCAGTTACTTTTACCAATTTTGATAAAAAGGAAATCGCTAAGCGAAATCTAGGACAAGACATTCCTATTCTATTGAACTACCTCCCTTCAGTAATTTCATCTTCTGACGCTGGTGCTGGCGTCGGATACACCTACCTCAACGTTCGTGGATCTAACAGCGAACGTATCAATGTTACGATTAATGGCATTCCTTATAACGACGCAGAAAGCCATGGTACTTTCTGGGTAAACTTGGGAGATTTCGCCTCTTCTACAGAAAATCTTCAGCTACAACGAGGCGTAGGAACCTCAACCAATGGATCTGGAGCTTTCGGTGCAAGCCTAAATATTTTGACCGACGCAATGGCCGATGAAGCCGGAGGTGAAACCTCGAATTCTTTTGGGTCATTTAATACCCGTAAACACACAGTGAAATTCACTACCGGTAGAATTAATGAAAACTTCGAATTATCAGGAAGGCTATCAAATATTTCGTCAGAGGGGTATGTAGACAGAGCCTTTGCAGATCTCAAATCGTATTTTCTACAAGCAGCATATAGCGACTCCAATCGACTAATCAAAGCCATCACTTTTGGCGGCAACGAACGCACCTATCAATCATGGTATGGTCTTGATCCTCAGCAACTCGCTGAAAACCGTAGACAAAATCCATACACCTATGAAAATGAAGTAGATGATTATGGGCAAAATCACTACCAACTACATTGGAACGAGATAATAGACAATCACTGGTCAACCAATCTAAGTCTAAACTATACCAAAGGTTCAGGGTTTTTTGAGCAATACAAAACTGAGGAGAATGCTTCTGACTTTAATAATCTAATCATTGACGGCAGCGATCTTATTGTAAGAAGATGGCTCGACAATGATTTCTATGTTGCTAATTTCAATGCCAATTACTCTAAAGAAGATTTAAACATCATCAGTGGTGTTTCGTACAGCAATTACAAAGGAAATCATTTTGGGGAAGTGATTTGGGGAAGTCATCTAGCAACTAACACTTCAATCAGAGATCGCTACTACTTCAGCGATGCCTTAAAAAAAGACCTCAGTTTGTTCTCTAAAACAACTTTTACAATTAGTAATAAACTGTCTGGTTATTTAGACCTTCAAGGACGTTTTGTCTCCTATCAGACATCAGGCCTAACCTCTGATCGAGCTCCAATCGATGTTGACTCTAATTTCAATTTTTTCAACCCAAAGGCCGGTTTTATTTATCGCATAACTGAAAATAGTGACCTCTATTTTTCATTTGCACGAGCTCACAGAGAACCTAATAGGAACGATTTCGAAAACGGCGTGAGTACTGCTGAGAGACTTGACGACTTCGAGCTAGGATGGCGTTACAGGAGTGAGCAATTCAAGTTAAACGCCAACGGTTACTACATGAACTATACTGATCAACTTGTACTTACTGGAGCTATTGACGACGTCGGTGCACCAATAAGAGCAACTAGCGGAAAAAGCTACCGATTAGGATTCGAGTTAGATGCTGATTATAAGATATCTAATAGCTTTAGTCTCCAACCTAATGCAGCATTCAGTGCCAATCGCAACCAAGACTTCAAAGCATTTGTATTCGGAGAATTGAAGAACCTTGGAGACACTCCATTATCATTCTCTCCAGGAATAATTGTAGGTAACCGATTCACCTATACTCCTGACGAACATTTTCAATTAGCCTTGTTGTCTAAGTACGTCGGTGAACAATACATGAGTAATCTAGGGAGTGAAGTTTCAAGTCTAGATGTACTCGATGGGTATTTTACCAGTGATCTAAATTTGGTTTACCAAACTGAACCAAATTCGATCTTCAAATCAATCATTTTTACCGTTCTTTTTAATAATATCTTCAATGCAGAATATGTAGATCGAGGCTATTACTATACCTATGATTATTCGGGAGGTAATGGTAAAACAGTCACAGCTGATGGGGCAGGGTATTATCCTCAAGCCACAGCAAACTTCTTAGCAGGGGTGACCTTTAAATTTTAATCACCGTACTACAATCGAATTCGATTTGGCCGGTGTGTTTGCCTTCTAAAATTCCATACATTGGTAATAGAATTTTCAAACACATTGGCCTTTTATGGCAAAAAGAGATCCTTACGCCGCGCTTAGAATAAAAGAGTTCAACATCTTTTTAGCGCTTCGATTTGTGTTAGTTTTTGCTTGGTCGATGCAATTTATTGTGGTTGAATGGCAAGTGTATTCACTCACTAAAGATCCGCTTTCTTTAGGACTTATTGGACTCATGGAGATTATACCTGCATTAGGTATGGCCCTTTTTGCAGGCCACATAGTCGATCAAAAAGAAAAGCGAAATCTATTTCTATGTATCATCGCTTTATTCTCTCTAATTAGCCTAGGGTTATTTCTTATCTCTAGTGATTCAATTTCTTGGGACAAGAAAACAATACTTTACTCCATCTACGCCTTTGTGTTTTTTGGAGGGTTATTGCGCTCTTTCTTTGGGCCAACCATCTTCTCATTAATAGCACTGATAGTTCCTAAAAAAGTATACCCGAATGCTGCGACGTGGAGTAGTTCAACTTGGCAAATGGCCTCGATTCTAGGACCTGCGATTGGAGGATTCACGATTAATTGGATCGGAGTTCACTGGTCACTCTGCATCATATTTATTCTTGTGATGATTGCCTTATTTCTAGGATCTCTAATCGGCAAAAAACCAGTTATGAATCCTAAAATTGGAGAGCCTGTTTTACAAAGTTTAAAAGAAGGTGTGCGCTTTGTCTTTAACACCAAGGCCATCTTAGGAGCCCTTACTCTAGATATGGTTGCTGTGCTTTTTGGTGGTGCAGTAGCACTACTCCCCATCTTTGCTCAAGATATTTTAAAGGTCGGATCTGAAGGTTTTGGAATATTAAGAGCGGCCCCTGCAGTCGGTGCCTTTTTAACAATGCTTATTACCGCCTATATTCCTATTAGTAAAAATGCAGGCCTCAAGCTACTGATTGCCATTTTTGGGTTTGGACTATCCATTATCGCCTTCGGCCTATCAACGGTTTTCTGGGTTTCAGTGGTAGCGCTCTTCTTTAGTGGAGTAACTGATGGAGTCTCAATGGTGATTCGTCAAACCATCTTACAACTCAAAACTCCAGATCACATGAGAGGAAGAGTAGCCTCGGTAAATACTATGTTCGTGGGTTCATCGAATGAACTAGGAGCATTTGAAAGTGGAGTGACTGCAAAATTAATGGGCACCGTAACCGCTGTTGTCTTTGGAGGCAGTATGACCATTCTAACCGTACTCACCACAGGAATTATCTCTCCTAGTTTTAGAAAATTAGATCTTGAGAGTGATCTTGATGCTCACGAGAAAAGCGAATGATTAAGCAAAATCTTTAATTAGTTCAAGGGCTTTTTCAGCCTCTGATTCTAACACATAAAGTTCTACTTCATCGGGCAAAGTTCCGAAACCAGCTAAACGTCCAGACTCATTGATGTTTTTGATAAGGGAGACAATTCCTTGCTCCTTTAAAGATTGTGCAGCTCCTTGAACGATAATGGCACTACTAGTCAAAATTCTTACATGTTTGTTCATGACTAAAAGATAACCACTAATTTACAATAGACTATCATCTAAAAACTTTCAGCTTTTTAGTAATGAACAAGTAAAGTAATAACCATAGGGTGCCAAGAGGTAAAAGCCATAATACTAATAGGAAAAGACTATTTGTTTGTCTCGCAGAAGACAAAATTGTCTTAACTCGTGCCAAAGTAGATTGATTAAATCTCATTTTAAAGTACTGACATAAAATTATTTACATCCATCAAACTTCAGGTTATGCTTGTTTTAAGTCAACATCAACAAATCGAATCGATCAATCCTGAATGGGATATTGTACCTTAGAAAAGAGAAATAAAATTATAATGGAAAAGAGCCTCAAAGACCACTGGGAACATATTTACGGTACCAAACAACCCCATGAGGTCAGTTGGACCCAAGAGTGTCCCACAACCTCTCTAAAACTGATTGAAGAGTTGAACCTATCAAAGGATGCTGGCATCATCGATGTAGGTGGAGGTGATAGTCAACTTGTGGATCACCTGCTAAAGCGAGGATTCACCAACCTAACGGTTCTAGACATCTCAGCTGCTGCTATTAATAGAGCGAAAGAACGATTGCAGTCTGATGCAGATAAGGTGAAGTGGATTGTTTCAGACATTTTAGATTTTAAACCTAATACCACTTATACCCTTTGGCATGATCGGGCCTCGTTTCATTTTCAAAT
The DNA here is from genome assembly GCA_003045935.1 of Bacteroidota bacterium. Classification (GTDB taxonomy): domain Bacteria; phylum Bacteroidota; class Bacteroidia; order Flavobacteriales; family Flavobacteriaceae; genus UBA3478. The sequence continues at coordinate 1,507 of PZPI01000042.1, read as the reverse complement.
CACAGAGGAAGCAATTAATCAATACCTAAGTATACTTAAAAAGGCCACAAAAGATTATGCAATCGTTGGAGGATTCTCTACAGAGGGTCCAAAAAAATGCAGTGCTCTTGAGATCAAACAATACAACGAGGAGGCTTTACAAGAGTGTATGGCTGGTGTAGCATTTCATACCATAAAAACTCTGAGAGTAGATCATATCACCCCTATGGGAGGCTCTCAAAATTTCTTGTTCGGCGTATTTCAAAAACATGCCTAATTCAGATAGTATTACATTAGAATCATACACTCGCCTCAATGCTTAACCGTCTCGGTTCGATTTGATCGAGAAACCTTCGAGCTTAAGGCAGCACTTTATTATTCTATGTATACCAAACTCTAATTGATGAGAAGCCTTTTTATTCTAATCTTCGGCCTAACAATACAATTTACCAACGCTCAACGAGTTACCCAGCAACGTATTGATAGTATTGTAGAAAACGGTATAAGAAATGGTGCTTTCCCTGGAGCGCAGGTTTTCCTAAAAAAGGGAAACCAGATTCTCGTAGATAAGGCCTATGGGTTTCACACCTATGACAGTATTACACCGGTAAGTTCAAGTGACTTATACGATTTAGCGTCTATTACCAAGGTAGTTGGCTCAACCCTAGCACTTATGAAACTCTACGATGATGGACGATTAAATCTAGATATCCCATTCAGTAGCTACTTTCCTGATTGGAAGAGACACCCTAAGAAAAGTAAACTCACGGTAAGAGAATTGCTCGCTCACCAAGGGGGAGTCGTTCCCTACATTGTTTACCTCAACAAGATCACAAAAAAAAACCAACAGCTGAAAAGTCGATGGGTGAGCAACAAGCGTTCTGAAAAGTATCCTACCAAGGCCTACGAAGGAGTGTTCATTCACCAAAAATTTAAATCTTACGTTTACCGCAAGGCGAGAAAATCAAAACATTCAGACAAAATCTATCGCTATTCAGGTCTTACCTTTTTGATGATTCCTGAGGTCGTTGAGCGTTTAAGCGGCAAAGACTTCGAAACTTATTTAAATCAAAACTTCTTTGAGCAGCTAGGTGCGAGTAAGCTCCTATTTAATCCAGCAGGTAAGGTTTCTATAGAGCGTGTCGTACCCACAGAGCAAGACAGTCTTTTTAGAAAAACATTGATTCGAGGTTGGGTTCACGATGAAAATGCAGCGTTACTGGGAGGCGTTTCAGGTAATGCCGGATTGTTCGCCAACACTCAATCTCTTCTCCCAGTCTTAGAGATGCTCTTGAACGGAGGGGAATACCAAGGGCAAAAGTTTCTTGAGGCTTCGACGGTAGAGACCTTCACACAAATTCAGTTCAAAGAAAACCATAATCGAAGAGGATTGGGTTTTGACAAACCAATGATCGGTAATGACTCCCTATCGTTTGAAGATTCATACCCTTCGCCTTTGGCCGACCAATCCGGTTATGGTCACTCTGGCTTCACCGGCACTTTCTTTTGGGTAGATCCCCCCACTGAA
>PZPI01000158.1 GCA_003045935.1 Bacteroidota bacterium | reverse complement strand
TTCCCACAACATTTTAGAGGAGGGGTATGATTTATCTACACAATCACTCCCAGGTTTTTGGGGTGCAACATCTTCAGATACGACAAGAATCGTCAATTTCACATCCAATCGAACTAAAAAGATTTTTAGGCCTGGTCTTAGCAGTGATGGTTTAAGTTCAAACATTGAGCCTGTAGAGGTTATCGAAAAAATTGGATCACTTAGCAGTATTGAAAAAGCCCAATATGAAGACGTATTTATGGAAGCCGCCAAAGCTACTCCGATTTATGAAAGACTTACTACACAAGAAATCCAGTTTGTTTTGAGTAGAGAACTTCTCAAACGAGGTATTTCTTTACCCTTTGAATTTGGAGTCGAACGTCAAGGATACCCTACCTCGGTTAGAAGTGAAGGCTTTGATTTTACTTCCTCCTCAACCTATAGGTCTTCAATTTTTAAGGATAGTGAAGGAGTGAGCGCTTATGAATTAGTTTTTGATATCCCTCGTAAAAATGCTTATCTCATCAGGGATGTTTTGGGTCTTATGGCTTTATCTGTTTTCTTCACCTTAATTATTCTTGCCACGTTTTCGGTGGCGATTTACCAACTTTTTACACAAAAGAAGAATGCGGAGATTAAAGCAGATTTCATTAATAATATGACCCACGAGTTTAAAACTCCTATTGCAACTATCGGTCTTGCAGTGGATGCTTTGAAATCTACCCTAAAGGATGAAATAGGAGTTAGGTATTTAGGTATGATTCGCGATGAAAATAAACGAATGCTGACTCAGGTTGAGAATGTTCTTCAAATCGCACAATTAGAGAGGGGTCAGATCGACCTCGATATATCTGAAATTTCACTGCATGAAATTATTCTGGCAGCTAAGAAACGTGTTGATCTAATCTCAAATGAGAGAAATGGCACAATTGTTGTAAAGCTTGATGCGGTAAAAGATGTGATTCAAGGAGATACGATGCATCTCACACATGTTTTTATCAATTTATTGGATAATGCGATCAAGTACACCGATGAAAATAAAGCACCTAAGGTGTATATTTCAACCAGAGTAATTGATCACAGAATTGTAGTCGAACTCTCCGATAATGGAATAGGGATGAGTCGAACTACCTTGAAACAAGCTTTCGATAAGTTTTACCGGGAAACCAGTGGAAACTTACATTTAGTTAAAGGTCATGGCTTAGGTTTAGCCTACGTAAAACAGATTATTGAAGCGCATCAAGGAACAGTTCGAGCAGAAAGTGAGAAAGGAGTTGGAACTACATTTTATGTTGAATTAAAACTAAAATGATCCAGATATGGCTGATGCTAAGAATATCTTACTTGTCGAAGATGACCCTAATTTCGGAATTGTTCTAAGAGATTATCTCAATCTTAATGGCTTTCAGGTTACTCTAGCAAGGAACGGTATGGAAGGGTTTGATAAATACAAAAAGGGAGATTATGACCTATGTATCCTAGATGTGATGATGCCATATAAAGATGGGTATACGCTAGCTAAGGAAATTAGAGAAGATAATACATCGGTTCCGATCATCTTTCTCACAGCAAAATCTATGAAGGAAGACGTTCTTCAAGGGTATAAGGTAGGAGCAGATGATTTTTTAAATAAGCCTTTTGATTCGGAGGTTTTGCTCGCGAAGATTAAGACCTTATTAAAGCGAAAAAGTTCTCAGACTACCATAAACCAAAAGCAAACGGATTTTCAAATTGGAGATTTTCATTTAAATGCAAAGTTGAGATTCTTGACTTACAAGAAAGAGGATCCGATTAAACTTTCCCCAAAGGAAAATGATTTGTTAAAGTTGCTTGCGCTTCATCTTAATGATTTGATGCCAAGAGAGTTAGCCCTTACTCAAATTTGGAGAGATGACAATTATTTTACCTCACGCAGCATGGATGTGTATATTGCTAAGCTTAGGAAATATTTAAAGCAAGATCCTAAGGTCGAGATTTTGAATATTCACGGAGAAGGCTTTCGTTTAGTAGTTCACACCTAAATTATCAAGCACATTCATTGGGCTTAATCCACCTGGTTTAAACCAACGAAATTCTGGTTTCTTTTTGTACCAGGTAAGTTGACGTTTCGCAAAGTTTCGACTGTGCTGTTTTATTTTTTCAGTCGCTTCATACAGACTACACTTCCCTTCGAAGTATTCAAATAACTCCCTATAGCCAACCGTTTGAAGAGGTTTTAGGTCTTTGAAAGGTATGAGGCTTTGTGCCTCTGTAAGTAACCCCAATTGAAACATCAGATCGACACGATTATTGATTCTATCATAGAGTAAATTGCGCTCCCAATCGACACCTATTTCAAAGATATTTTCAAAAGGTACTGGTCTTTTTCTGTTTTTAAATGAACTGTAAGGTTTACCTGTTTGCAGACATATAGAGAGGGCTCTCTCTAATCTTCTGCGGTTTTGATGATCAATATGCTCAGCACTGATTGGATCTAGTTCTTTGATCTGATGACTTAGCTCCTCTAAGGATCGTTTAGATAATTGCTCCAAAATGCTTACATCAATTTTCGGAAAATCATCTAGACCATACAACAAAGCATCGCCATATAACGGA
>PZPI01000157.1 GCA_003045935.1 Bacteroidota bacterium | reverse complement strand
TTCTGGATCTACTCTTTCGGCCTTTTCATTCTGTAAATAAGATGCGAGAGGAGCGTTTGATTTGTATTGAGCTTGGAGGGAAATATTAAATAGTAATACCCCTAGGGCAAAGAATAAGTTATTCTTTAAAGTGTTTTTGTTCTGCATAGCTTGTAAAATTAGGGATTATTAACATTTTTAACAATAGAATGATTCCTTCTGCTAATTTTGTTTGCCTTTATTTGCAACATGAATCGTGTAGTTCTTTTATTGGGATTATTATGGGGTGGTATAGTGATGGCTCAGTCAGATGCTCAGCTCAAAGCAGTTAATCTAAAAGGTGCTCCAAGAAATCTAAACTTTTCAGATTCTATCGCTGAACGATTTAAGGAGCGCGCAAGAATGCCACTTGCACCAATCACTGACTACCTTATTATGTCGAATCGAAGAGATACGATCTCTCTAGATACGACCCTCACCATGCAATTGGCTCATCGCTTTAACACGGCTCGTCGAGATTTATTTGGTCGTATTCCTTTTTCAAATATTGGAAGGCCAATGGGAGAACTAATCAAATTGGTTCCCAATCAAAGACCCTTTCTGGGTAATTCATCGCTTTCGTATATGATTGATGAGAAGGATGACATTTCCTTTTACAGGACGCCGACACCGCTGACCGAATTAAAGTTTTTGACTACTCACAATAGAGGTCAACAAGCGGATGCCTTCTTAGCTACCAATCTATCTCCAGAGTTTAATCTAATGATTGGTTATCGAGGTCACCGCTCAGAAGGCCATTATGCCTTTGAAGAAGTAGCGTTTGGTAGTTTCAGAACCTCGTTAAATTATACTTCTAAGGATAAACGTTATCAGCTTTTAGGGTTTTACACCTATCACGATGGCCAGCAACAAGAAAATGGAGGACTTCTTTTCTCCACTTCTCAATTTGAATCGGGAGACCCGCAATTTGGTGATCGTAAACTGATCGATACGCGGCTTTCAGATATGAACCATCGAATCGTTCAACGAGCTTATTATATCAATCAGCGTTATAAGATTACAGAGCAGCTATATGCACTGCAGGAATTCCATTACGATTCACGATACTTTCAAATGAATCAGACGAGCGCAACCACCGACTTTGGGGAGATGCTAATGTCGGGAGCTATCGATGATAAGCATGCTGTTAACGGTACCGACCTAAGTGGAGGATTAGAGTTTAGAAACAAAAGTATAGGTGCCCTTAGCACGCGATTGCGTTATCTTAAAACCGGACAGTATTTAAAGGATACCATACTCGGGGAGGAATTAACCCAAAACCGTTCTGCTATTTATAAGGATCTACGTGTCGAAGGTATACTCAATAGTAATTGGGGATCCGTTGACCTTAGATCAGAAGTTGGCGTTCCTCTTAAACAAGAGACTCAAGGTTTATATTTAGATGCAGTCGTAAAAGTTGCGTTAGATTCAACCGTGAGTTTGAAGGCCGGATTAAATCGATCTGAACGTTTACCTTCTTTGAATAGGGTTAGATATGCAAGCAACTACCAACCCTTTCATTGGAGTCGTCGAAACACTCAACCTTTAGTTAAGTTCAATAGTTTATATGCTTCGTTAGAAACAGATCGGTGGGGGAGTTTAACGGCTGGTTTTGATCGGATAGATAATTACACCTACTTCGCAGCCATTAATAAGGAAGGAATCCTTAGTTCAGATGAGACCCTTGTTCGTCCACATGTAATCGATTCTCCAGTTGAAATTAAATATATAGAGTATCAAGGTGCACTACATTATAATAAATGGACCCTTGATTTAAGAGCTCGTATTCAAGAATCTGGTGCTACTGAATCTTATTACAACATTCCAAAAGCAATCTTGAGGTCTACTCTATATTATAGTACCGATTTATTTGAAAAGGCAATGTTTGCTCAAATAGGAGTCAAGGCTCATTATTTTGATGCTTTTTATGCGGATGCTTATCACCCTGTTTTGGGAGAGTTTTACGTGCAGAATGAAAAAATGATAGGCGGATACCCTCTAGTTGACGCATTCATAAATGCAAAAGTTAGAACCATGAGGTTATTTTTGACCTATCAACATGTCAATTCAAGTGTTTCTAACAACGACTATTTCGCAGCGCCTAACTACCCTTACCGTGATGGGGTGGTGCGTTTCGGCTTTGTTTGGAATTTTTTCGATTAATTTTTTTTGCATGCTTTTTTGAGCTAACTTGTTGATCCTTTTCGCTTTAAATAAAGGGCGAAAAAAAACTTTGAATTTTTTTGAATTTTTTTGTTCAAAAGTTTGCATTGAAGAAATAATCGTTCCTATATTTGCACCCGCTTTGAGAAACAAAAGCACAAACATTGAAACACTGAAATGATCACGCAAGTGAACCGAACCTCTGAAAAGAGGGGGTAGTAAGTGTGACGTTCTTTGAACATATTGAGATGACAAAAGCGTAAGATTCGTAAAGAATTAAAACTAAGATGCTCGGGGTCGATCTGTGATTTGTTAGTCATAAATTATTTAAGATTCAACAATGAAGAGTTTGATCCTGGCTCAGGATGAACGCTAGCGGCAGGCCTAACACATGCAAGT
>PZPI01000041.1 GCA_003045935.1 Bacteroidota bacterium | reverse complement strand
CAGCGCCGGCATATTTCCGAGGTACGGACGCCAACCTGGTTCATTTTCGGATGAATCAGAAAAAGCAAAGCGAAGTGTTGACCAAGGAGCGACCATTCTTTGTTGTAGCACTTTAGAATTCTTTGTTTAAGCTCAAGAAAAGGGCTAACTTAACCCCTCTAAAAATTAACTCATTCTAATGAAAAAACTGATTCATTTGTTTGCTGCGCTTGCCATGGTGTTCTCAATCCCTTTGGCAGCTCAAGAAGAGGCTCCACAGCGTGAGCCTGGTCACTACAACAACAACCGATTTAAGCAGTTGTATGAAGAGTTTTCAACTCCGAATACCTATCGTTCGGCGAGCGGTGCTCCCGGTCCAGATTACTATCAGCAACGCGCTGACTACAAGATGGATATTACTTTAGACGATAAGAATGCAAGAATCTATGGTGAAGAAACCATTACCTATACCAACAATTCACCTGATAATCTCGAGTTCTTGTGGGTACAATTAGATCAAAATGTGAGAGCAAAGGATTCAAAATCTCCACTTAGAAATGGGGAGGGTGTGAATCTTGCTTACACGGCTGGTAATTTTGCTCAATCGTTTATGGGTGAGCCTTTTGATGGTGGATTTAATATTGAATGGGTGAAAGAAGGTAGCAGAGATTTACCTTACACAATCAACCAAACTATGATGCGTGTTGACTTAGCGAATCCACTACTTAGTGGCCAGAGTTATAGTTTTAGTATCAAGTGGTGGTACAATATTCCTGACCATACGGTGAATAGAGCAAGGTCAGGGTATGAGTACTTTGCAGAGGATGGTAACCGTGCCTATGTAATCGCTCAATTCTTCCCAAGAATGGCTGTTTACAGTGACGTTGAAGGTTGGCAAAACCATCAATTTTGGGGTAGTGGTGAATTCGCACTTCCTTTTGGAGATTACGAGGTAAATATTACTGTGCCTGAAGATCATGTATTAGATGCTACAGGTGAATTGCAAAATAGAAAACAGGTATTCTCTAAGGAGATGATGAAGCGATATGAGCGGGCTAAAAAGTCGTACGATGAGCCTGTGATGATTGTTACTCAAGAGGAGGCAGAGGCAGCTGAAAAAGGGTTTGCTGAGAAAACTAAGACTTGGAAATTTATCGCTAGAAACGTTCGAGACTATGGGTTTGCGACTTCTCGTAAGTTTATTTGGGATATGATGTCGGTAAAAATTGCCAACCGAGACGTTATGGCGGTTTCTCTTTATCCAAAAGAAGGAAATCCACTTTGGGAGGAATGGTCAACTCGTGCTGTTGCTTCTACATTGAAATCATATTCGAAATATACTTTTGATTATCCCTATCATAAGGCAATCTCCGTTCACGCAAAGAATCAAGGAATGGAGTACCCGATGATTTGTTGGAACTACGGACGTCCGAACAAAGACGGTACGTATTCAGATCGAACCAAATTCGGGATGATGAGTGTAATTATTCACGAGGTTGGTCACAACTTTTTCCCGATGATTGTAAACTCTGATGAGCGTCAGTGGGGATGGATGGACGAAGGTCTAGATACCTTTATGCAATACCTTGCTGAACAGGAGTTTGGAGAGGCTTATCCAGCTGCTATTGAAGGGTTAGATAAGTATCCTTCACGCCGCGGAGCGCCTTCAGCAATTGTTCCTTATATGGCTGGTGATCAGAGTTATATCGCTCCTATCATGTCAAACCCTGAAAATGTTTATCAGCTAGGGCCTAACGCATACGCTAAGCCGGCAACTGCACTAAACATTCTGCGTGAAACGGTAATGGGAAGAGAATTATTTGATCACGCATTTAAAACTTATGCGCAGAGATGGATGTTTAAACATCCAACACCAGAAGATTTCTTCAGAACGATGGAGGATGCTTCTGCAGTAGATCTAGACTGGTTCTGGAGATCTTGGTTCTATACAACAGATTATGTCGATATCGGAGTAGGAGAAGTGAAGAGTTACTATGTATCGAATGAGCCAACACCAGAAATGAAAGAGTATATGGCTGCAAATGGTTTAACTGAGGCAGATCTACCTCCGCTGGTTTATCTAGCGGATTTAAATGCTGAGGATGTTGATCCGAACCTGACAGCAGCTGCACCCTCTGAAACCTCTACAACACTTAAGGAGTTTATGATGGATAACATGACTGAAGCAGAGCGTACTAAGGTTAAAGAGCCCAAGTACTTCTATGAGATTTCTTTTGAAAAACCAGGAGGTATTCCAATGCCACTTATCGTTGAGTACACATACGAAGATGGAAGTTCTGAGACGGTAACGTATCCGCCTGAGATTTGGAGAAAGAATGATGCTGAAGTAAAGCGTGTAATCTCATCAGACAAAAAGCTTACAGGGATTGTAGTTGATCCTAAAGCAGAGACTGCAGATGTTGATACTGCAAACAATTCTTGGCCTAAAAAAGAAGAAGGATCTGAGTTTGATGCGTTAAAAGCGCAAATCAAGGGATAATTTCTTTTATTCAAAATTTTAAACCCGCAGTGAAACCGCTGCGGGTTTTTTTATATTTGTATTCATGCATTTTCTCTTTATTAGCGGCGCAGAAATATTCTTCATACTCTTTATGGTGGTGATTATTTTTGGTACGGATCGTCTACCAGAAATTGTGCGCGGCCTAGCTAAAGGAATGCGCCAACTAAAAGATGCAGCCGACGACGTTAAGCGCGAAATTCAGAAGTCTGCCGATAAAAGCGGTATCGACACTTCAATAGCCGAAGATCTTAAAAAGAGTGCAGATCAAGTAAAAAAGTCGGTAGAAGAAGTGACCGGTACTATTAAACGTCAGTGAGCTAGAGGTATCTGGCTACACTTAATCCGTCTCTTACAGGTAAGATTAGGTGCTCGAAACGTTCGTCTTCAGTTAACCTTTGGTTATACTTTAGCAACGCCTCGGTGGCTTTATCGCCCTTTTGAAGTGATTCTACTACTTTGCCGCTCCACAAAATATTGTCGGATACTACAAGGCATCCTTTGCTTAGCTTAGGAATTACTGCATCTAAATATTCATTGTAATGGGCTTTTTTAGCGTCAATAAAAACTAAATCAAACCGATCCTTTAAAGTAGGTATGATTTTTAATGCATCTCCAACGATAGGTTGGATGCTTTCATAGTAAGGGCTTAGTTTCCAATACTTTTGTTGTAGCCAAGCTAATTCTTCATTTACTTCAATAGTAGTAATGGTTCCTTTAGCACTTAGCCCCTCTGCAAGACATAGTGCTGAATATCCTGTATAAGTACCCAGTTCAAGGATGCGATTGGGTCGAACTAATTTGCTTAAAAACGAAAGTAGCCTGCCTTGGTAATGACCCGAAATCATTCTTGGTTGAATTACTTTCTGATGCGTTTCATGGCTTAGATTTTTGAGATAGGTTGGTTCTACCTCTATATGCTTGTTTAAATAAGATTCTAAGGCTTCTGAAAAGAAGTGCATCGCTCTATTTTTAAGTAAATTTAGGGCAAAAATAAGGCTATGTTTCAAAGTTCTCTTCAATTCGCTAAAGACCTTGACGCTAATGATTCGCTCGCGAGCTATCGCGATCAATTTCATTTTCCGAAAACTGCTGAAGGAGAGAAGAAGTTATACTTTACGGGTAACTCGCTAGGATTACAACCCTTGAATGCTAAAAACCGTATTGGTCGAATACTAGACGAGTGGGCAGACTATGCTGTGGATGGTCACTTTTATTCTGAACATCCTTGGTGGGACTATCACGAAAGAATGGCGCCTAAATTAGCCAAGGTCGTTGGTGCAGAGCCTAGTGAAGTTACTATTATGAATACGTTGACAGCCAACCTTCATTTTCTCATGGTTTCTTTTTACCGTCCGACTTCTACGCGTTACGCCATATTATGTGAAGAAAAGGCATTTCCTTCTGATCAGTATTTAATGAAATCTCAATTGAAGTTTCACGGATTTGATTTTGAAAGTGCACTCATTGAAGTTTCGGGTAACGGATCGGCTCCAACAACCGAAGATTTCGTAAAGGCTATTGAAGAAAATAAAGATAGAGTTGCGCTTATACTTCTAGGTGGAGTGAATTATTACACTGCGGGGGTTCTCGATATTGAGACTATAACTAGAGTTGCTAGGTCACATGGTATTACTATCGGATGGGATTTAGCCCACGCAGCAGGTAATATTTCATTAAAATTACATGATTGGGGAGTAGATTTTGCGGCGTGGTGTAGTTATAAGTACATGAATGCTGGACCGGGTAGTTTATCAGGTGTGTTTATTCATAAACGCCATCACGACCAGTCTTCAATTCCTCGATTCGAAGGTTGGTGGGGTGTAGATAAGTCAGAGCGTTTTCAAATGAATGACTCCTTTAAGCCAGCAGTAGGAGCCGAGGCTTGGCAGTTGTCTAACCTGCCAATTCTAGCTTTAGCTCCCTATGATGCTTCCTTAGATTTATTTGAAGAAGTAGGAATGGCGAGCCTAACGGCAAAAAGTAAACAGCTTACTGATTATTTAGAATTTAAGATTAGGGAGATTGCTGAGCAAACGGGATATCCCCTCGAGATTATTACTCCTCAAAATAGAGGCGCTCAACTATCTATATACATCCCTAATAATGGCCGAGCCATTTTTGATCATCTCTGCGAAAATGGAGTGGTGCCCGATTGGAGAAATCCGAATGTGATTCGTGTTGCTCCGGCACCCTTTTATAATTCTTTTGAAGATGTATACTTGTTTGCTGAACGTTTCAAGGATGCGATCTATTCTACCGATAGTTCGGTAAAATAAAGAGCTCCACTTGAATTCGGTCTTTCATGTCGCTGCGCGATAAGTAAACCTCCGAGGTTGAGGTAATCCTTGCAAATCGATATAATGTTTGGATCTTCTCCATTGGAGCGTCTAAACACCCACTCTTTTACCGTATAATCTTTATCTATATAAAAATCATAGGCATCGCCTGGGGTATATCCGCCCTCGTTGCCATAGACAATGGTTAATTTGTTTAAAGATTTTCCTTCACCTGGAGAGTTGACATTTTCTGTATAAGTTGCTAAGAAGTTATCTTGATCCCAAACCAACTGAAGCGGCGCTAAGAGCCAATACTTGTCATTGATAAAGCCCTTGTTAATCTCATTGGAAACGGAATCAAGCTTTTTCCAATGGTATTTATAATCATCCTTAGCACGCACAGCAGTTACTGAATCAACTTTAGGGTTCCAGATCCATTTGCGAGAGAAAGGTTCTCCGTTGGCGCGAGCCACATTCCAATTAAAGACGATCTTTTCGATTTTTTCAAATTCAGAGAGTCCGTGCGCTTCAGCAATGCGATCTGCTACCTTATAAGCCTCTGACTTCTCGTTGGTTGAAGGGGTTTCTGAACAGCTATTCAGTAAACCTATGGCTGCTATAGAGAGGAGTAACTTTTTCATATTTCTTTTAGGCTAAAGGTAGGAAATGCTAGGCTAAAATAGCATTAGATGCTACCTTTGTAGGTATCTAAAATTTATGGCTATGGCTGCAACATCTAAGGTTCGTGACTTAATAGAACATTCGCTTTTAACCGATCGCAAGGTCTTTTTATGGGGAATGGTAGACGATCACAGCGCAAAACACGTGATTGATCGCTTGATTTATCTGGACAGTCAAAGTCATGATGAAATTCAACTCATCATTAATAGCCCTGGAGGTTATGTAACTTCAGGATTTGCTATTTATGATACCTTAAAAGCGATCAAAAGTCCTGTCTCGACCATATGCTCAGGTTTAGCAGCTTCAATGGGTTCGATTTTATTGTCTGCTGGTGAAAAAGGTCGTCGCTTCATACAACCTCATGCACGAGTTATGATTCATCAACCTAGTGGAGGAGCTCAGGGTCAAGCCTCTTCCATAGAGATACAAGCTAGAGAGATTATAAAAACCAAAGAGATTGGAGCAAGAATTCTTGCTGAGAATTGTGATCAGTCTATCGATAAGGTGATGAAAGATTTTGACCGTGATTATTGGATGGATGCTGAAGAATCTACACAGTATGGCATCGTCGACGGGGTCATTGATACGATCTAATAGGCATCTGGATTTCGAATAATCGCTTCTGCTCTTCTAATCTGCGCTTCTAACTCGTCTGGGTTCTTCTTGTCAAGTAGGCGATACATCATACCCATTCTAGGATTGCCCTTTAGTATCTCTCGTTTTTTACTTAGAAAGTTCCAGTACAAGGAATTAAACGGACATGATTGTTCTCCGGTCTTATCTTGTACCCGGTAACTACAGCTCTTACAGTAATTACTCATCTTGTTGATATAGGCTCCACTACTGATATAGGGTTTGGTCGCGATGATTCCTCCGTCTGCGAACTGAGACATTCCACGAGTATTAGTGATCTCTACCCAGTGTATCGCGTCGATATAAACTCCTAAATACCAATCATCAAGTTGATCAGGATCTATTTCAGTGAGCAGCGCGTAATTACCTGTAACCATTAGGCGCTGTATGTGATGGGCATAACTATATTGAAGCGTTTGTTTTATAGACTCAGAAAGACATTTCATTTTGGTTTTTCCCGTCCAATAAAAGTCTGGGAGATTTTGTTGGTGATTGAAGTAATTGAGAGTTTGATAATTGGGCATTTCTTTCCAGTATATGCCTCGCATATATTCTCTCCACCCTAAAATCTGACGAACAAATCCTTCAATTTGGGAAAACGAAATAGTATCATCTTTATAATAAGTTGAGATGGCAGTATCAATAACTTCTCCAGGATGTATCAGCTTTGAATTCAGTGCAAAGGATAGCCTTGAGTGAAAGAGATAGGGTTTTCCAACGGCCATCGCATCTTGGTAGGTGCCAAATCGAGATAATAAATGATCGCAGAAATACTGTAGTATTTGTAATCCTTCGTTTCGATTGGTTGGCCAAGGAAATTCCTCAGCATTTATAATACCCAGTGTTTTAATCTTACTATCAAGAATGTCGTTGTAAACCTCGGTTACATCCGTTTTAAAATCTAACTCTTTTGGAATTTGGAGATTCGTATCAATACCCTTTCGGTTTTCACTGTCGAAATTCCATTTGCCTCCTTCAGGCTTACCGTCAGGAAGCATTAGTATATGATGCTTTTTTCGCATCATTCGATAAAACGACTCCATAAGGAGTTGTTTCTTGCCTTCGAAATGTTTTAATAATTCTTCTCTAGAAGTTAGAAAGTGTTCTGTTTCAAACACTTCGCTTTGGATTCCTTTCGATGCAAGCAGTCTGCAAATTTCTTTAAGCTCTTCATCTAAACGGTAGTTGTCGGGTAATTGGTATTCAAACTTCTCAATAGGGTGGGCTTGGCAGTATTCTAATATCCGAATCTTAAGACTACGATCTCCAGATTGATTGATTTTTTGATAGTCTACACGAGCGCCAACCTTTTTTAAAGCATTTGCGAAATTTCTCATGCTTTGAAAGAAAGCTACCACCTTCTGAACATGATGGGTGATATTATTACTTTCTTGATACATCTCTGCCATACAATAGAGCGTATGAGTATCCACCTCTTTATACCAGCTGTGTCGGGCATTCAATTGGTCGCCTAAGATCAATCGGAGTTTTTTTACTGCAGCCATAATCGTCTATAGTCGTTATTGGGATCGTACATCTCTGCTTGTCTTTGGGTATTAAATTTGCGATCTCTAGGGTCATTACCCACTCCACTTACATAACACCAATTACCCCAATTGGCTGAGGCATCGTAATCGATAAGCTGAGCTTCGAAATACTTTGCCCCCCAAATCCAATTTTGTTTCAAATTCTTTGCCCAATAACTGGCCACATTTTGTCTCGCTCGGTTACTGATCCAACCGGTAGATTTTAATTCAATCATGGCCGCATTTACGAAATCATCTTTGGTTTTACCATCAATCCACTTTTCAAAAAGGGCGTTGTTCTTGCCCCATTCATAGGAGCGATTAAGAATTCCCTCTACCTTAAAGATGCGATCCTTATGTTTGAAACTAATTAGCTTAAAATATTCTCTCCATAGCAGTTCGAAAAAGAGCCAATAGGTATCTTGATTGGCAACAACCGATGCTTCAAATTCTTTTATTTCTGCATAAATAGATCGGGGAGAAAGGCACCCAAAAGCTAGATAGGAGGAAAGCTTCGAACTAAAGTCTAGGCCAATTAATCCGTTTCTTGTCTGTTTGTACTCTGCGAGTGCCTCAGTCTGCCAGAAATACTGATCTAACCGATCCCACGCAGCGTCTTCTCCACCTTTGAATGGATGCGAAGATCGATCATCAATGGTGTTATTTGAATAGCCTAGTTCAGTTAAGGAAGGAATCTTGCTTGATTCAATCGATAATCCGTTCGATAAATGATCTTCTGGTGCTTCTAATGGTGTCTCAGGGGTATTGTATCGTTCTACCTTTTTTCTAAATACAGTAAAGACTTCAGGTAACTCCATTACATCGAACGGTAGTTTTTGTAAAGGGTATAATAGATCTGAGTGGTCCTTGATCCACGTTACGTCTGTCTTTGCCTGTTTAATGGCCTTATCGATGAAATTCCTCTCGTTAGAGGTAGCGAAATCAATACTGTATAGGGATTCGATCGAATAGCAGTCTATAAGGGTGGCAAGATGATCAGATCCTACCTGATCGATAATCAGAGGAATATTTAAACGTTCTAAGTCAACCTTGAGATTGTGTAGTGATTCAAGTTCAAATTTTCTTGCAAAGAAGGATTTATTAGGAAATGTCTTTGAGCCTATTTCGATCGATTGATGATCTAAATAATAGTAAGCAAATAGGCCTTTGTTTTTCATTGCCTTGATGAGCAAAGTATTTTCCTTGATCCTTAATAATTGATTGACTATCAGTATACTGTTCATAAAATTATTTCTTTTGAGACGCGCATTTTTTACTACAGTATTTTACCTGTTCCCAATTCTTCTCCCATTTTTTACGCCAGGCAAAGGGTCTCTCACAAACCACGCAAATTTTCTGAGGAAGGTTTACTTTCTTGTGTGCCACTTAATCGAGAATAGATTTAGGTGCTGTATCGGGTTGAGCGTAATTATATCGATCGATAAGAGATACTTGGTAATAAGCATCAAGACCACCAATCGCGGTAGATGTAGCTTTCTCGTGATTTAACCAGTGCGACTTATTAATACTATCACTGTTTACCCAGAAACGTTCAATGGTTGCAGTAAGTAGTATGCAATCATTCTCAAGCATATGCTCTCTGCTGTAAGTACAAAGTATTTGAATATTACTCTCCTTTACAAAGGGTACAACGCATCCTTCGCGATGAAGAGATTTAATGCCGCAAAATTCAAACTCAGATTGCTGGTATTCGAATTTTGCTGAAGTATGATGGGCATTGGCAGTCATCGTTCGGGTAATCTGATTGATGCTGAAATATTTGGTTTCTTTGATGTTGTTGTAGGTATGTCGCTCAACAGTTAGCGGGCGAAATACTATACCTAAAAGGGGAGGGTTGCTTCCCAAATGGATTACCGAATTAAAAATGGCGAGATTATCTTCAGAACCATCTGAGGTTCCAATAAGATTGGCAGATCGTAATCCGCAAAGGTTATTAATTAGATGGGCCCGTTCTCGTTTAGGAATTGATTCTATTTGGGTCGAATCAAACTCAATCATTTTGTTTAACATTGTCACTATTGATCTTAAACAAAAATAACTAAAAAAGGCGGTCTTATGACCGCCTTAGTTATATTCTAATCTGCTTAGAGCAGAAGTATTATCTGTTAGCTCAATTTATCGAAAAGAGATTGCATTTTTTCAGTCTCTTCTTCAGCTAAAACAGGATCAACTAGAATTCTTCCACTGTGTTCGTCAGTGGTGATACGTTTGCGTGAAGCAATTTCTACTTGAACCTGAGGAGGAAGTGTAAAGAAAGAACCTCCAGAAGCACCTCTGTGAATAGGAACTACAGCAAGACCATTTTTCACTGAGCTTCTAATTCGCTTGTAAGCAGTAAATAGTCGGTCTTCGATGTCTGTACCGTATTTTTCTGAAAGTTTGAGTAACTCTTTCTCTTCTTTCTCGGTCTCGGCAAGGATATTTTGAAGTTCACCTTTTTTGTGCTCAAGGTGTTCTTTTCTTCCATTTAGCTTTTCAGTAGTTTGCTCGATGCTTTCATTCTTGTGCTCAATTTTTACTTTGAATTCACGAATGTGCTTTTCAGCAAGTTGAATTTCTAACTCTTGAAATTCAATTTCTTTGGTTAACGAATTAAACTCTCTACTGTTTCGAACGTTTTTCTGTTGTTCAGCGTATTTCTTCATAAGAACCTTAGCTTCTTCGATCGCATTTTTCTTTGCTGAGATTTCAGAATTTAATGTGCTAACGTCTTCTTGAAGTTTTGCAAGCCGAGTGCTTAAACCAGCAACTTCATCTTCGAGGTCTTCAACTTCCATCGGAAGTTCACCTCTAAGATTTTTAATTTCATCAATTCTTGAGTCGATAAGTTGCAAATCGTAAAGAGCTCTTAGCTTGTCTTCTACGCTCATTTCTTTATTCTTCGCCATACGGATAGTACCCTACAGGGTTAGTATTTATTTCAGATAAATTGACGGCAAAATTACTAAATTTTTCTTGAAGGTATTTAGCAATTGCGTTTTTTGTAAATCGCTCAGATTCAAAGTGTCCCACATCGGTGAGTAGGAGCTCTCCTTGGGGTTTGAAAAAATCGTGATATTTCAAATCTCCTGTAACGTATGCATCTGCATTTTGGCGAAGTGCCTCTTCGATGGCAAATGCTCCGCTTCCTCCTAAAACAGCCACTTTGCGAATAGTGTTGTTCTTGAAATTACTATGTCTAATCACCGGTGTTTTAAAGGTTTCCTTGACTTTTTTCAAAAATGTCTCAGAATTTATGGCTTCTCTTAAAAATCCAATTCGTCCCATTCCACTCTTATCGCCATCAGGCAAGAGAAAGGAGACTTCGATTAGCCCTAACTTATTTGCCATTAAATCACTAACACCTCCGATTACTTTATCTAGTGCTGTGTGCATCGCATAGATGCTAATATTGTAGGTGATTGCTTTTTGGATTGCCCGTGATACATAGTCGGTTTGATCGATACGTTTTAACCCATTAAATAGGATTGGGTGGTAACAAACTACCATTTCACACTTCTTTTGATGAGCTTCCTCGATCACTTCTTCTAGTGCGTCATGACATACAAGTAATCCAGTGATGTTTTGGGCTGTTGATTGATATAGCCAACCAACATTGTCGAAATCTTCGGCACCTGTTAAAGGAGCCCACATTTCGAGTGCATTTGAAATATCGGTGCGTAGCATAGAAAAGAAATGAGCCACTAATTTATTATAAATTCGCATATGCATATTTTGAAACTCGTCCTGGCCCCATTTTCATGGCTCTATTCGATAGTAGTCTATCTACGAAATATGGCTTTTGATTTGGGATGGTTTAGTACAAAGAGATTTTCTGTTTCAACCTTAGTTGTTGGTAATCTGAGTTTTGGAGGAACCGGTAAAACACCAATGATTCTTTGGTTGATAAAGGAGGTTTTTAATTCTAAAAATGTAGTAGTTCTAAGTCGTGGATATGGAAGAAAATCAGTGGGTTTTAAGTGGGTGAAGAGTGAATCTATTCCCGAAGAGGTTGGCGATGAGCCCTTACAAATTTATAATTCTTCTGACCAGCTTCCAGTAGCCGTTTGCGAGGATAGAAGACACGGAATTGAGCGAATTGTAAGCGATCTCTCTCCTGAAATAATTTTACTTGATGATGCTTTTCAACACCGCAAAGTAAGTGCGAAGGCAAATATTTTACTCACTACCTATTTGAATCCGTTTTTTAACGATTGTTACTTTCCCAAGGGTAAGCTAAGAGATCATAAGACTCAAGCAAATCGCGCTGATATAATAGTGGTTACCAAATGTCCGAAAGACCTTACAAAAGAGGAAGCCAAAAGCATTAAAAATCGTGTAAGTAAGTGGTCTTCAGCTTCCGTATTTTTTGCCACTCTACAGTACCCCACATTAGACGTTGAAGCCCTCAATTCACTCAGATCCACAAAAAATCTATTGATTACTGGTATAGCAGACGCTGCCCCTTTGGAGTCTTACCTATTTGATCTTGATATCCCTTTTGATCATTTGCGATTTAAGGATCATCATGCCTATAAAGCATCTGATTTTTCGAACCTGAGTAATTATGAAAGAATTCTTACAACTGCTAAGGATAAAGTAAAGCTTGAGGCTGCAGTTTCTAATCAATTAATTGAAGTGATCGAGGTGGAACATTCGATTTGCTTTGACCAAAAGGAATCGCTTGTCAACCTAATTCTACTAAAGACGTTTGATCAGATCAATTAGTCGGCTACTATATCCCGATTCATTATCGTACCAGCCGATGACTTTCACCATTTTACCGATCACAGAGGTCATTTCTGAGTCGAATACACATGAGTGCCTA